>NZ_JBFRFG010000008.1:0-160974 GCF_052114705.1 Terrabacter sp. 2YAF2
TGCGAGGAACCGGCCAGGACGGCTGTGATGACAAGACGACGCTTCGACACCACCGACCCTGCCGGATCCGGTTATGCCGATGACCTGCGACACGCCATTCCGATGTCCTGAGACAGCCCATTCCGATGTCCTGAGATCGGACACTGTCACCCCGACCATCCGAAGGGCCTGGTGGAGAGCGAGAACGTCGCCTTCCACCAGGCCCTTCGTCATGTGGCTGCACCCGCCGCAGTGACTGGCGAGCAGGGGCACGACGACGACGCCGGTCGAACCGCCGAGCAGGTCACCCAGACTCGGTCCCTCGAGACCAGGCGCCCGGACCAGGATGGCGACGACCGACAGGAACGGGACGGCTGCGACGACGACCAGCAGGACGCCGGCGCGCAGCGCACTCGCTTTCCGTCGGGTCCAAGCCAGGCGTCGACTGGCTAGCCCGCGCCCCGCGACGACGTCTCGCGGACCGACGCGGCGACGACGTCGACGAGCTGCCCGGTGTGCGCCATCACGGCCCGCTGGCGGATGGCACCGTTGCCCTCCGCGCGCACCCGGGCGAGCCCCTCCCGCACCATCTCGAGATCCCCGGCCGCCTGCAGGGCCGGCCCCACGTGGTCGACGAGCGACTCGAGCACCGACCAGCACGGCCTCGGCAGCTCGGTGCGCCAGTCGATGAGGTTCCCCTCGAGCCCCTCCCGCCCGGCCTGCCATGTCGCGAACCGCAGCATCTGCGTCGGCACGTCGGGCGCCGCCCTGCCGGCCGCCCACTCGAGCGCGGCCGTCTCGACGAGTCCTCGGCACAGGGCCGCGACGACGATCGCCTCCTCGACGCTGAAGCAGACGTCCGCGGCGCGGATCTCCACGGTCGGGTAGTGCTGGGACAGACGGGCGTCGAAGTAGACCATGCCCGGGTCGAGGATCACCGAGCTCAGCGCCATCCTGCGCACGAGCCGGTGGTAGCCCTCAGCCGAGCCGTAGCGGTCGGCCGGCCCCCACGAGGGCCATCTCGCGAACGCCTGGGACCTGTAGCTCGCATAGCCGGAGTCCTGGCCGTTCCAGAAGGGAGAGTTGGCGCTGAGCGCGAGCAGTGACGGCAGCCAGACCCGGATGCGGTCCAGGACGCCCACGCCCTCCTCGTCGCTGTCCACGGAGACGTGCACGTGGCAGCCGCACGTGAGGTGCTCACGTGCGGTGAGCTGGTAGCGGTCCCCCAGCCAGTCGTACCGCGGCGACCTCGTCAGGACCGGGCGCACGGGCAGCGGTGAGGTGGCGAGCGCGGCGACGCTCGAACCCGTCCCCCGCGCCGCCGAGACGGCCTCGGAGCGCCACCTCCGGACCTCGGCACGGAGGGCGGCCATGTCGGCGGCCGGCGCGGTGCGCGTCTCGATCTGCTGCTGCTGCAGCTCCGCCGCGATGGCTCCGTGCACCCCCACGCCCGCCGACTCGGGGCGCCGGCGCGGGGCGTGCGCCAGCATCTGCCCGGAGACCGATCGCGGTCGTCCGGTGCGCACGTCGACGAGCAGCATCTCCTCCTCCACACCGACCGTTCGCACCGCGACTCTCCTTCCCCGGCCACCAGTGGACGGATGCCGTCGGTCCGGGCCTGAGTCCACAGTGGCAGCAACGAGACGCTGCAGCAGGCCGATGCGCGGTCCCGGATGCCGAGCGGTCGGGAATGAACCGCGCCCACGAGCGTTGTCCCTCTTTGTCGCCGCCCGCGCCGGGCACCCGGCTCCGCCAGCATCAGGAGGATCGTGTCCACCTCGTCGAACCTGGGATTCCGCTCGGACCGTGGGCCGATCCTCATCGCCCTCATGCTGTCGACGTCGCTCATCGCGCTCGACTCGACGATCCTGGCGACGGCCGTCCCGTCCATCGTCGCGGACCTCGGCGGCCTGACCCAGTTCCCGTGGCTGTTCTCGGTCTACCTGCTGGCGCAGGCCGTGTCGGTCCCGGTCTATGCCAAGCTCGCCGACACGGTCGGACGAAAGCCGGTCATCCTCGTCGGGATCGGACTCTTCCTCGTCGGCAGCATCCTCTGCGGGTTCGCTTGGGACATGGGCTCGCTCATCGTCATGCGAGCCCTGCAGGGCCTCGGGGCCGGCGCGGTGCTGCCCATGACGACCACGATCGCCGCCGACATCTACACCGTGGCCGAGCGCGCCAAGACCCAGGGCTACATCGCGAGCGTGTGGGCCGTGTCGTCCGTCGTCGGTCCCACGCTCGGCGGCGTCTTCTCCCAGTTCGCGTCGTGGCGGTGGATCTTCTTCGTCAACATCCCCTTCTGCCTGCTCGCCGCGGGCATGCTGTGGCGCAACTACGACGAGTCCGTCGAGCGACGCCGGCACCGCATCGACTACGCCGGGGCCAGCGTGCTCACGGTCTCGTTGACGCTGCTCATCCTCGCCGTCCTCGAGGGCGGCCAGGCCTGGGCGTGGAGCTCGTGGCAGAGCATCGGAGCCTTCTCCGTCGGCGCTCTCCTGCTCGTCATCTTCGGCTTCATCGAGCGCCGCGCACCGGAGCCGGTGCTGCCTCTGGAGATCCTGACGCGCCGACTCATCGTCGCGACGTGCCTCATCAGCATCGGCGTCGGCGCCGTGCTCGTCGGCCTCACCTCCTACGTCCCGACCTTCCTCGAGCGCTCGACGGGAGCCACGCCGATCGTCGCCGGGCTCGCCGTCGCCGCCCTCACCATCGGCTGGCCGATCTCGGCGTCGCAGTCCGGGCGTCTCTACATGCGCATCGGCTTCCGCCCGACCGCGCTCATCGGTCTGGTCATCGCGACCCTGGGCGCCCTGTCCCTCTGGATCGTCTCCTCGACCCCGAACGTCTGGGCCACGGCCGGGTCGTGCCTCGTCGTCGGCCTCGGGCTCGGCCTGGTGGCGACCCCGACCCTGATCGCGGCCCAGGCCTCCGTGCCGTGAAACGAGCGCGCCGTCGTCACCGGCACCAACATGTTCATGCGCTCGGTGGGCAGCGCGGTCGGCGTCGCGATCTTCGGCGCCATCGCCAACGCCGTCATCGCGGCTCGGGGCGGGGACGCCTCGAGGGCGGCCGTCCAGGCCGGCTCGACGGCGGTCTTCCTCGCCGTGCTCGTCGCAGCCGTCGTCAGCATCGCGGCCGGCCTGCTCATGCCGCACACGCGGGCCGAGGACGTCTCCCACGGGGGCACCGGGGAGAGCACCCCGGAGGAGGCCGATCTGGACCTGGCCGAACCCTCGACACGCTCGACCACCGCCTGAGCGCATCGGGTACGTGGCCGGTGACAGCGTCACCGACCCCGACGAGGAGTACGCCATGAGCGAGCACGACGACGGCACGAAGAAGGTCGCAGACCTCATCAAGGACATCCGGATCGCGATGCTGACGCACGTGGACTCGAACGGCGCACTCGTCAGCCACCCGATGGCGACGCAGGAGGTCGAGTTCGACGGCGACGTCCTCTTCGTCGCGGAGCGCGACAGCCACAAGGCCCGTGACATCGCCGCGCAGTCCCCGGCGAAGGTCAATGTCGCCTACAGCTCGCAGAGCTCGTGGGTGTCGCTGTCCGGCACCGCCACGATCGTCGATGACACGGCCAAGCTCGCCGAGCTGTGGAACTCCTTCACGGGCGCGTGGCTCGAGGGTGGCCCGGAGAACCCCAACAACATCCTCATCAAGGTGAGCGCCGACTCGGCCGAGTACTGGGACTCCCCGGGCGCGAAGGTCACGCAGATCGCCAACTTCATCAAGGCGAAGGTGACCGGCGAGCGCCTGGAGGGCGACAACGAGGTCGTCGACCTCTGACCGCCTGACAAGCCTGCGTATGCCGTCGGGTTCCCTTCGCTTCGAAGGGAACCGAGGCGGCTGCGATCCGCCTTGGTCAGGCGGTTGAGACTGCGCGCGATAGTGCGGCCGACGGCATACTCGTCGAGGACCCGAGGGTCGACGTACGACCTGCGCGCGACGGCGGGCGTGTTGCCGAGGTGCTCCGACACGACCTTCATGGTGTCTTTCTCGGCCCGCTTGAGCTCGCGCTCGGACGCGACGGGACCGATCCGGGCGAGGGAGACGGCCGCGGTCACGGTCGCCGCCCAGGTGCGCAGGTCCTTGACGGTGTGCTCCTCGCCGACGAGCTCCTTGAACGCGACGTTGAGGTCGCTCGACCGCAGCTCGTGCCATCCGTCGGTGTCGCGGTAGGCCAGCAGCCGCTCGCCCGGATAACCACTTCGCTTGAGGGACAGCACGATCCGCGCGAGCAGCTGGTCGGTCATGACCGCCTCGCGGGTGACCCCGGACTTCGCGGGGAACTCGAACGTGACGTCCTCGCCACTCACGGTCACGTGTGAGCGCAGGAGGGTCGCCACCCCGTGGGAGCCGTGCTCGGCCTCGTACTCCTCACCGCCGCTGCGGAAGAGTCCGGCGTCGAGCATCCGCAGACCGGCGGCCGTGACGCGCTTCTTCGTCAGCCCGTTCGTGCGCAGGTCGGCGGCGATCTGCTTGCGGGCGGCGGGCAGCTTGCGCGCGAGGACCATGACGCGGTCGTGCTTCTCGCGGCCACGCTCCTCGTGCCAGGCCCCGTGGTAGAGGTACTGGCGACGGCCGGCGTCGTCGGTGCCGACGGCCTGGATGTGCCCGTTGGGATGCGGGCTGATCCAGACGTCCTGCCACGCCGGCGGGATGACGAGAGCCGTGATCCGCTCCCGCGTGGCCGGGTCGACCGTGCGACCGTCGGCGTCGACGTAGCCGAAGCCGCGGCCTCGCCGCACTCGACGGATCCCGGGCTTGTCGATGACGCTCCGACGCAGTCTCACGTCGAGGAGATACCCGGTTCGTCACGGTGCGCGAACACCCGGTCCGGACGAGGCCGTCAGTCGGGTGGCGACGACTCCCGCACACCGGCCGTCTCGGACGTGGCGTCCTGGGTCTCGCGGGTGTCGCTCGCGCGGTCCGGGCCGTCGGGCGTCGACACCGGCACGATGTCGGGCACGTGGATCTCCACCTGACCGGGTGACGGCGGCGGGTCGGGTGTGACGGGCGGGAAGACCGAGCCGTCGCTCTGCAGATGTGATTCGTGAGGGGTCACGTTGGCCGTACCTATCGCCCCGAGTAGGTGACTGCTGCTGTGTCTTCGACCATACCCGCGGCCCGCACCGGTGAACCTGTGAACCAGGGACGGGCATATGCCGCAGATCGCGGCGGCGCGCCTGCGGGGAGCCCGAAATCGCTTGACGCCCAGCAGGTCCACTCCCACTGTGGAGATGCGAGGGGGTGGTGGTCGTGAAGGTCGCCGTCATCGGAGGAGGTCCCACGGGGCTCGTCACGGGAATGGGTCTCGCACGCCGCGGGCACCAGGTCGTGGCGGTCGACCGGGACCCCGGACCCCCGCTGGACGGGGGAACCTGGGCCCGCCGGGGCGTCATGCAGTTCCACCACGCGCATGCCTTCCGACCCCAGGTCGGCGAGGTGCTCCGCGCCGAGGCGCCTGCGGCGTGGGACGCGTGGCTCGCCCTGGGCGGTGAGCCGATCGAGATGCCGCTCCCCGACGGCCGGACGCTGCCGGCCGGTGTGCGCTCGCGCCGTGAGACCTTCGAGCGGGCCGTACGGTCCGCGGCGCTCGAGCAGCCCGGCCTCGAGATGCGCACCGGTCACGTCGACGGCGTCACGACGAGAGGCGGCCAGGCCCGGGGCATCCGCGTCGACGGCTCGGACCTCGAGGCCGACCTCGTCGTCGACGCCTCCGGCCGGTCCGGGCGGGTCAACCGGCACCTGCGGGCCCCCGGGATCGGCGGTGAGTGCGGGATCGCCTACGTCGACCGCGCCTACCGTCTGCTGCCGAACGCCCCGCTGCCGCGGATGACGAATGCCATTGCCTGGCAGGGCAACTACGTCGGCTTCATGGTTCTCATCTTCCTCCACGAGAGGGGCATCTTCTCCGCCCTCATCATCCGGTCGACGGCGGACCGGAACCTCGTGGGGCTCAGACACGTGAGGGCGTTCGAGGCCGCGAGCGCCGCGATTCCGGGGCTCGCCGAGTGGACCGCGACCGAGGTCGCCGAGCCGTTGACCGACGTGCTCCCGGGCGGGCCGCTCCTCAACGTCTACCGCGGGCAGCGTGGCCCCTCCGGCGACCTCGCCCTGCCGGGGCTCGTCTTCGTCGGCGACGCAGTGTGCACGACGACACCGAACTTTGGCCGAGGTGTGACGACCTCACTCACCCAGGTCAGCGAGCTGCTGCGCCTGATCGACGTGCACGGACCCGACGTCGAGGCGGTGGGCGAGGAGCTCGACGCGTGGGACGAGGCGCGGATGCGGCCGTGGGTCGAGGACCACATCGCGATGGACCACGCCCAGGCTCGGCGCTGGGCCGGGGACGACATCGACCTTTCCGGGCACCTGCCGTCGGACGTCATCATGATGGCCGCCGCGCAGGACCCGTCCATCGGTGAGGCCATCGGGCCGTACGTGTCGATGCAGGCCCTTCCCTCGGTCCTGGGCACCGTCGAGGAGAGGGCTCGGGCCGTCTACCGCTCCGGCTGGCGCCCGCAGCCCGACCCGGGCCCGTCACGCGAGGAGCTGGCCGACATCGTGGCGACCGCCGTCCCCGCGTGAGGTCCCGTCAACGACCGGTGCCGCCGTAGACGATCGCCTCGTCCGCGGAGTCGAGCCCGAAGGCCGTGTGCACGGCGCGGACGGCGTCGTCGAGCTGCTCGGCCCGCGTCACCGCCGAGACGCGGATCTCGGAGGTCGAGATCATCTCGATGTTGATGCCGGCCTCGGCGAGCGCGCCGAAGAACTTGGCCGAGACGCCCGGGTGGCTCTTCATGCCGGCGCCGACGAGTGCGATCTTGCCGATCTTGTCGTCGAGGCGCAGGTCGGCGTACTCGACCTCGTGCTTGATCGACTGGAGCACCTGCATGCCGCGGGCGCCGTCGGCCTGCGGGAGGGTGAAGGAGATGTCGGTCTTCGCCGTCTCGGCGGCCGACACGTTCTGCACGATCATGTCGATGTTGATGCCGGACTCCGCGATCGCGCCGAAGATCTTGGCGGCGATGCCGACGCGGTCGGGGACGCCGACGATGGTGATCTTGGCCTCGCTGCGGTCGTGGGCGATGCCGGCGATGATCGGAGCTTCCACAGCGCCTTCTCCTTCGTAGGGGTTGTCCTTGATCCAGGTGCCGGCCTTCTGCGACCAGGACGAGCGCACGTGGATGGGGATGCCGTAGCGGCGGGCGTACTCGACGCAGCGCAGGTGCAGGATCTTGCTGCCGTTGGCGGCGAGGTCGAGCATCTCCTCCATCGACAGGACGTCGAGCTTGCGGGCGCTCGGCAGGACGCGCGGGTCGGCGGTGAAGACGCCGTCGACGTCGGTGTAGATCTCGCAGACGTCGGCCTCGAGCGCGGCGGCCAGCGCGACGGCGGTCGTGTCGGACCCGCCCCGGCCCAGGGTGGTGATGTCCTTCGTCGTCTGGCTCACGCCTTGGAAGCCGGCGACGATCGCGATGTGGCCGGCGTCGAGGGCGCTCTGGATGCGACCCGGAGTCACGTCGATGATGCGCGCGGCGCCGTGGGCGTCGTCGGTGATGACGCCGGCCTGGCTGCCGGTGAATGACCGGGCCTCGGCGCCGAGCTGCGCGATCGCCATGGCCACCAGGGCCATCGAGATGCGCTCACCCGAGGTGAGGAGCATGTCGAGCTCACGCGCGGGCGGCGCGGGCGTCACCTGCTCGGCGAGGTCCATCAGCTCGTCCGTCGTGTCGCCCATCGCCGAGACGACGACGCACACGGAGTGCCCGGCCCGCTGCGTCTCGACGATGCGCCGGGCCACCCGCTTGATGGCCTCGGCGTCGGACACGGACGAACCGCCGTACTTCTGGACGACGATGCTCACTCTGGCTCCGGATCTCCTCGGTGGTCTGCGGTGCGTCCGAGTCTAGGCTCGGACGCTCGGGACCCATCGGGACGTCACGATGGTGAGATGTGCGCCGATTCGTCCCGCGCGCCGCACGTTCTCGCGCGGACTAGGGGTGCAGCGCGTCGAACTCCGCCTCGCCGACGGTCTCCTCGTCGGCGTCGAGGCGCAGGTGGGCGAGGATCGAGTGGAGCGAGCGGAGCGCCGTCAGACCCCGGTCACCCCAGTGCGACAGGTAGCCGAACTGCCACCACCACAGGGCCTCGAGCTTGCGCCCGGTCGCGTAGTGCTTGAGTCCGTGGCTCAGCGACACCGCCACGTCGACGAGGTCGTTGGTGATCGAGCCGTCGGCACGCTCCGTGGACGTGATCGGGTCGATGACGTAGACGTAGTCGTCGATGCCGGCGAAGACGTTCGCGAGGCCCGTGCGCAGCGGGTCGGCGTCGTCGTCGGTCGCGTCCGGTTCGAACCGCTCCTCCGGCACGACGTCCTCGATCGCCCCGAGCCGCGCGCCGGCGAGGAGCACCTGCGAGAGCGCGAGCGTCAGCAACGGGAGCGCGGTGTCGGGCGAGCTGCCCGACGCCACCTCGGTGACGGATGTCAGGAAGGCACTCGCCTCCGCGGCGGTCAGATCGGCCAGGCCCGACAGGTCGTCGACCTCGCTCGCGTGGCCCTCGGTCACCGGGTCATCAGTCATGGTCCCAGCATGCCGTATGCCGTGTGGCGCGGTCGCCCCGGGAACGAGCGCACCAGCGCTGGTGCCTCATCGACCCGCCCCCCTTCTCCAATCGAAAGAGCAATCCGCCCCCTCCGATCGAAAGAGCAATCCGTCCCCTCCGATCGAAAGAGCAATCCGCCCCCTCCGATCGAAAGAGCAATCCGTCCGCCTCGATCGAGAGAGCGATCCGTCCGCTGACCGTCACGGTGAGGCCGACGTCGCGCAGCAGTCGGCTCAGGTAGGTGGCCGTGGCCTCGCCCTCGAGGTTGGGGTCGGTCGCGATGATGACCTCCTGCACCTCACCGGAGGCGAGGCGCGTCATGAGCTCGCGCACCCGCAGGTCGTCGGGTCCGATGCCGTCGATGGGGCTGATCGCGCCACCGAGCACGTGGTACTTCCCGCGGAACTCGCGCGTGCGCTCGATGGCGACGACGTCCTTGGGCTCCTCGACGACGCAGATCGCCGTGTGGTCGCGGCGCGGGTCGGCGCAGATGCGGCACTTCTCGGCCTCCGCGACGTTGCCGCACTCCTCGCAGAAGCGGACCCGGGCCTTGACCTCGGTCAGCGCCGTGACGAGACGCGTGACGTCGTCGGAGTCCGCCTGGAGCAGGTGGAAGGCGATGCGTTGCGCGCTCTTGGGACCGACTCCCGGGAGTCGTCCGAGCTCGTCGATCAGGTCCTGCACCGCGCCTTCGTACACACCGCAACCCTAAGCCTCGCAAAGCCGTCCTGCGGACCACCGCACCGGTCTAGCGTGGCCGCACGACGACGGCGACGTGGCCAGACGAGGTGACACAGTGCAGGCCGACCCCGACCAACACGCACAGGGTGGGTCCGTCTCACGCCGCAGCCAGCAGATCCAGGCAGCCACACCGTTCCGGATGCTCTTCGGTTTCCTGCGCCGTCGCGCCGCGGAGGAGACCGGTCGCCGCGACCACGGAGTCCTGGACTTCACCTTCGGTGACCCGCACGAGCTGGCGATGCCGGCCTACGTCGACGCGCTGCGCGAGGCCGCCGTGCCGCGTGACGAGCTGTGGTTCGCCTACAAGCAGAGCGAGAAGCCGCCCCAGGACGCAGCCGCGGCCTCGCTCGAACGCGTCGTCCCGCTCGGCTGGACCGGCGACCACCTCCGCATGACCACCGGTGGCTTCGGCGCGATCACCGTGGTGATGAAGACGGTGGCCGACCCCGGCGACGAGGTCGTCTACACGCTCCCGCCCTGGTTCCTCTACGAGATCCTCGCCATCGAGGCCGGCCTCGTGCCAGTCAAGGTGCCGGCGCTCCAGCCGAGCTTCGACCTGGACCTCGGGGCCATCTCCGCCGCGATCACGGCCCGCACGCGCATCATCGTCGTCTCCAGGTCGCGGGCGGCTGGCTCTTCCCGAACGCGGTCATGCAGTATGCCGTCCCCGACCTCGAGCGCCTCTCCCTCGACGTCGCCGCCCTCCAGGCCAAACGCGACCGGCTCGTCACGGCGCTGCGTGGGATGGGCTATGGGTAGCCTCCCCGGAGGGCACGTTCTACCTCTGGCCGCGCTCGCCCGTCCCGGACCACGAAGCGTTCGTCGCATCGCTCGAGCGTCGCGGCGTCCTCGTGATTCCGGGCGCGCTCTTCGAGACGCCAGGATGGTTCCGGATCTGCCTCACGGCGACCGCCGAGTCCATCGAGGCTGCCCTGCCGCACTTCCGCGCCGCCATCGAGGCCACCCGCTAACCCCTCTAACCCCGCTGAACCCTCTGACCCGGCCCCACCCCCGCACCAACCCCGCCCCGGCGGACTTGTGACGGTCAAACCCCGCGCCACCCCCGCACCAACCCCGCCCCGGCGGACTTGTGACGGTCAAACCCGGCCCCACCCCCGCACCAACCCCGCCCGGCGGACTTGTGACGGTCAAACCCCGCGCCACCCCCGCACCAACCCCGCCCCGGCGGACTTGTGACGGTCAAACCCCGCGCCACCCCCGCACCAACCCCGCCCCGGCGGACTTGTGACGGCCAAACCCGCCGCGGAGGGCTGCGCTCAGGCGCCCCCGTCGGGCAACCCCGCGGACCAGCGCTCCTCGATGCGCCCGAGGCGCCACACGGCGAGCGCCACGGCCCAGGTGACGACGAAGAGCCCGACGATCCAGAAGCCGACGTCTGCGAGGTCGATCGAGCCGATCCACGCGACCGGACCCGAGGTGATGTCGAGCTTGTCGCCGAGGAGGCCGGCGAGCTCGATGACCCCGATGACGAGGGCGACGGCGACCGAGAGCGCTGTGATGGTGATGTTGTAGTAGATCTTGCGCACCGGCTTGCTGAAGGCCCAGCCGTAGGCGAAGTTCATGAACGACCCGTCGATGGTGTCCAGGAGCGACATGCCCGCGGCGAAGAGCACCGGGAGGATGAGCACGGCATACCAAGGCAGGTTGGCCGCGGCGGCGCCGCCGGCGATGACGAGCAGCCCGACCTCGGTGACCGTGTCGAAGCCGAGGCCGAAGAGCAGCCCCACGGGGTACATGTGCCAGGACCTGCGCACCGTCCGCGTCACGCGCCCGAGGATCCGGTTGAGCAGGCCACGCTTGTCGAGCTGGGCATTGAGCTCTGCCTCGTCGTAGTCACCGGCACGCATGCGTCGGAAGACCTTGAGGATCCCGACGAGCGCGGCGAGGTTGATGAGGCCGATGAGGACGAGGAAGACGCCGGAGACCGCGGTCCCCCAGACTCCCGTCACCTGCTGGAGGGTCGAGCTGTCGTCCTCGATCGCGCCGGCCAGCGCCCGGATGCCGAAGGCGACGAGCGCGACCATGACGAAGACGACCGACGAGTGGCCGAGGCTGAACCAGAAGCCGACGCTCATCGGGCGCTGGCCCTCGGCCATGAGCTTGCGCGTCGTGTTGTCGATGGCCGCGATGTGGTCGGCGTCGAACGCGTGCCGCATGCCGAGGGTGTAGGCCGTCACCCCGAGCCCGACGCCGAAGAGCTGGCCGGCCACCTGGTACTGGTGCGGTGCGACGACGCCGACGAGCAGGCCCCAGCCGACGAGGTGCAGCACGAGGATGACCGTGGCCATGCCGAGCAGGCTGCGGCGTTCACTGCGGCCGAGACGGCGGGTCGCCGACGCTCGGGCGGTGGCGAGGGACGACGCTCGGGCTTCGGTCACGGACCCACGCTAGATGCGACAGGGTCGCATCTGCAAAGGAATCGCTCAGATCGGGGACTCGGCGCCCGGCACCTCGTTGTACGCGTCGGCGCGCTCCTGCCCGCTCAGCTCGGCGATGGCCGCCATGACGCGGTCGGTCAGCAGGCGACGCGCCTTGCCCGCGGGCATACCGGCATACTCCTCGACCCCGATCGGGGCGCCGAAGCGCACCGTGACCTTGGCGAGCTTGGGGAACCGTGCCCCGACCGGCTGGATCTGCTCGGTGCCGATGAGCCCCACGGGCACGATCGGCACCTGCGCCGTCAGGGCCAGCCAGGCGACGCCCGTGCGGCCCCGGTAGAGCCGGCCGTCGCGTGAGCGGGTGCCCTCGGGATAGATGCCGAAGGCGTCACCGGCCCTCAGCAGCTCGAGCGCCGTGTCGAGGCTCTCCTGGGCGGCGCTCGCCGAGTGGCGGTCGACCGGCACCATCCCGACAGCCGTGAAGAAGCCCTTGCGCAGGAAGCCGCCGACACCCGTCCCGGTCCAGTACTCCTCCTTGGCGAGAAAGCGGACCTGCCGTGGGGACGCCAGCGGGATCGCGAAGGAGTCGATGAACGACAGGTGGTTGCTCGCGACGATGACACCGCCCTGCCGCGGGATGTTCTCCTTGCCCTCGATCGTGGGCCGGTACAGCGCATGGGACAGCGGGTACAGGAGGTTGCGCCCGAGGCTGTAGAACATGGGCCACAGCCTAGGGCCGGGGGCGGACCGTCCGTGGCGACCGTCCGTCGCAGCCGCCGGATGACCACCCTTTGGTATGCCGGGTGAGCGCGTCCGCTCGGTCCGCGTCAGCGCGTCTGAGTCAGCCGGTCTGCGTCAGGCCCGGGCGCGCACCGCCCACGCGGTTGCCATGATGTAGAAGGGCGGATCGGGCAGCAGCTGCCGGCAGCGTTCACGCAACCGTGCTCGCGCCATCTCATCGAGGCTTCGCACGTGCGCGCCCGCGGGTCCCACCCCGAACGTGTAGGGCACCCACCAGTCCTCGAAGGTCGGGTGTCGCACGGTGACGGTGAGGGCGGTGTCCTCGATCTGGTTCAGGCCGGCCTGGTCGCACAGGTGCGCCAGCTCGCCCTCCCGGGTCCCGGGCCTGCCGGACTCGTCGTCGACGTCGGGGTCGAGGTCGCGTGCCGCCCGCCAGAAGGGGGCCAGCGGCGCGCCACCGCCGGCGAGGTCCCAGACGCAGGCGGACACCGTGCCGCCGGGGCGCGTGACCCGGGACATCTCCTGCAGCCCGAGCACCGGGTCCGCCATGAAGCTGACGACGAGCTGGGCGAGCGCGTGGTCGAAGAGGTCGTCGGGGTAGGGCAGCCGCTCTGCCGTCGCGGTCTGCACGTCGAGCGTCGGAAACGCCTGCCGCAGGGCGGCGAGCAGCTGCAAGGACGGGTCGACCGCGGAGACGCCGTCGACCCCCAGCCGCTCGATGAGCACACGGGTCAAGGCCCCGGTTCCACAGCCCACATCCAGCGCCCGACTGGGTCTGGCCACACCTGACCAGTCGGCGAACCGCTCGGCGAGCGGCCCCGAATACCGCCCCATGAACCGGTTGTACGCGTCCGCCGCAACCTCGAAGGTCACGCTTCGACGCTACTCCGGGACGCGCCTGCCCCTCCGGGTTATGACGATTGCCGGCCCGTGGACGGTCAGTTGTCGAGCTCCTGGACGACGCGGCCGCCGAGGACCTTCTCGATGACAGAACGCCCGACGTCGCCGGACTGCTCGATGTCCTCGTCGTCGTCGCTCACGGCGGAGTCGTCGGTGACTGGCTGTCGCGGCTCGTCGTCGGTCGAGCGCGCACCCCCGGCCCGCGACCGGGCCTGGGCGAACGACTGCCGCACGGCACTCGCCCCACGCACCGCCGAGTCCGTCGGCGCGTCTCCCCCGGAGGCGCCACCTGCCGAGGCGCCACCTGCCGAGGCGCCACCTGCCGAGGCGGCACCCGCCGCGGCGCCCGTGGGCGGCGGCGCGGACGGCGACGCAGCGGACGGCGAGGCGGGGGCCGGCCCGGTGGCCCAGTCCGGGGCCGGACCCGTCGTCGATCCCCAGCCGGCATTGTCCTGGAGCGACCGTCCGGAGACCGGGCTCAGCCCGGCGTCGGCGAGCGCCGCGCCTCCCGACGGGGACGATCCACCGTGGCCGCCGGTCCCGGTCGGAGCGTTGCCCCCGGGGCCGGCGGAGTCATGCCCCGCGCCGGCATCACCCCATGACGAACGACCCGCACCACCGTCACCAGCACCGGCGCCCCCCTGCCCGCCGTCGGCCGGACCACCCGGGGCGCCCTTGCTCGGCGGGTCGGGAAGCCCCGCGGGGACGACTCCCGGCGGTGGCGCGACCGGAGTCTGCTGCGACACGGTGTCCATGTGGATGCCGTCGACGACGGCGTCGACCCCGAGCTCGTCGATGAGCGCCTGGCGCACGATGTCGGCGTGGTTGCCCGCTCGGAAGGTCTGCGTGAGCCCGGCGGTCGCGATGCCGAGCGTCAGGGTCCTGCCGTCGAAGGCCGTGACCTGGGCGTTCTGCGAGACGAAGGTCCACGTGATGCGGCGCATCGTGAAGATGCGACCGAGGACGTTGGGCCACGCGCGCCGGATGGCGTCGGTGTCCATGCCACCGGCCGACCCAGCCTGCGTGGCTTCGCCCGGCCGCCCTGCGGCCGAGGGCGGCTCGGGCGCCGGGACCGAGGCGGCGGACGAACCCGCCGAGGGGCCCGCGCCGGACCGGACCTGCTCGGACGCACCGGCGAGGTGCTGGTCACCAGTGCTCGACTCGACGACAGCGGACGGGCCACCGACCGACTCGGCCGGCGTCATGACGGGTGGCGCACCGACCTCGGCACGCGCCGCGTCGATGCGGCCCGCATCACCAGGGCCTGGACTCGACGCCGGACCAGACGGGCCGCCGGCGGACTCGATGCCCGTGCTGCGACCGCCGCCACCCATGCCGCCGGCGGCGTGCGAGGCACCCGCCCCGCCACCGCTCGAGGGGGGCGTGTAGTCGGAGACCGTGCGGGGCGGAGCGGACGCCGCGGGAGCGGGCGGCGCGTGACCGGCCGGTGCCGGAGCGTCACCGCGGGCGGCGGTCGGGACTCCCCCGACGTCGAGGCGGCGCTCGAGACGGTCGAGGCGGGCGGCATACCCCTGCTCGCCGGAGGCGGCCGGCAGGAGGATGCGCGCGCAGATCAGCTCGAGCTGCAGCCGCGGGGCGGTGGCGCCGGTCATCTCGGTGAGGCCCGTGTTGACGATGTCGGCCGCACGCGAGAGCGCACCCGGGCCGAAGGCCGCCTGCTGCACGCGCATGCGCTCGAGCTGGTCCTCGGGGACGCCGCGCAGCACCTGCCCGGCGCCCTCGGGGATCGCGGCCACGATGATGAGGTCGCGGAGGCGCTCGAGCAGGTCCTCGACGAAACGGCGCGGGTCGTGGCCCGACTCGATGACCTTGTCGATCTGGCGGAAGGTGGCGGCACCGTCGCCGGCCGCCAGCGCGTCGACGGTGCTGTCGAGCAGCTCGCCGTCGGTGAAGCCGAGCAACGACACGGCGCCGTCGTAGGTCAGGCCCTCGGGACCCGAGCCGGCGATGAGCTGGTCGAGCACCGACAGCGAGTCACGCACCGAGCCGCCGCCCGCACGTGTGACGAAGCTGAGCACCCCCGGCTGGGTCGCGACGTGCTCTGACTCGAGGAGCCGCTCCATGTAGCTCGTGAGCTTGGCCGGCGGCACGAGCCGGAAGGGGTAGTGGTGCGTGCGGGAGCGGATGGTGCCGATGACCTTCTCGGGCTCGGTCGTCGCGAAGACGAACTTCACGTGCTCCGGCGGCTCCTCGACGATCTTGAGCAGGGCGTTGAAGCCCTGCGGCGTCACCATGTGCGCCTCGTCGATGATGTAGATCTTGAAGCGGCTCTGGGCCGGGCCGTAGCTCGCCCGCTCGCGCAGGTCACGGGCGTCGTCGACGCCTCCGTGGCTCGCGGCATCGATCTCGATGACGTCGACCGAGCCGGAGCCACCACGGGCGAGCGCCACGCACGAGTCACACGTGCCGCACGGGATCGGCGTCGGCCCCTGCTCGCAGTTGAGGCAGCGCGCGAGGATGCGCGCGCTCGTCGTCTTGCCGCAGCCGCGTGGCCCGCTGAAGAGGTAGGCGTGGTTGACCCGGCCCGTGCGCAGCGCCTGCATGAGCGGCTCCGTCACGTGCTCCTGGCCGATGACGTCGGCGAAGCTCTCGGGCCGATAGCGGCGGTACAGGGCGGTGGCCATGCCCGAAACCCTAACCGCCAGGACCGACGCCGGGAACGCCGACCGAAGGGCCGCCGCATCGGGGGGCGAAAGGGTGAACAGCTCCTTACGGTGCGCCGTTCCGAGGGCGGATGTCGGCGGCTGTGCCTAGGGTCGATGCACCGGCCCGTCGAGCGACCCATGCATCGGCCGGACGGAGGAGGACACCATGCCCGACCCGATGCGGCGGTATCAGTGGGACGCCGACACGCTCGTCGCACGCTACGACGAGGTGCGATCCCACACCGAGACTCTCGCCGCCCCGCTCTCACCCGAGGACCAGACCGTCCAGTCCATGCCGGACGTGTCGCCCACGAAGTGGCACCGGGCGCACGTGACGTGGTTCTTCGAGACGTTCGTGCTCGCCGACCACGAGCCGTCCTTTACGCCCTACCAGGACCAGTACTGGTTCCTCTTCAACAGCTACTACGAGGGCGTCGGGCCGCGCTACGCCCGCGCCGAGCGCGGCTTCATCACCCGGCCCGGCGCCCACGACGTCGGCCTCTACCGCGCCGACGTCGACGACCGCATGCGCGACCTCGTGAACACCCTCGACGGCGGTTCGCTCCAGAAGCTGAGCCCGACCATCGAGCTCGGCTTCCACCACGAGCAGCAGCACCAGGAGCTGCTGCTCATGGACATCAAGCACGTGCTGTCGGTCAACCCCCTCCAGCCTGCGTATGCCGGCACCCCCCTCACGCCGTCCGCTCCCGACCCGCTGGGCTGGGTCGACGTCGAGGGCGGGCTCGTCGAGGTGGGGCACCGGGGCGGCGGCTTCGGCTTCGACAACGAGCTGCCGCTGCACCAGCAGTGGCTCGAGCCCTACCGCCTCGCCGACCGGCTCGTGACCAATGGCGAGTGGCTCGAGTTCATGGCCGACCGCGGCTACGAGCGCCACGAGCTCTGGCTCTCCGACGGGTGGGCCAGGGTGCGCGGGGAGCGCTGGCGGGCGCCGTTCTACTGGCGCGAGGTCGACGGCGCCTGGTTCGAGCACACGCTGAGCGGCACCCGCCCGGTCGACCCCGGCCTGCCGGTGAGCCACGTCAGCCACTACGAGGCCGACGCCTTCGCGACGTGGGCCGGCAAGCGGCTGCCCACCGAGGGCGAGTGGGAGCACGCCGTCGTCGCGGACGGGCAGGCCGAGGCGTCGACCGCCGCCGGCAACCTCGCCGACACCGAGACGTTCCACCCCCGGGCCGCCGGCCCACCGACGGGTCACCTCCGCCAGGTCTACGGCGACTGCTGGGAATGGACGAGCTCGGCCTACCTCGCCTACCCCGGCTACCACCCGCCGGCCGGCGCCATCGGCGAGTACAACGGCAAGTTCATGTCGGGCCAGATGGTCCTGCGCGGGGGGTGCGCCCTGACGCCCCCGGGTCATGCGCGACTGTCGTACCGCAACTTCTTCCCGCCCGGCTCGCGCTGGGCCCTGTCCGGCGTCCGCCTCGCCGACGGAGGGGTCCGCTCGTGACCGCTCGTGAGCCTGTCGTGACCGTGGCCCTCGACCCGGACTGGGCTTCCGGGGCTCTCGTCGACGACGTGCGACGAGGCCTCGGATCGCAGCCCCGCTCGCTCTCGCCGAAGTGGCTCTACGACGACGTCGGCTCCGATCTCTTCGACCAGATCACCCGGCTGCCGGAGTACTACCCGACCGAGCGCGAGCGGGCGATCCTGCGCGACCACGCCGTCGACATCGTGACCGCGTGCGACGCCACGACCTTTGTCGAGCTCGGTAGCGGCACGAGCGACAAGACCCGCACCCTGCTCGATGCGTTCGCCGCCGCCGGCAGGCTCGAGCGCTTCGTGCCGGTCGACGTCTCCGAGCAGACGCTGCGCGACGCCGCCGCGATGCTGTCCGAGCGCTACCCCGCACTGCAGGTCGAGGCGCTCGTCGGGGACTTCACCCTCCACCTCAGTCACCTCCCGCGCGGAGGTCGTCGTCTGGTGGCCTTCCTCGGCGGGACCATCGGCAACTTCTACGTCGAGGAGCGGGCAGCCTTCCTCGGGGCACTCCACGACAGCCTCGAGCCGGGTGACTCCTTCCTGCTCGGCACCGACCTCGTCAAGAGCAGCGACCGGCTCATCTCCGCCTATGACGACGGCCAAGGGGTCACCGCCGCCTTCGTCACGAACTGCCTCCACGTGCTCAACCGTGAGCTCGGGGCCGACTTCGACATCGACGCCTTCTCCTACGTGCCCTTCTGGGACCCGCGCCAGGAGCGGATGGACCTGCGGCTGAGGGCCGACATGCCGCAGCGCGTCACCATCCCCGGCGCCGACCTGACGTTCGAGCTGGCGCACGGTGAGGAGATCCGCGTCGAGATCTCGACGAAGTTCCGGCCCGAGCGCCTGCGTGACGAGCTCGCCGCGGCCGGCTTCACCGTCGAGCACACGTGGACCGACACCGACGGCGACTTCGCCCTCACCCTCGCCCGGCGCGAGGCCTGACCCTCCCGAGTGTCCGATCGAGAGAGCAATCCGTCCGGACGAACTGCTCTTTCGATCGGGAGGGGCGGAGGGGGCAGTGGTCGAGGGGGACGTGCGGCTTGCCATACTTGGCGTTCGAGTACGACACGACGTAGGAGACGCCCGCATGGCCCCTCGCACCCTCTACCGCCGGATCGCCCTCGCGGAGGTGGTGACGTGGGCGCTGCTCCTGCTCGGGATGGTCCTCAAGTACGTCACGCGCACGACGGACCTCGGGGTCAAGGTCTTCGGGCTCGCCCACGGCGTCGTCTTCATCGCCTTCTGCCTCGTCACGGTCCTGCTGTGGGTCAACCAGCGCTGGACGGTCCGCGAGGGCCTGCTGGGTCTGCTCAGCGCCGTGCCGCCGCTCCTCACCGTCTGGTGGGAGCGCCGGCTCGAACGGCGCGGGCGTCTCGAGGGCGGCTGGCGTCTGGGACGCGACGGCGAGACGCCCACCAACCCGGCCGAGCGGGTCGTCGCGGCGCTCCTCGCCCGTCCGATGATCGCCGTCGCGGTCGGCGTCGTGGCCGTGCTCGCCCTGACCGGGGTCGCGCTGGTCGTCGGTCCACCCGTCGGGCCGCAGGGCTGAGTGCTCCGTGCGGTCAGCGCGTTCGGAGCCAAGCGGCATACGGTGGCTTCCGACGGCGCGACAGCGCGACGGTGTCAGCGAAGGGATGGGTGCAGATGGGTGCGGTCGCAGTGCTGGCCGGTGAGGTCCGCGCGGAGGGCGTCGGCAAGACGATCGACGAGACGACCCTGCTGCTCCCGACCGATGTCAGCGCCGACCCGGGCGAGTGCATCGTCCTGCGCGGCCCCAACGGTTCGGGCAAGACGACGCTGCTGCGGATCATCGGCGGGCTGCTCGTGCCGAGCACCGGCACCGCGACCATCGGCGGCCGCGAGGCCGACGAGCGCGACCGAGCCGTGCGCGCTGCCGTCGCCGCCCTGCTCGGCGCCCCGACGACCTATCGCGACCTGACGCTCATCGACCACCTCGTGCTCATCGACTCGACGTGGGGCGGCGAGCCCGCGACGTCCGACGAGCGCAGCCTGGCCCTGCTGGACCGTCTCGGCATCGCCCACCTGGACGACCGCTTCCCGCACGAGCTGTCGTCGGGCCAGGAGCAGCTCTTCCGGCTGGCGCTGACCTTCTCGCGCCCGGCGAGCGTCGTGCTGCTCGACGAGCCCGAGCAGCGCCTCGACACCGGCAAGCGCCAGGTCGTCGCGGCCCTGATCGGCGAGCGGACCGAGGCCGGCGGCACGGTCGTCATGGCCTGCCACGACCCCGAGCTGACCGCGACCCTCGCGACCCGCGTCGTCGACGTCGTGCCGGCGCGCTGACCGGGGACGCGCGATGAGCAAGCGCAAGAAGCCGGCTGGCCCACAGCCCGCACCCGAGGCACCGCCGCGCCACCCGGCATACGACCCGGCGGCACTGGTCCCGACGGCGACCGAGGTCGACTACGACGACCACGACCTGCTCGGCCAGGCCGACTGGGTCATCGGCGGTGATGCCGCGCGCAAGGCCCGGCAGCAGGGGTTGTATGCCGGCTACGTCCTCTTCCTCGGCGCCCTCGTCTACGGCCTGCCGATCGTCCAGGCGGTCTTCCGCACGTCGGACGCGAGCTCCCTCGGGGAGCAGCTGCGCTCCCCCGTGGCCATCGCCCTGCTCGTCGCCTCGGTGGCGGCCCTGCTCGGCGCCGTCGTCTTCGCCGGGCGCTTCCGCGGGCCGGTGGTCCCACCCATGCCGTGGATCGACCTGGTGCTGCCCGTCCCGCTCGACCGGGCCCTCGCCCTGCGCCGGTGGTGGCGCTACGCCGCGGTCGGCGGCCTCTTCGTCGGCGCGCTGAGCGGGCTGACCGTCGGGGCCGGTCTGGCCTTCGCCCACGTCGCCGGCGTCGCCACCATTCTCGTGACGACGCTGATCGGCACCGCGCTCGGCGTCCTCGCGACGCGTCTCTGGCTGTGGTCGCAGGTCCGCTCCTGGCCCGGACCCGACCGTGGCCTCAGCCTGTTGTGGCGGGTGCCCGACGCCCTTCGTGAGCTGCATGCCGAGTCGCTGCGCGCCCACTCGGCCAACACCTCGACGATGGCGGGGTCGGCCCTCACCGGCAACCTCCGCACGGCGCGGCTCGCCCTGACCCGACCCGTCCGCCACGGCCGCTCCGCGCGACTGCGCGCCGGCCGCCCGTTCGGTGTGCTCGTGCGACGCGACATCCTCGGACTGCGGCGCACCCCGGGAGCCTTCCTCTCGGGTCTGGGCCTGACCGTCCTCGGCGGCGCGATCGTCACGTGGGCCTTCACGCAGCCGGCCGCCCCGAGCATCGCGGCGACGATCGGCCTGCTGCCCCTCTACCTCGGCTTCGGCGCCTGGGCCGAGGGCCTGCGCCTGCAGGCCGACAACGTCGGCACGCCCTCGCTCCTCGGCACCGGCGAGGTCACCGAGGCCGTCGCCCACGTGACGGTGCCGACCGTGCTCACGGTCGTCGTCCTCGGCGGCTGGGTGGGGGTCGCGGCGGCGCTCGGATCGCTGCCGGTCAGCGCAGGACTCTCACTGTGGCTGGTCCTCGTGCTCGTCGTCGCGGGCAATGTGCTGGCAGCCTTCCGCGGCTCACCGACATTCGTGCTCCGTCCCCAGATGGTGGCGATCTGGTATGCCGTGCCGGCCGTGACCGTCGTCCTGCTCGGCTCGATCGTCGCGGTGCTGACCAAGGCCGGGAACTACACGTGGCTCTCGGTCGTGAGCTGGCTCGTCTACGCCGTCCTCGCCTGGGCGGTCTCGAAGGTCCGTCGCCTCACCTACCTCCACCGGGCCTGACCGACCACCCGGTCGCCCTCGGCCTCGGCCAGTCGTTAGGTTCGGCGCATGAGCGAGCTGCGCACGCGCGACGTCGTCGACGCCGACCTCCCCGCCGTCCTGGCGATCCGCAACCGGTCCTTCGGACCGCTCGGCACCGGGGGTGACGCCTGGTGGCAACGGGTCTCGGCCGAGACCCTGGGCGGTCGGATGATCGCCGTGGTCGACGAGTCCGGCACCGTCCTCGGCGCGGGGCGCATCCGGCCCTACGAGCAGGCCTGGGGCGGACGACACCTGCGGATGGGCGGCGTCGCCGGCGTCTACGTCGAGCCGAGCGCCCGAGGCCGAGGCGTCGCGACGACGCTTACCCGCGCCCTGATCACCCGGATGGGCGAGCTCGGCGACGTCGTGTCCTGCCTCTTCCCGACGACGGCCACGTTGTACCGCCGGTCCGGCTACGAGATCGGCGGCGTGCAGACGCGGACGACGTATGCCGCCCACCTCCTCCGCGACCTCGGCACCTCCCGCACGGGGCGGGGCGGGTCGGGCGGACTCCGGCCGGCGACCCGCGCCGACGCCCAGTGGATGCACGACCTCGCCCGTGCGGCAAGTGCTCGGCACGGCGTCAGCGGACCGATGGTGCCGTCGGTCGCCGCGCTCGAGGGGACGCTCGAGCGGGACGAGCTCATCGCGTACGCCGTCGACGGTGGGTTCGTCCTCTACGACCTGTCCGAGCAGGCCGTCACGGTGGAGCACCTCGTCGCGACGACCCCGGAGGCCGCCGGAACCCTGTGGGGTGTCGTCGGGTCGGGGTCGTCGGCCACGCCGACGGTGCATACCTACCTCGACCCACGGGACCCGGTCACGCTCGGGCTCGGTGGGCTGCCGGCCAAGGAGGTGCGTCAGATCCCGTGGATGGGGCGGGTCGTGGACCTCGGTGCCGCGTTCGATGGCCGTGGCTTCGGTCCGCACACCTCGGTCGAGGTGGACCTTCTCGTCGAGGACGCCGACGCCCCGGTGAACTCCGGCCGGTGGACGCTGGCGGTGTCAGCAGGCCGCGGCACGGCCACCCGCGCCGACGGCGGGCCCGGCGGGAGCGTGCTCCGGGTCGAGGCGCGGGGACTGTCTGCGCTGTGGTGCGGATGGTCCGTGTCGCGCCTGCGCCAAGCCGGGCTCGCCACGGGCGGCACCCCCGAGGGTGACGCGGCCCTCGACGCCGTCTTCGCGGGTCAGCCCTTCATCACCGAGTACTTCTGAGCCCCACCGACCTTCCCACCCCACCGCGCACCGCCCCCGAGCCACTGATCGAAAGAGCGATCCGTCCGTTCGGACGGATCGCTCTTTCGATCGGTGGGCTGGGGGGCGGATCGCTCTTTCGATCAGGACAGCGGGTCAGGGGGTGTGGGCGCTCGGGGTGGTGGCGCCGGGGGTTTTGGCGCCAGGGGTTTTGGCGCTAGGGGTTTTGGCGCCAGGGGTTTTGGCGCGCTCGGGCTCGCGGACGGCAGGGATGGCCACGAGGGCAACGACGGCCATCGCGCCGACGACGAGCAGCGAGTGGAGCACGCCGACGTGGTCACCGAGGAAGCCGAGGAGCGGCGGCCCGGCGAGGAACGCGGTGTAGCCGATCGTCGAGACGACGCTCATCCGGGCCGCAGCGCGCCTCGGGTCGTCGGCGGCGGCGCTCATCCCCACCGGGAAGCCGAGGCTCGCACCAACACCCCAGATCGCTGCACCGACGAAGGCGAGCACCGGTCCGCCGAAGACGACGAGCAGGCAGCCGACGACGGCGGAGACGAACAGGACCCGGAGCACCGGCACCCGGCCGCGCCGGTCGAGGACGCGTGTGCCGAGCAGGCGACCGGCGGTCATCGCGGTCAGGAAGACCGCGAAACCCACGACGCCGACCCAGCGCTCGAGGCCGTAGCCGTCCGAGAGCGCGACCCCGACCCAGTCGTTGGCCGTGCCCTCGGTGAAGGCGGCCGCGAGGACGACGAGGCCGATGAGCAGCGTGCGCGGCTCGAGCCAGGCAGCGCCGATGCCGGCTCCCGAGCGCACCTCCGCGCCGGTCTCGTCCGTCTCCACCGACCGGGGCAGGAAGGCGCGCAGGAACCAGGGGGTCACGAGAAGGAGCAGCACGACGACGCCGACGAGGTGCGCGGCGACGGGCACGTGCAGGAACGACAGGCCGGCCCCGATGAGCGCGCTGACGACGGTGCCGGCGCTGAAGGAGGCATGGAAGTGCGGCATGATCGCGCGGCCGAGGAAGCGCTCGACCTCGGCGCCTTCGAGGTTCATCCCCACGTCGAACACACCGCTGCCGAAGCCGACGAGGAGGAGACCGCCCATCACGACCGCCCGGTTGTCCGCGACGTCGACGCCGATCCCCACCCCGACGAGGCCGACGCTCTGGATGATCGCGGCGCCCATCAGGGTGCGGGCGGCGCCGAGGTGGTGGACGATCCAGCCCGACAGCGGCAGCCCGATGACGGAGCCGAGGGACGCCGCCAGCAGGGTCAGCCCGAGAGCTCCCGCTGACAGCCCGAGCGCGTGCTTGATGTCTGGCACCCGCGAGGCGAACGCCGCGAAGGCTGCCCCGTTGATGGCGAAGGCCGCGAAGACGGCGGTGCGGGCCACTCGGACGGAGGTGGCCGGCGGAGCGCTGGCGACGGACATGGAACAAGCCTCTCAGGGGGACGGCGGCCAGAGCAGTGACGAGCGGCACGCTTCCCGTGCGGCCGGCCACCTCGTCGGCAGCCGACGGTCGATCGATGGTGGGGTGCGAGACGTTCGAATCGATTCGACTCGAAACGTTTCGATAGCATGCCTCCCATGGTTGCCCGAGGTCAAGCCCGCCCGACGCTCCGCGATGTGGCCGAGCGCGCCGGCGTGTCGGTGTCGACGGCCTCCCTCGTGTTCAGCGGCAAGGGCCCCGTCGCCGAGGCGACCGGCGAGCGCGTCAGGGCAGCCGCCGCAGAGCTCGGCTTCACCGGGCCCAACCCGCTCGCCGCGTCGCTGCGCCAGGGAAGGTCGGGCGCGATCGGCGTCCTCGTCGAGGGCCGTCTGCGCATGGCGTTCCGTGACCCGTTCGCCATCGCCGTGCTCGACGGCCTGGCCGAGGTGCTCGAGGCGGTCCCCACCGGCATGCTGCTCATCGGGCAGCCCCGCGACGACGGCGAGTCCGTCGTGCCGCAGCTCGCGCCGCTCGCCCTCGACGCCGTCGTCTTCTCGCTCTGCGGCCCGGGCGAGAACCCCGCGGTCGAGCACCTCGCCGCCCGCGGCATACCGATGTTCAGCACCGGCGTGCCGAGCGACCGCCGGATCACCCAGGTGCGCATCGACGAGCGTGCAGCCGGGCGCGCCATCGCCGAGCACGTCCACGCACTCGGGCACCGCCGGGTGGCCCACGTCGCCATGCCGATGCTGCCGACGAGTGGGGCTGGTCCCGTGCCCGACGACGAGGTGCAGGTCGACGAGGCGCACGTCCCGAGCGTCGGTCGCCTGCTCGGCTTCCGCGACGTCTTCGGGCCGGACGCCCCGGCGGTCCAGACCAGCGACGGGTCGTCGTTCGAGGGCGGCTCGATCGCAGGTCGCGCCCTGCTCGACGTGCCTGAGCGCACCCGGCCCACCGCCGTCGTCGCCCAGTCCGACGTCATTGCCGCCGGCGTCATCCACGCCGCCGAGGAGCTCGGCCTGCGCGTCCCGGAGGACCTCAGCGTCACCGGCTTCGACGGCGTCGACCTGCCGTGGCTGCCCCACCGGCTGACGACGATGGACCAGCACGGCCGCGAGAAGGGCCGGATCCTCGGCACGCTCGTGCGCCGACGGCTCGACGGCACGAGACCCCGCAGCGTCACCCAACCCGTCGAGCTTCGGGTCGGCACGACCACCGCTCCCCCGCGCTGAGCGACCACCGACAGCGACAAAGAAGACACCCCGCGTACCTGGAAGAGCTCTCCTACCCTTGCTGCATTCCTGCCCTGGGGGAGTTCGGAGAGGTACCACCACGCGGGGTGCCGACGGCCAGTGTATGCCGCAGCCGACGTCAGCCGGAAATCGCCCTGTCCGCCGTGGCCGCCCCGGCAACGGCGGCCGGTTCCGCCTCGCGCACGCCGTTGACGTGCGGCGGCAGGTGCCGCTCCACGACGAGCGCGATGACGGCGAGCACCACGCAGCCGCCGACGAGGAAGCCGACGTAGACGAGGCCCAGGTCGCGACCGACGAGGACGCTCGAGACGACCGGTCCGACGACGAAGGCCACCGAGAACATCAGCGAGCTGAGCGCGTTGTAACGGCCGCGCAGGTGGTCGGGCGCGAGGTCGTTGACCATCGCGGCGCTCGTCGGCTGGAGCATCGTCTCGCCGAGACCGAAGACCCCGGCGCACGCGGCGAGCAGGACCGTCGCCGTCACCGTGCCCGGCACGAGGGACGTCGCCCCGAGCAGGGACCACGCCACCATCCACGTGAAGGCCATGACGACGGTGACGCGCGTGCGGCGCTTGCCCTCGATGCGCTGCAGCACGAAGAGCTGCAGGACGACGATGACGACGGTGTTGGCAGCGAAGGCATAACCCAGCCCCTCGGTCGAGATCTGCCCCTCGGCTCGCGCGTAGGCCGGCATCCCGGCGTTGAGCTGGGGGTAGCTGACGAGGGCCGCGACCGCGACGAGGAGCAGCAGTGCCCGCAGCCGGGGGTCGCGCAGCAGCGTCAGGTAGGAGACCTTCCCGGAGGCCGCGTCGGCAGGCCGCTCCACCCGGTCGCGGGCATGGCGCAGCGCGACGAGCAGGATGAACAGCCCCGGCACGTAGCTGAGGGCGTCGAGCAGGTAGATCGTCACGAAGGTGCCCGGCCGCGAGACGTCCACGAAACGGCCACCGACGATGCCACCGATGCCGATGCCGAGGTTGAGCAGCGTGAAGTTGATCCCGAAGTAGCGCTGTCGCTGCTCGGTCGGGATGAGGTTGCCGATGAGCGCGCTCGAGGCCGGCCACACGATGCCGAAGCCGTAGCCCATCAGCACGAGCGCCACGGCCGCCTGCCCGGTCGTCGTCGCGAGCGCCAGGAGGACGTCGGCGACGAGCAGCGCGACGAGGCTGCTCGCATAGACCCGACGCGGTCCGATCCGGTCGATGAGCGCCCCCGCCGGCGTGACGAGCACGATGCCGACGCCGGCCTGGAGCGCCAGCAGTAGGCCCACCGTCTCGAGCGGGATCCCTCGCACCTCGTGGAGGTAGACGACCATGAACGGCAGGACGAGGCCCGTGCCGATCGACTGGAAGACGACGGTCGAGATGAGCAGCTTGCCCTCGCGCGGCAGGTCGTGCCAGAACGAGGACAGCCGCGGTCGGGTCGGGGCAGGGCTGGTCGAGCTCACCGGGGCAGTCTGCCGTGCCGCACCGACATCCGTCGCCCGCCTTTCGGGTCGTCCGCCCAGGGGGGAGATGGACGCCACAGGACAGATGGCCCCGCTGCGCTGCGCGCGGCGGGGCCATCTGTCCTGTGGCGGAGGATGGGGGATTTGAACCCCCGAGGGTTTTATCCCAACACGATTTCCAATCGTGCGCACTAGGCCACTATGCGAATCCTCCGTCGGGCAGGCTACCCGAGGCGCACCCCGCACATGAAATCGGCGTGCGCGACGCCGCGGACCAGAGCACACTCGCCCGCATGCCGCGCCCCGACCTCGTGCCTATCGACACCGACGTCCGCTGGATCCACGGCTCCCCCTCGCCCCGACGGCGCACCGACCCACCCCTGCAGGTCCACGCCCTCGCGCCAGGCACCGTCCTCATCCGACAGAGCAAGGACGTCACCTTCGAGGCGCCGTTCATCCTGCTGCTCCTCGGCGAGCGCCGCGCCCTGCTGCTCGACACGGGCGCCGTCGACGGCACGACGCTGCGCGGGACGGTCGACCGGCTCGTCGCCGACTGGCTGTCCACGCGCACCCCGCCCGACGCATACGACCTCGTCGTCGCGCACACGCACGGACACGGCGACCACGTCGCGGGTGACGCGGCCTTCACCGATCGTCCGCACACGACGGTCGTCGGTCACGACGTCGACGCCGTGCGCGCCTACTTCGGGATCTCAGACCGGCCCGCAGAGGTCGTCACCCTCGATCTCGGCGGCCGCACCCTCGAGGTCTTCGGCATCCCCGGCCATCACGAGGCCTCGATCGCGGTCCACGACCCGATGACCGGCCTGCTGCACACGGGTGACACGGTCTATCCCGGTCGCATCTACGTCGACGACCCCACCGCGCTCCTGGCGACGCTCGACCGGCTCGTCGCCTTCGCCGAGCAGCGCGACGTCCAGCACGTGCTCGGCTGCCACGTCGAGATGACGCGCACCCCCGGCCGCGACTACCCGCTCGGCTCGCGCTACCAGCCCGACGAGCCGTCGCCCTTCATGACCGTCGCGCAGCTGCGCGCGGTCCGCGATGCCTTCCAGACCGTGGCCCGCCGCCCCGGCATCCACCGGTTCGACGAGGTCGTCTTCTGCGTCGGCGAGGGGCCCCGCGTGGTCGTGCCCCTCCAGTCTCGCGCCCTTGTCGAGCAGCTCCGCTGGCGGCTCGGCCGGCTCCGTCGACGCCCGGGCACCTGAGACCGGATTGCCGCGCGTCGACGACTCCTGAAACCATCACGTCCATGTCGCTCGCCGCACTCCACCGCCGCAACCTGCTCAAGGAGATCGACCTGACGCCCGACGAGTTCCGGGCGCTGCTCGACCTCGCCGCCGAGCTCAAGGCCGCCAAGCGGGAGGGCCGCGAGGAGCGACGCCTTGCCGGCAAGAACATCGCGCTGCTCTTCGCCAAGACCTCGACCCGCACCCGCTGCGCCTTCGAGGTGGCCGCGGCCGACCAGGGCGCGAGCACGACCTACCTCGACCCGATCGGCTCGCAGATGGGCCACAAGGAGTCGGCCAAGGACACCGCCCGCGTGCTCGGCCGCTTCTACGACGGCATCGAGTACCGCGGCTCGGGCCACGGCGTCATCGAGACGCTCGGCGCCTTCGCGGGCGTCCCCGTGTGGAACGGCCTCACCGACGACTGGCACCCGACGCAGTCCCTCTGTGACGCGCTGACGATGCGCGAGCACGCCGGCAAGCCGGACGACCAGATCGCGTACGCCTACGTCGGCGACGCCCGCTTCAACATGGGCAACTCGCTGCTCGTCACCGGCGCCATCCTCGGCATGGACGTGCGCATCGTCGCGCCACGGTCGCTGTGGCCCGCCGACTCCGTCGTGGCCATCGCGAGGACGTATGCCGCCGAGACCGGCGCGCGGGTCACGCTCACCGAGGACGTGGCCGAGGGCGTCCGCGGTGTCGACTTCGTCCACACCGACGTGTGGGTGTCGATGGGCGAGCCCAAGGAGGTGTGGGCCGAGCGCATCGAGCTGCTCACGCCGTACCAGGTGAACGCGGATCTCCTTGCGCTGACGGGCAATCCGCGGGTCAAGTTCATGCACTGCCTCCCTGCCTTCCACGACCTCGAGACGGCGGTCGGCATGGACGTGCACGAGCAGTTCGGGCTCAAGGAGCTCGAGGTCACCGACGACGTCTTCGAGTCAGAGGCGTCGGTGGTCTTCGACCAGGCCGAGAACCGCATGCACACCATCAAGGCGCTCATGGTCGCCACGATGGTGCAGCTCGACGCCTGACGTTCACCCGTTCGTGGTGGTGGCGGCCGCGCGCCATGCGGCATAACGGCTGTCATGCACCTTTCGCGCACCCCAGCCCTCGCGGCCGTCGCCGCCTCGCTCGTCGTCCTCTCCGCCGCAGCGGCCACCGCATCGCCCGGCGACGCGGCCGGCCAGGGCAAGGACGGCCACTACCGGTTCGCCGTCATCGGCGACCTGCCCTACGGTGACGCCCAGGTCGCGGCCCTCCCGCGGTGGGCCGACCAGATCAACGCGACGCCGGACCTGTCGTTCACCATCCACGTCGGCGACATCAAGAACGGCTCGTCGAAGTGCACCAACGAGTACTTCAGCATGATCCGCACGCAGTTCGACCGCTTCACGATGCCACTCGTCTACAGCCCGGGCGACAACGAGTGGACCGACTGCCACCGCACCAACAACGGCACCTACAACCCCCTCGAGCGCCTCTCCGCCATCCGCTCGACGTTCTTCGACCGCCCCGGCCACACGCTCGGCACCGACATGACGGTGGCGTCGCAGGCCGCGGCCGGCTTCCCGGAGAACGTCTCGTTCCGCCGGCAGGGCGTCGACCTGGCGACCCTCCACGTCGTGGGCAGCAACAACGGGCTCCTCCCCTGGCCTGAGCTCGGCCACACCTCGCCGACGCCGGAGCAGGTTGCCGAGGAGCGAGCCCGCATGGACAGCGCTGTTGCACAGGTTCGCTCGGCCTTCGCCGGCGCGCGTCAGCGTCACGACCGAGCCGTCGCGCTCTTCCTCCAGGCCGACATGTTCGACCCGACGTATGCCGTGACGTGGGCCGACGACTCGGCCTTCCAGCCGCTCGTGCGCGAGCTCGTCACCCAGTCGGACGCCTTCGACGGCGAGGTCTACCTCTTCAACGGTGACAGCCACGTCTACAACTCCGACAAGCCCCTGGCGGCCGGTTCGCGGTGGCTCGACTTCTACGGCGTGCAGGGCTCCGCGGACAACCTGACACGCGTCACCGTCGACGGCTCGAGCAACAACACGGACTTCCTCGAGGTCACCGTCAACCGCCCGGGAGCCGAGCACGTGCTCTCCTGGCAGCGGGTGCCGTACACGTCCTGACCTTTACCGGGCCAGGGGTCAGCCGCGGCGAGGCACGTAGCGGTGCTCGGGGCGTCCCGTCGAGCCGTAGGCGAGGTCGAGGTCGAGGAGCTGCTTCTTGACGAGCCCGGCCAGGTAGCGCTGCGCCGTCGGGCGGCTCGCGCCGAGGAGCTCCGCGACCTCTGCCGCCCCCACCGGGGCCTGCGCCGCCGTGACGATCTCGAGAACGCGCGCCATCGTCGGCTGCAGCGCATGGGTCGCCGTGGCGCGCCGGGGCGGAGCGCCCCGGAGGCCGTAGAGGACGTCGACGACGTGCTGGTCGGCCTCGGGCGCCCGGTCGATGCGCTCGGCCCAGGCCCGATAGCCCTCGAGCTGCTCGCGCAGCGCGGCGAAGCTGAAGGGTTTGACGAGGTAGTAGAAGGCCCCCAGCTGCATCGCGGTGCGCACCGAGTCGATGTCGCGGGCCGCGGTGACGAGGAGGAAGTCAGGCACCTGCGCACCGGAGGCGGCGATCTGCCGCACGAGGTCGAGCCCGCTGAAGTCCGGCAGGTACATGTCGAGCAGGAGCAGGTCGGGCTCGGTCGCCGCGACCAGCTCACGAGCCTCGGCGCCGGTGTGCGCCTCCCCGACGACCGAGAAGCCCGGCACCCGGGCGACGCTCAGGGCGTGGGCGCGCGCGACGTGGTAGTCGTCGTCGACGACGAGGACGCGGATCATGACACTCCTTGACGGACCCGTAGCGGTAGGTGGACCTCGAAGCGTGCGCCGGCGGGAGAGCTCGCCCCGATCGTGCCACCGGCCCGGGTGACCAGCCGGTGCACGAGGGCGAGCCCCACCCCTCGACGCATGGCACCTCGAGGCTGCTTCGTCGAGTAGCCGTCGAGGAAGACGTCGTCGAGCCGGTCGTCCGGGATTCCCGGGCCCGTGTCGGTCACGGTCAGCACGAGGGTGTCGTGGGAGCAGGTGAGTAGGACGACCACCTCGCCCCGGGGATGCGTCCCCGCGGTCCGGGGGTCGTCCGCCACCGCGTCGACGGCGTTGTCGATGAGGTTGCCGAGCACCGAGACGAGGGGGAGGTGCTCGTCGTGTCCCGCCTCGAGCCGGCTCGCCGGGTCCAGACGCACGACGACGTCCCGCTCCGCGGCGATGGTGGTCTTGGCGAGCAGCAGGGCCGCCACGACGGGTGATCCGACGCGGGCCCGGATCTCCTCGCTGACGAGGGCCGTCTCCGCCTGGAGCTCGCGGCTGTAGCGGGTGGCCTCGTCGACCTCGCCGAGCTCGAGCAGGACCGACAGCACGTGCAGGCGGTTGGAGAACTCGTGCTCCTGCGCACGCAGCGCCGTCGAGAGCCCCTCCATCGAGTCGAGCTGGCGCATCAGCGCCTCGAGCTCGGTGCGGTCGCGGATGGTCACGACCCAGCCCGCGTTGCGCCCGCCGACGAGCACCGGCATCCGGTTGAGCACGAGCAGGTGCTCGTCCGTGACCGCGACGACGTCGACGCCGCCGACCTCCCCGGTGATGACCCTGCGCAAGCGGCCGTCGGGGACGACGTCCTCGACGCGCTGACCGAGCCCGACCGACTCGATGCCGAGCAGGCGCCGCGCCTCGTCGTTGAGCACGTTGATGGCGCCCTTGGCGTCGACGGCCAGCACGCCTTCGCGTATGCCGTGCAGCATCGCCTCGCGCTCCTGCACCAGCTCGACGATCTCGGCCGGCTCGACACCGAACGTCACCCGTTTGATGGCGCGTGCGAGCAGGAGCGAGGCCGCGACGCCGAGGGCGAGGGCGACCGCCGCATAGAGGGCGATGTCGAGCACCTCTGCCGTCAGCCGGACCCCGACCTCGGACTCGAGGATTCCCACGGACACCTCACCCACGGTGCGCCCCGAGGCGTCGACGATGGGAGCGCGGGCGTTGGCGGAGCGACCGAGGCTCCCCTCGTCGATGCCCGTATGCACCTGCCCGTCGAGGGCCACCACGGGCTCCTCGATGCGCTGCCCGATGAGGGCCGGGTTGGGATGGGAGTAGCGCAGCCCCGTGCGGTCGATGATGACGACGTAGGAGGCGCCCGTCGAGGCCCGCACCTGCGACCCGAGAGCCGGCAGCACGTGGGACGGGTCGCCGTCCACGACCTCCCGGGCGACCTGCGGCACCCGGCCGAGGGTCACCGCGATCCCGCTCGCCTGCTCGATGGCGTGCGCATCGGCGGTCTGTGACGTCAGGCGCGCGAAGAGCGCGAAGCCGACGGCGAGCGTGACCACGACGATCCCGAGCACGGCCAGCAGGATCCGGGCGGCCAGCGTCCTGCCCAGTCGCGGCATACGCCTCCTCCGCTCCTGCCCGCCCCGCCCCGTCGTGGCGCGTGGTCCGGTGACGCCGACGTCGGCGTCGCCACCAAGCATGGCTGAGCAGATTGCACAAAACCATCTCTATCGCGGCTATCGGCGGCAACGAGCACAAGCATTCCGGCCGGACGTGGCCCGCTCCTACGGTGACGCAACTCAACGAGGAGAAAGGGCGGGGCCAATGGCGGCCATCGAGCTACGCAACGTCACCAAGAAGTTCGCCACGGCGGACGGCGGCACCTACACCGCGATCCAGGACCTGTCGCTGACCGTCGAGGACGGGCAGTTCTGCGCGGTCGTCGGGCCCACCGGCTGCGGCAAGTCCACGACGCTCACCCTCATCTCGGGGCTGGAGCGCCCGTCCCGCGGCGAGGCCTTCGTCCACGGCGAGCCGGTCCAGGGCATCGACACGGGCACCGGTTTCGTCTTCCAGCAGGATGCCGTCTTCCCGTGGAGGTCGGTCCTCGACAACGTCGCGGCGGGCCCGATCTACCGCGGCCAGAGCCGGACCGAGGCCGCCAAGCTGGCCCGGGACTGGCTGCGCCGCGTCGGTCTCAGCGGCTTCGAGGACCGATACCCCCACCAGCTGTCGGGCGGGATGCGCAAGCGGGTCGCCCTCGCACAGTCCCTCATCAACCAGCCGCGCGTCCTGCTCATGGACGAGCCCTTCAGCGCGCTCGACGTGCAGACCCGGTCCATCATGTCGACCGAGCTGCTGCACCTGTGGGACCAGACGAAGCCGGCCGTCGTCTTCGTGACGCACGACCTCGAGGAGGCCATCGCCCTCGCCGACAAGGTCGTCGTCATCACCGCCGGTCCCGGCACGGTCAAGGCCGAGTTCGAGATCGACCTGCCGCGACCACGGGTCGTCCAGGAGATCCGCTTCGACCCGCGCTTCACCCGCCTCTACGAGCAGATCTGGGAGGCGCTGCGCGCCGAGGTCGCCGAGGCGTACGCCCGCACGACGCGCGTGGCGGAGGTGGCGTCATGATCGACACCCCCACCCAGAGCGACGGATCCCTCACCGCCCTGGCCGCACAGTTCCCGCCCGAACGGGCGATGACCGGCACGTCCACCCGTGCCCGCGCGAACCGCCGCCGCGTCGTGCTGGCCGGCATGCGGCTCGGCATCGTCGTCGTCCTGCTCGTCGGCTGGCAGCTCTGCGTCAACGCCAAGATCGTCGACCCCTTCTTCTGGGGCGAGCCCAAGGGTGTGTGGGCGGACCTCGTCGACTGGTTCACCGTCGGCACGAGCCAGGGGTCGCTCGCCGACCAGATCCTCGTCACGCTCGAGGAGGCCGTGCTCGGCTTCATCATCGGTTCGATCCTCGGCGTCGTCTGCGGCATCGCCCTCGGCCGCGTCCGGGTGCTCTCCGAGCTCTTCGCCCCGTTCCTCAAGGCCGCCAACTCGATCCCGCGCATCATCCTCGGCTCGATCTTCACCGTGGCCTTCGGCTTCGGCATCCAGTCGAAGGTCATCCTCGCCGTCGTCCTCGTCTTCTTCGGCGTCTTCTTCAACGCCTTCCAGGGCGCCCGCGAGGTCGACCGCAACCTCATCGCCAACGCCCGCCTGCTCGGCGCCTCCCGCTGGCAGGTGACACGCGACGTCGTGCTCCCCTCCGCCTTCACGTGGATCCTGGCGAGCCTGCACATCAGCTTCGGCTTCGCCCTCATCGGCGCCCTCGTCGGCGAGATCCTCGGCGCCAACCAGGGCCTCGGGCTGCTGATCCGCTCGTCGCAGAACAACTTCGACATGAACGGGGTGCTGGCCGGCATGGTCCTCGTCGCCGTCATCGCCCTGACGGCGGAGGCACTCATCACCGTCCTCGAGCGGCGCCTGCTGCGGTGGCGCCCCCCGCAGACCCATGGAGGTGCGGCCGTCGAGTAGCCCCCGCATCCCACCAGCACCTCAGCACATCAGCACGCACCCATCACGCAACAGACTCAAAGGAGAGTTCCCATGAACACCAAGCGCATCGGCGCAGCAGGCGCTGCCTTCCTCGCCGCCACCACGATGGCCGCCTGTGCCAACAACGCGTCGGGCTCCACGACGGCCGCCGGCGCCGGCGCCGCCACGGTCGACGCGAGCGCACCCACCGTGACGATCATGGTCGGCGGCATGAGCAAGCAGATCTACCTGCCCTTCATGCTGGCCAAGCAGCTCGGCTACTACGCCAAGGCCGGGATCAACGTCAACCTCGTCGACGAGCCCGCGGGCGGCGACGCCACGCAGAACATGCTCGCCGGGCAGGTGCAGGGCGTCGGCGGTTTCTACGACCACAACATCGCCCTCCAGGCGCAGGGCAAGTCGTCCGAGGCCGTCGTGTCGATGCTCCAGATCCCCGGTGAGGTCGAGCTGTGCCGCAGCGACCTCAAGGGCGCCGTCAAGAGCCCGGCCGACTTCAAGGGCCGCTCGCTCGGCATCACCGACACGGGCTCCTCGACCGACTTCCTGACCCAGTACCTGAGCAAGAAGAACGGCGTCGACCCCTCGCAGGAGACCCGTCGCGGCGTCGGCGCCGGTCAGACCTTCCTCGCCGCGATGAAGCAGAAGGCGATCGACTGCGGCATGACGACGGAGCCCACTGTCTCGCAGGCAGTTTCAGACGGCACGGCCTTCATCCTGCTCGACATGCGCACGGCCGAAGGCTCCAAGGCCGCATTGGGCGGCACCTACCCGGCGACCTCGCTCTACATGCCGACCGACTGGGTCAACAGCAACAAGGCGACGGTGCAGAAGCTCGTCAACGCCTACGTCTCGACCCTCGCCTGGATCCAGCAGCACGACGGGGCGGCGATCGCCGACAAGATGCCCGCGGCGTACTACAAGGGCGTCGGCAAGGACGCCTACGTCAAGGCCCTCAACAGCGAGAAGGGCATCTTCAACCCGACGGGCCTCATGCCGGAGGACGGCCCCAAGACGTGTCTCGCGGTCCTCGGCGAGTTCAACCCGAAGGTCCAGGGCAAGAGCATCGACCTGGCCAAGACCTACACGAACGAGTTCGTCAAGGCCGCGTCCTCGGTGGGCTGACCCCGAACCCCCTGCTGGGAGTATGCCGTCCGGCGCGGTTCGCGCCGGACGGCATCGTCACGCCCGGGGTCAGTTCTGGGCCGTCACCGTCGGGCACTGGCGAAGCGTCTGGGTGGGAGCGGGGGCGACCGGTACCTTGCCGAAGCTCTTCCATCCCTGGCCCACGACGAGGTCGATGGTGTCGCCCTTGCGCTTGTCGTCGACGAGAACGGCCTGCGGCACGTGGCTCTTGACCAGCTCCGCCGACGCGGCTCCCTCGGAGCCGAAGCGGATCTGGGCGGTCTGCGCGATGGTCGCCTTCAGCGGGTCGTTGCCGACCGCCTTGACCTTGAATCCGCGCTCCGTCGCGGTCTTGGCGACCGCGGCGGCCAACCCCCGGTGCGACGTCGAGTTGTAGACGTTGAGGCTCACGTCGGCCGGCTCGAGCGGCACGACCGGGGCCGCCGTCGTGCACGGCGTCGGCTTGGGGGCCGTGTCGCGGAAGTACGTCGACGCGTAGTAGAACGCACCGCCCAGGCCGAGCAGGACGACCACGATGACGATCGCCGATCGGCGTTGACGTCGCACCCGGTACCTGCGGTCGTCCTGGTCAACGACCTCCGACATCCACGCTCCTTCGTTCGTCAGCCCCCGTGGCCGGGCGGCTCTGTGTCAGGAGAGTACGAGGACTCGGGCGTGAAGGACAGGTCTCTGCTGCAGCGCGGCGCGAAGAGCTCGGTGCAGCCCGTCCTCGAGGTAGAGCTCGCCCTCCCACTCGACGCAGTGGGGGAAGAGGTCGCCGTAGAACGTCGAGTCGTCCGCGAGAAGGCCGCGCAGGTCGAGCGTGCTCTTGGTCGTGATGAGCTCGCCGAGCTGCACCACCCGTGGCGGGACGTTCGACCAGTCCTTGGTCGTCTCTAGTCCATGGTCGGGGTACGGGCGGGAGTCGCCGACGGCCTTGAAAATCACCGGGACAGCATAGACATCGAACGTGAACACCCGACGGCTAGAGTGCGAGGCGTGACCGAGACCGCAGCCTCAGGAGCCCCTCAGACGGGCGCAACGGGCGACACGACCCAGATCGACGAGATCCGCGCCGGCTATGCGTTCAACGGTGCCGTGCTCAGGCTGGGTGCCGCCGTGGTGGACGGACAGGCCCACGCCGACGCGCCGGTGCAGATCCCGCTGAGCGTGCTCAACCGCCACGGCCTCGTCGCCGGCGCGACCGGCACCGGCAAGACGAAGACGCTCCAGCTCATGGCCGAGCAGCTGTCCGACCAGGGCGTCCCGGTCTTCCTCGCCGACCTGAAGGGTGACCTCTCCGGCCTCGCGACTCCCGGCGAGGGCGGCGACAAGATCACCAGCCGCGCAGCCGACGTCGGCATGCCGTGGACGGCGACGGCATACCCCACCGAGTTCTTCTCGCTCGGCGGCAAGGGCGAGGGCATCTCGATCCGCGCCACGATCACGAGCTTCGGCCCGACCCTGCTGAGCAAGGTCCTCGGCCTCAACGACACGCAGGAGAGCAGCCTGGGGCTGATCTTCCACTACGCCGACAAGAACGGCCTCGCCCTGCTCGACCTCAAGGACCTGCGCGCCGTCATCACCCACCTGACCTCCGACGAGGGCAAGGCCGACCTCAAGGACCTCGGCGGCCTCTCGAGCGCGACGGCCGGGGTCATCCTGCGCAACCTCATCACCTTCGAGGACCAGGGCGCCGGCGACTTCTTCGGCGAGCCCGAGTTCGAGACGAGCGACCTGCTGCGCACGGCCGCCGACGGCAGGGGGATGATCTCCTGCCTCGAGCTCCCCCAGGTCCAGGACCGCCCGCAGCTCTTCTCCACGTTCCTCATGTGGATGCTCGCCGACCTCTTCCACGACCTGCCCGAGGAGGGCGACCTCGACAAGCCGAAGCTCGTCTTCTTCTTCGACGAGGCCCACCTTCTCTTCGACGACGCGAGCAAGGCGTTCCTGCAGGCCATCGAGCAGACGGTCCGGCTCATCCGCTCGAAGGGCATCGGCGTCTTCTTCGTGACGCAGTCGCCCAAGGATGTCCCCGCCGGTGTGCTCGCCCAGCTCGGCAACCGCGTCCAGCACGCCCTGCGGGCCTTCACCCCCGACGACGCCAAGTCGCTCAAGCAGGCCATCGCGACCTACCCGCACACGGCATACGACATGGAGAAGCTCCTGACGAGCCTCGGCATCGGCGAGGCGGTCGTCACGGTGCTGTCCGACCGGGGCGTGCCGACGCCGGTCGCGTGGACCCGGATGAAGGCCCCGAACTCGCTCATGGACCCCTCGCCCCAGGCGACGATGGACGCCGTCATCGGCGCGTCGCAGCTCAAGGCGAAGTATGCCGACGTCGTCGACCGCGAGTCCGCCTACGAGAAGCTCGCGGCCCGGCTCCAGGCGGCCCCGGCCGCGCCCGCCGACTCCCCGGCGCCGTCCCCGGCGGCCCCCGCTCCCGCGTCCGCCCCGAAGCGCGCCCCCAAGGAGGAGCCGAGCATCATCGAGCAGGTCGCCGGCAGCACGGCGTTCAAGTCGATGCTCCGCTCCGCCGGCACGGTCATCGGCCGCGAGATCACCCGCAGCCTCTTCGGGACGCGCCGCCGCTGACTACGCGTCGAACTCGATGTCGTCGAGGTCGCCGTCGACGTCGGCGAAGTAGCTGATGACCCGGATGTCGGGCTCGTCGAGCACCTGGAGCACGAGCTGACGCAGCTGGATCACCTGCCCGTTGTCGCGACGGATCCGCTTGGTGCGGCCGCGGGTCGGGTCGGTGTCGTGGCGCTCCCACCACTCGACCGTCGCGGGGTTCGACTTGAAGATCTCGTCGAGGATCCGCTTGAACGCCGGGTCGTCGGGGTGCCGGGCGTACGCCTCGCGGAAGAGCGCGAGCTGGTCGGCCGCCTCCTGCTCCCAGTCGACGAAGAGGCTGCGCGCGGCGGGGTCGCAGCAGTAGAACCACAGCAGGTTGCGCTCACGCTTGCTCCGCTTGGTCTCCCAGTCCGTGAAGAGCTGACACGCGGTGTGGTTGGCCCCGAGGACGTCCCACCGGGCACCCACGACGTAGGCCGGGTTGGGCTCGATCGAGTCGAGCAGCTCCTCGAGCTCCTCCGTCAGCTCCTCGGGTGCCTGCGGCCGCCGGGACGGGGTGCCGGTCGCGAGCGCGTGCAGGTGCGAGCGCCCGTCGGAGTCGAGCTTGAGCGCGCGGGCGAGGCCGTCGATGACGCTCTTGCTCGGGCGCAGGTCGCGGCCGCGCTCGATGAGGTCGTAGTACGCCACGGAGATGTTGGCGAGCTCGGCGACCTCGGTGCGACTGAGGCCCACCCGGCGCCGGCCCTTCGCCCGCTTGATGCCGACCTCCTCGGGCGCGAGCTCGTGCCGGCGCGCACGAAGGAACTCGCCCAGGGGTGAGGGGGTGCGCACACTGAGGGGAACGTCCGTGGTCATGGCGCACATCCTGCCAGTGCGGGCACCGGACTCACCGCCGAGGAGGTCGGCAGGTCAGGCGGCTCAGGTGAGGGGCTGGCCCCCGGTGACACCGAGCACCTCGCCGGTGACGTAGCTCGACTCCGGCGACGCGAGGAAGACGAAGGCCGAAGCGAGCTCGGCAGGCTGGCCGGCGCGCCCCATCGGCGTCTGTTCCCCGAAGCCCTCGACCTTGTCCTCGTCCATGGTGGCGGGGATCAGCGGGGTCCAGATCGGCCCGGGCGCCACGGCGTTGACCCGGATCCCCTGCTGCGCCAGCTGGCCTGCCAGTGCCTGCGTGAAGGCGACGATGCCCGCCTTGGTCGTCGCGTAGTCGAGCAGCTCGGGTGACGGCTGACGCGACTGGATCGACGACGTGTTGACGATCGTGGCGCCCGCCTCCAGGTGGGGCAGTGCCTTCTTGCACAGCCAGAACATCGCGTAGAGGTTCGTCTTCATGACGCGGTCGAACTGCTCCGTGCTCACGTCGGCGATGCCGCCCGGCTGCGACATCTGGTATGCCGCGTTGTTGACGAGGATGTCGATGCCACCGAGGTCCGACACCGCCCGGTCCACGACCTCCGCGCACTGCTCCTCCCGGGTGAGGTCGCCCAGGCACAGCACGGCCTTGCGGCCGGCCTCGCGCACCAGGCGCGCGGTCTCCTCGGCGTCCTCGGCCTCCGACTCCAGGGCCGAGATGAGGACGTCCGCGCCCTCTCGGGCAAAGGCGATCGCCACGGCGCGTCCGATGCCCGAGTCACCGCCGGTGATCACGGCTCGGCGGCCCTCGAGCCGTCCGCTGCCGCGGTAGGTGTCCTCGCCGTGGTCCGGCTCGTCGCCCATGGCGGCCGTCAACCCCGGGTGCTCGATCTGCTCGCCCTCGGTTCGGGGCTGGTCGTGCTGCGTCGTGGGGTCCTGCTCGGTGTACTGGTCATCTGACATGGTCGGCCTCGATCGCGTGGGAACTCAGGGATGCAGGCATGTGCACGGCTGTGCACGGATGTGCCGCGCTCATACCCACCCCCGGCTCCGCACACGCCCGTGGCGCCGAAATCGAGAAGGCCTCCGAGAACGACGAAGGACCCGACTCACGAACGAGTCGGGTCCTGCGCCGATCACACTGGCTGGCGGTGGCGGTGGGATTTGAACCCACGGTGGAGTTACCCCCACACACGCTTTCGAGGCGTGCTCCTTAGGCCGCTCGGACACGCCACCGGGAGAGACCCTACCGGAGCCTGCGGCCCTCGAAGAAATCGACGAGGAGGGCCGCCGACTCCTCGGCGCGGACACCGCCGACGACGTCCACGAGGTGCGTGGCCAGGGGGTCACGGGTCAGGTCCCACACCGATCCGCACGCCCCAGCCTTGGGGTCCCACGCGCCGAACACGATCCGCTCGAGCCGCGCCGCCATCGCCGCACCGGCGCACATGACGCACGGTTCCAGCGTCACGACGAGGGTGCAGCCGTCGAGCCGCCACGAGCCGAGCATCTGCGCGGCCTCCCGCAGGGCGACGACCTCGGCGTGCCCCGTCGGGTCGCCGCGCTCCTCGCGGACGTTGCGCCCACGGCCGACCACGTGACCGTCGGGGTCGACGACGAGCGCACCGACCGGCACGTCCTGCGCCCTCGCTGTCGCCGCGGCCAGGTCGAGCGCCTGGCCCAGCCAGACGGCATACGTCTCCGGTCCGGGGACGGAGCCCTTGCCGGGGGTCTCGGATCTCTTCGCCACGCGCTAAGTTTCCACCCATGGACGTCCACGTCGCAGATCACCCGCTCATCGCGCACAAGCTGACCTACCTGCGCGACAAGCGGACCGACAGCCCCACCTTCCGGCGCCTCGCCGAGGAGCTCGTCACGCTCCTCGCCTACGAGGCCACGCGCGACGTCCGCGTCGAGCCGTTCGACATCGAGACGCCGGTCGCGCCGACGACCGGCATCAAGCTCTCCAACCCCAAGCCGATCATCGTCCCGATCCTGCGCGCCGGGCTCGGCATGCTCGACGGCATGGTCAAGCTCCTGCCGAGCGCCGAGGTCGGCTTCCTCGGGATGATCCGCAACGAGGAGACCCTCGAGGTCTCGACCTACGCGAACCGGCTGCCCGACGACCTCACCGGTCGGCAGGTCTTCATCCTCGACCCGATGCTCGCCACCGGCGGCACGCTCGTCATGGCGATCGACTACCTGACGAGCAAGGGTGCGCGGGACATCACGGCCGTCTGCCTCCTCGCGGCCCCCGAAGGCATCAAGCACCTCGAGGACGAGCTCTCCGAGAGCAACATCCCGGTCAAGGTCGTGCTCGGCACCATCGACGAGAAGCTCAACGAGAAGGGCTACATCGTCCCCGGCCTCGGCGACGCCGGGGACCGCCTCTACGGCGTCGTCTGAGCCGACTCCTGCGTGCGTATGCCGTGGGCTCAGGGCAGCGTGTCGCCCCACTCGGCGTCTCGCGCCCGCCGGTAACGCTCCCCCGCCTTCTTCGAGATGACCTCACGGCCCGCGGTGCCGTCGGGGCGGCACGCCTGGAACTCTACGAAACCCTTGCGCTTCAGAGGATGTCGGAGGATCCGGCCCGATGTCGCCCCCTCTTGCCGGGGTGCCACGACGCCCGGGGACGCGGCTGCGACCCACGAGAACTTCTCGTCCTCGTAGGACAGCTCGGCGCCCTTGAGGCGGCGGTGCTCGGCGGAGCGTTCCAGGCGGGCCGCGAAGTGACACCAGTCGCCCGGCGCCAGGGGACAGTCCGCCTCGTGGGGGCACGGACCCAGCAGGGTCCAACCTGCCGCCAGGAGCGCCGCCCGGACGCGCAGCACCCGGGCGTAGCCGTCGGGGGTGCCCGGCTCGGCGACGACGACGGTCCGCCCGCGCCGCATCGCGTCGGAGACGAGCGTGTCCTGCTGGCGCTCGTCGAGCTCGCTGAGGACGTAGGACACGGTGACGAGGTCGGCCTCCAGGTCGGGCCAGGCGCCGGCGAAGGCCCGACGGAAGGTCGCGCCCGCCAGGGCCGGCGAGGGTGCGTCGGCAACGAGCACCCGCCCGAGAGCCAGGGCGTCCTCGACCTGGTCGAGCACCGTGATCGACTCGAGGGACGCGAAGACGCCGGCCGCGGCCCACGCCGCGGCACCCGTCCCGCCACCGAGGTCGAGCAGCGAGCGAGGGGCCAGGCCACGGGCCGCGACGGCGTCGAGCACGCGCGCCAGGGCGGCGTGTGTGGCCGGCATCCGGTAGGAGGCGTATGCCGCGACGCGCACCCGTGAGGCGAGGATCGGAGCCGATGCGGGGGCCACGGACCGGTAGCGCGCGACGAGGGCCTCGGTCGCCCGGGCCAGCTCCCCGGCGTCGGCCCCACTCGCTGTGCGCGCCAGGGCGCTGCGCAGCGCGGCGGCATGCTCCGGCGTTCGCGACACGCGAGGAGGATAGCGGTCAGGGCGGTCTCGCTACCGACACGCGCGGCACGGTCCCGCACCCCACCCGTACCGTGCGACACACTGGGAACATCCCTGTGCCGTGGGGCTGTCAGGGCAGCGCCAGCACCTTCCTCCAAGGAGCGACACCACCATGGGCCCCAAGGCCAAGAAGATTATCCTGATCATCGTGCTGGCGTTCTTCGTCTACGCCGTCTTCACCTCCCCGGTCAAGGCTGCCGACATCGTCAACAACGTCTGGGGCATCCTCGTCGACGGCTTCAACGCGATCCTCGCGTTCTTCAGCTCCCTGCTCAACCGCTGATGCGAGCACACTGAGCTCATGGCGTTGCGTCGGAGCATGGAGGTCCCGGCAGGACTGGCTCCGATCCTGCTCCCGGGCGAGCGGCTCGTCACCGCCGTTCGCGCCCACTGGGCCAAGCTCGCCGAGCCGGTCGCGACCGCCACCCTCGCCTTGGCAGCAGCGGTGTGGGTGGACTCCAACGTCACGAAGTCGACCCAGGCGGTCGGCACGCTCTTCTGGTGGATCTTCTTCGCCCTGCTCGTGCGCCTGCTCTGGCGGCTGCTCGAATGGAGCCACAACTGGTTCGTGGCGACCGACAAGCGCCTGCTCCTGCGCTACGGCCTGATCGCGCACAAGGTCGCGATGATGCCCCTGCTCAAGGTGACCGACATGAGCTACGTCCGGTCCATCCCCGGCCAGTTCCTCGGCTACGGCAAGTTCGTCCTCGAGAGCGCGGGCCAGGACCAGGCCCTCCGTGAGGTCAAGTGGGTGCCCAACCCCGACCAGACCTACCGTGACATCTGCGCCGAGATCTTCCACATCGTGCCGCCCCGGCGGGCCGACGACCTCGAGGAGATCGTCGGCGATCTCCCCGACGTGCACGGCACCCACGATCCCATCCAGGACCGCCTCGACTCCTACTCCCGGGGCGTGCCGATCCAGCGTCCGGTCAACCGACCCGAGACGGTCTACGAGAGCGACGACCTCAGGCGTCGCCGGCGCGGCCCCGACACCGGCCCGATCTGGCCCGGCTCCGACGACGACTGAGGCAGGTTCCTCACCGACGATGCCCGCACGGGGGCTCGCCGCCGGTCGCGCACCCCGCTAGTTTGTGATGATCCGTACGTCCCCGACCCGCTCGGAGGTCAGCATGAGCGTGTTCCGTACCAAGTCGGTCGAGGCCTCGATGGCTGCGTCCGAGGAGGCCGACCACAAACTGAAGAGGACCCTCAGCGCCCTCGATCTCACGGTCTTCGGCATCGGCGTCATCATCGGCGCCGGCATCTTCACGCTGACCGGCAGGGCGGCGAAGGACTACGCCGGACCGTCGATCGCGCTGTCGTTCGTCATCGGCGCCATCGTCTGCGGCCTCGCCGCAATGTGCTACGCCGAGTTCGCCTCCACGGTCCCGGTCTCGGGATCGGCGTACACCTTCTCCTACGCGACGCTCGGCGAGCTCATCGCGTGGATCATCGGCTGGGACCTGCTCCTCGAGCTCATGCTCGGCGCGAGCGTGGTCGCCCAGGGGTGGTCGGAGTACTTCGTGACCTTCCTCGGGCAACTCGGAGTCACGTGGCCCGAGTCGGTCGGGCCGGGGTCGCACTTCGACCTGCCGGCCTTCCTGCTCATCGCCGGCCTGACGCTGCTCATCGCGTGGGGCATCAAGGAGTCGTTGCGCGTCAACCTCGTGCTCGTCGGCGTCAAGCTCTTCATCGTGCTCTTCGTCATCTTCGCGGGCATCCAGTTCATCAACCGCGACAACTGGTCGCCCTTCATCCCGCCGTCGCAGCCGGGCAAGGCCGCGGAGGGCCTGACGACGCCCCTGCTCCAGGTCATCTCCGGGATGACCCCTGCGACGTACGGCGTCATGGGCATCATGGCCGGCGCCGCCATCGTCTTCTTCGCCTACATCGGTTTCGATGTGGTCGCGACGACGGCTGAGGAGGCCAAGAACCCGCAGCGCGACCTGCCCCGCGGCATCCTCGGCTCCCTCGCCATCTGCACGGTGCTCTACGTCGCCGTCACGCTGGTCATCACGGGCATGCAGAACTACAAGGACATCGACCCCAAGGCAGCCCTGGCGACCGCCTTCACCCACGTCGGCAAGGACGGCTACGCAACGCTCATCTCGGCCGGCGCCGTGGCAGGCCTGACCACCGTGGTCATGACCCTCATCATCGGCGCCACGCGCGTGACGTTCGCGATGAGCCGCGACCACCTCATCCCGGCGGGGCTGGGCCGGACCAACCCGAAGACGGGCACGCCGATCAGACTCACGCTCATCATCGGCACCGTCGTGGCCCTCATCGCCTCGTTGACCCCCATCGGCAAGCTCGAGGAGATGGTCAACATCGGCACGCTGACGGCCTTCATGCTCGTCTCGCTCGCCGTCCCGATCCTGCGCAAGCGCCGCCCCGACCTCAAGCGGTCGTTCACGGTGCCGGGCAACCCGGTCGTGCCGTGGCTGTCCGCGGCCGCCTGCTTCTACCTCGTGCTCAACCTCTCGGTCGAGACGTGGATCCGCTTCATCGTGTGGATGGTGCTCGGCTTCCTCATCTACTTCTTCTACTCGCGCCAGCACAGCAGGCTCGCGACGGGCGAGGAGGAGGCCGGCCTCACGGGCACCCCGGAGGTCCTGAGCGAACGCTGACCCCGCACCCCAGCATGCCCAGCAGCCCGCCCGTGACGTCACGGGCGGGCTGTCGGCTTCACCGCCTGCCCTGGTCGCCGGTGGTCCGGCTCGCACTGGCAGGGGCAGTCTGGCAGGCATGCGCGTTCGAAGCAGTCGTCGAAGCACGAGCACTCCGGCTCGGGTTGGGTGGCGCGGCGGGCCTCAGCCGCAGCCACGCCGCTCCAGTAGGCGACCCGGCGATCCTCACGGAGCCCGCTGACCGTGGGGTGGTCGACCGGCACACCTCCACGCCCGCGGCGGGTGGCCCGGGAGGGGCGCTGCTCGAACCATCCCCGCGCCTCCGGCGTCCCGCGCCGCGGGTGGACCCGGTCGGAGGGTGCATCCTGGGGCGGCCGGACGTCCAGGTGGCCCGGGAAGCGCCGGTCCGCGCGGTCACGCAGGACGTCGACCGGGATGGGCTCCACCTCGCGGCCGGCATGGTCCACGACGGCAAGCCGAAGGCCGGCTCTTCCGAGGATGACCGACAGCGTCGCCGTGTCCACCTTGGTGACCCCCGACTCGAGCCGCCCGATGGTGGCCCTCGACATGCCGATCTCATCGGCGAGCTCCCGCTGGCTGAGGTCCGCGATTCGCCGCGCGCGCACGATGTAGCGCGCACCGTCGAAGATCTCGCTCGACAGGTCCGTGTCACCCGGCTCTGCAGACCCTGGGGAACCTTCCCGTTCCGTCTCGCTCACGGCCACCGCCTCCCTCGTGCACGAGATGCTGGCAGGGACGGCTGACACTCCTTCACTGTTGGCTACACTTCTGGCGCGCTCGCGACCTGCTCCCCAGAGCGGAGCAAGGTCCGATACGCAAGCACCAGACAAACCGTCACGCGACTCGGAACTTGCTCCGGAAGGCGGAGCAGGTCACGAGGAGGCGGCGCGAAGTCCCACTCCCGACGACGTCCTGCTCAGAGTTCCTTGATGATGTCCTCGACGCGCTCCTTGGCGTCGCCGAAGAGCATGGCGGAGTTGTCGCGGAAGAAGAGCGGGTTCTGGACCCCGGCGTAGCCGGCGTTCATCGAGCGCTTGAAGACGACGACGTCCTTGGCGTTCCACACCTTGAGCACCGGCATTCCGGCGATCGGCGAGGTCGGGTCCTCGGCTGCCGCCGGGTTGACCGTGTCGTTGGCGCCGATGACGAGGACGACGTCGGTGTCGGGGAAGTCGTCGTTGACCTCGTCCATCTCCAGGACGATGTCGTAGGGCACCCTGGCCTCGGCGAGGAGCACGTTCATGTGGCCCGGGAGCCGGCCCGCGACCGGGTGGATGCCGAACCGCACGTCGACCCCCCGCTCGCGCAGCTTGGACGTGAGCTCGGCGACCGGGTACTGCGCCTGCGCGACGGCCATGCCGTAGCCGGGGGTGATGACCACGGACGACGCGTTCCTGAGCAGGTCGGCGACCTCGGCCGCATTCGTCTCGCGGTGGTCGCCGTAGTCGACGTCCGAGTCGAAGACCGCCCCGTCGGAGCCGAACCCGCCGGCGATGACCGACACGAACGACCGGTTCATTGCCGTGCACATGATGTACGACAGGTACGCACCGGACGAGCCCACGAGCGCGCCGGTCACGATGAGCAGGTCGTTGCCGAGCATGAAGCCCGCCGCAGCCGCCGCCCAACCCGAGTAGCTGTTGAGCATCGACACGACGACGGGCATGTCACCTCCGCCGATCGAGGCGACCAGGTGCCAGCCGAACGCGAGCGCGATGGCCGTCATGACCAGCAGCGGCACGATCGAGTGGGCCGCCACGAACCAACCGAGCAGGCCGGCGGACACCACGAGGGCAGTGAGGTTGAGCCAGTGCCGCGCCGGCAACATCAGCGGCTTGCTCGAGATTCGCGCCGACAGCTTGAGGAAGGCCACGATCGAGCCCGTGAACGTCACGGCGCCGATGAAGACGCCGAGATAGATCTCGACGAGGTGCACCGAGTCCCCCGCGCCGCCCGACGCGAGGAAGGTGTTGAGTCCCACGAGCACCGCGGCCGCACCGACGAACGAGTGGAGCATGGCGATCAGCTCGGGCATGCCGGTCATCTCGACGCGACGTGCGCGCCAGATGCCGATCACGGCGCCGATGGCCATCGCAACCGCCACGGCGATGACGTTGCCCCAGGGGGCATCGCGCAGGGCGAGCCAGAGGGTGGCGACGAGGGCGATCCCCATGCCGACCATGCCGAGCACGTTGCCGTCACGCGCGGTCTCGTGCTTCGAGAGGCCGGCCAGCGACATGATGAAGAGCAGGGCGGCGACGATGTAGGCGGCCTGGATGAGCGAGGTGCTGACGTCGGTCACGGTTCAGCCCTTCCGGAACATCGTCAGCATGCGGCGGGTCACGGTGAAGCCACCGAAGATGTTGATGCTCGCGATCAACGTGGCGAGGAAGGCCAGGACCATGATCACCAGCTGCGAGCCCGGCGACGTGCGCGCCGCACCCAGCTGGAGCAGGGCACCGACGACGATGATGCCGCTGATCGCGTTGGTCACCGACATCAGCGGAGTGTGCAGGGCGTGGTGGACGTTACCGATGACGTAGTAGCCGATGACGACCGCGAGCGCGAACACGGTGAAGTGGCCGAGGAAACTCGGGGGTGAGACGGCCGCGACCACCGCGAACACGACCGCACCGACGGCCATGACGGCATACCTCCGGCGTGGGTCCTTCGGTGGCTCAGGCTCTTTGACGACCTTCTTGCCGGCCGGGGACTGCGCTACGGGGGCAGCGCTGACCTGGATGGCGGGCGGGGGCCACAGCAGCTCACCGTCCTTCGCGACCGTCATGTTGCGCTGGACGACGTCGTCGAAGTCGAGGACGAGCTGGCCGTCCTTGCCCGGCGTGAGCAGTTTCATGAGGTTGACGAGGTTGGTGCCGTAGAGCTGCGATGCCTGGGTGGGCAGCCGGGCCGCGAGGTCGGTGTAGCCGATGATCCGGACGCCGTTGCCGGTGACGACCATCTCGTCGGCGACCGAGCCCTCGACGTTGCCGCCGTTGGCCGCGGCCATGTCGACGATCACGGAGCCCGGCTTCATCGCCGCGACCATGTCGGCGGTGATGAGCCGGGGCGCCGGGCGCCCGGGGATGAGCGCCGTCGTGACGATGATGTCGACGTCGGGGGCCTGCGCGGCATACAGCTCCGCGGCCCGCCGGTTGTACTCCTCGCCCATCTCCTTGGCGTAGCCGTCGCTCGACGCGGCGGCGGCGTCGACCTCGGGCATCTGCACGGCGAGGAAGTCGGCGCCCATCGACTCGACCTGCTCGGCCACCTCGACGCGGGCGTCGGTCGCGCGGACGATCGCGCCGAGCGACCGCGCGGTCCCGATCGCGGCGAGACCCGCGACGCCGGCCCCGGCGACGAGCACCTTCGCGGGCGGCACCTTCCCAGCCGCCGTCACCTGGCCGGTGAAGAACGACCCGAACTCGTGGGCGGCCTCGACGACGGCGCGGTAGCCGGCGATGTTGGCCATCGACGACAGGACGTCCAGCGACTGCGCCCGGCTGATGCGGGGGACTGCGTCCATGGCCATGGCCGTGACACCGGCGGCGCGGAGCCTCTCGACGAGATCGGGACTGATCGCCGGCGCCAGGAGCGAGACGAGCACGGTGCCCGGTCGCAGCCGAGCGATCTCCACGTCCGAGGGTGCGTTGACCTTGTGCACGACCGGCGAGGCCCACGCCTCGTCGGCGGTGACGACGCGAGCACCCGCGACGGCATACGCCTCGTCGGAGAAGCTCGCCCGGTCCCCCGCTCCGCTCTCGACGGCCACGTCGTAGCCGAGAGCCACGAGCTGCTCGACGGTCTTGGGCGTCGCGGCGACACGTGTCTCACGGGCACGGGATTCACGGGGGACACCGATCTGCACGCTGGGCTCCTTCGCGCGGAGGGCTGGGGCACTGGTTCCCGAACCTAGAGCACGAGGAGCGGCTGGCGGAGGGTCTGCCGGGCACGTCACACAAAAGAGACGCAGCCGAGCCCGGCATCTCTGATCGTGGGCAGCGGCAGCGGCGGCGGCGGCAGGGACGGTCCGACAGCGACGATCAGGCCAGGGCCTTCGCCTTAAGGGAGGCGAACTCGTCGGCGGAGATGGCTCCCGAGTCCAGGAGTTCCTTCGCCTTGGCGATCTGCTCCGGGGCCGAGGAACTCGTGCCCGCCACCGAACGGACGTAGTCCTCCTGCGCCGCGCGGGCCTCCTCGTACTTCTTCGCCGCGCGCTCGTTCATGCCACGCCCGCGGACGATGAGGTAGACGACGGCCGTGATGAAGGTGAAGAAGACGAGGCAGATGACCCAGACCGCCTTCATCACCCCGGAGACCTCGGGGTCGCGGAAGAGGTCGGCGACGATCGAGAACAGCACCATGAGGTACGTCGCAAACGCGAAGAAGACGATGATGAACCAGATGATGTCCCAGAACGACATGTCCGGACGACCTTTCTCGTAGGGCAGCGACCCCGTCGGGGGTGCTCACAGCCATCGTCTGGCCGCCCTCCGCTCGCGGCATCATCCCCACGGGGTGACTGTGCCTCCCGACGCGTCAGCGGTACTCGGGGTTGTGCCACCCGAAGCGCTCACCCGAGTTCCAGGACGAGCGGACGTTGCCGTATGCCGGCACGCCGCCCGCGTCGTGCAGCATCCTCGCGAGGTGCATGAGGTTCCACGTCATGAAGGTCGTGTTGCGGTTGGTGAAGTCGTTCTCCGGCCCCCCGCTGCCGGGGTCGAGGTAGCTCGGTCCCGGGCCCGCCTCGCCGATCCATCCCGCGTCGGCGTTGGGCGGGATGGTGTAGCCGACGTGCTGGAGGCTGTAGAGCACGTTCTGGGCGCAGTGCTTGATGCCGTCCTCGTTGCCGGTGATGAGGCAGCCGGCGACCCTGCCGTAGAAGAGGTACTGCCCCTGGTCGTTGAGCATCCCGCTGAGTGAGTAGATCCGCTCGATGAGTCGCTTCGTGACACTCGAGTTGTCACCGAGCCAAATCGGGCCGGCGACGACGAGGATCTGGCTGTCGAGGATGCCGGGGTAGAGGCCCGGCCACGCGTCGGTCTGCCAGCCGTGCTCGCGCATGTCGGGGTAGACGCCCGTCGCGACGTCGTGGTCGACGAAGCGGATCTCCTCGACGGTCACGCCGTGCTCGCGCATGATGGCCGCGCTGGCGTCGACGAGCCCCTGGGTGTGGCTCAGCTCGGGGCTCTTCTTGAGGGTGCAGTTGACGTAGGTGGCCCTGAGGCCGCTGAAGTCCCAGTCGCTCATGACGGTCATGGAGCCGACTGTCCTCCGACAAGCGCGCGTGTCGCAGGGGATCGGGCGGTTTCAGCGACGTGTGTAGCGCATGACCTGTCGGATGATGAGGATGGCGACGACGGAACCAGCAGCGCCGGACAGGCCAGCGACCGCCTCGTAGGTCAGGCTCGTGCGGAGCGCGCTCATGAGCGCGTCGAGCGACTCCGGCTGCTGCAGGCCACCCTGGGTGCCACGTCCGAGCACCACGAGCACCACGTTGACGCCGATGACGATCCAGAACGCGATCACGAGCCGCGGGGTGGCGGCCGGACGTCCGGGCCGCGCCCGGGGGCTGGCGTGCTCGGTGCCCCACATCAGGTCGCGCAGGGCGAGCGGCCCGAGGACGAAGTTGGCGAACGGGATGAACCAGCCGCCGATCGCGAGGCCGGTGCCGCGCGTGTAGAGGCTGTGGTCGGAGCGGTCCGAGGTCCAGACCCGGTGGAACCAGACGAGCAGGAACACACCCGCAAGCGAGCCGACGCCGAGGATGAGCCCGTAGAGGCCGTCGGCGCCCTGCGCTTCGCGCTCGATGGCCGCGAAGTCCCGGCCGTCGAGGAGCCCCATGACCTTGAGGTCGACCGAGGCCAGGTAGAGGTTGGCGACGGCGGCGACGACAAACAGCATCTGCGCCATGACCGCGAGCACGGCCGTGGACTGCCGCCACGGGCGCACCGTGACGTTCTTGAAGTTCGCGGTCACACCCGGCTGGAAGTCCGGGGCGCCCTCGACGGAATGGGCTGCGGTGGGAATCGGCGGCTCGGGCGGTGCGGCGGGCTGGGTCATGACGGTTCTCCCCTGTTGGTGTGATGTGCGCCCGAAACGTACATCAGCCCTTGCGGTGCAAGGGCGATTCCAGGGCAAATCGCCGCATGACCCCGCGGGTCACATCTGCTCGGGCGACTCCAGTCCCAGCAGGTCGAGACCGGTCGTCATGACCCGGAAGACGAGGGCGCACAGCGTCAGGCGCGACTCCTTGACCTCGTCGCGCTCGGCCTTGAGCACGGGGCAGTTCTCGTAGAACGCCGAGAACGCCTGGGCCAGCTCGAACAGGTAGCCGGCCAGCCGGTGCGGCTCGTAGGTGTCGCCGACCTCGGCCACGACGTCGCCGAACCCGAGCAGGTGCGTGGCGAGGGCCCGCTCGTGCGGCTCACCGAGCAGGATCGGCGCGTGCTGGGCAGCCGGGTCGAGCCCGATCTGGCGGAAGATCGACCGGATGCGGGCGACGACGTACTGGAGGTACGGGCCGGTGTTGCCGGTGAGCGCGACCATGCGGTCGAGGTCGAAGACGTACTCGCTGTCGTGCGCGACGGACAGGTCGGCGTACTTCACGGCCCCGATGCCGATCTGCCGGGCGATGGCCGCCCGGACGGTGTCGTCGAGGTCCGGTCGCGTCTCGTCGATGACGGCACGCGCCTTCTCGATGGCCTCCTCGAGGAGCGCCATGAGCCGCAACGGCGCCCCCGAGCGCGTCTTGAGGATCTTGCGATCCTCGCCGAGCACGTTGCCGATCTGCACGTGGACGGGGACGACGTCGTCGGGCAGCCAGCCGGCCTTGCGCGCCGTGTCCCACACCATGTTGAGGTGCAGCGACTGCGGCGCACCGATGACGTAGAGCACGCGATGGGCGCCGAGATCGTGCACGCGGTACTTGATGGTCGCGAGATCCGTTGTGGCATAGCCGTATCCACCGTCGGACTTGCGGATGATGAGCGGCACCGGCTTGCCCTCGCGGCCGGTGTAGCCGTCGAGGAAGACGCACAGCGCCCCGTCGGACACCTCGGCGATGCCGCGCGTCTCGAGCTCCTCGCAGATGCCGGGGAGGGCGTCGTTGTACATCGACTCGCCCGCGAGGTGCAGGTCGGTCAGCGTCACACCGAGGGTCGAGTACAGCTTGTTGAAGTAGACCTTGGAGAGGTCGACGAGCTCGTTCCAGAGTCTCAGGGTCTCGGCGTCACCGGCCTGCAGGAGGACGACCCGCGAGCGAGCGCGCACGTTGAAGTCGCCGGCGCTGCCGGCAGGAACGGCCTTCTCGGCGGTGTCGAACTTGACGCGGGCAGCCTGGTAGAAGGCGTTCGGGTCGGTGACGAGCAGACCGGCCTCGTCCGAGCCCTCCCCGACGTCGAGCAGGTGCTCGATGAGCATGCCGAACGGCGTGCCCCAGTCGCCGATGTGGTTCTGGCGGATGACGTTGTGCCCCAAGTGCTCGAGAGTGCGAGCGATCGAGTCGCCGACGACGGTCGTGCGCAGGTGCCCGACGTGCATCTCCTTGGCGACGTTGGGCGCGGAGTAGTCGATGGGGATGTTCTGCGTCGGCTGGAGCGGGACGCCGGCACGCTCGTCGGCCTCGACCTCCTGCAGCAGCCCGGCGATCCAGGCGTCGGAGAAGGTGAGGTTGATGAACCCCGGGCCGCTGACCTCGACGGAGTCGCACACACGGTCGAGGTCGAGCGCGGCGACGATCTCGGCCGCGACCTCGCGTGGCGGCATCCCGACCTTCTTGGCCAGCGCGAGCGCGGCGTTGACCTGCACGTCGGCGAACTGCGACGGACGCAGCACCGGGTCGGCCTCGCGGAAGTCGTCACCGAGGGCGGTGGCGATCGCGGACTGGACCTTGGGCGTGAGCGCGACGAGCGGGGAGACCATGCCGGCAGTCTATTTGGGCCAGTCGGGTGCCCGCGCCACGGTTTCCGGCGGGCACCGAGGGCCGAGAACGCCGCTCCCGCCCCCGTATGGGTCCGGGCAAGGGTGTGGCCACGTGCACGTGTGCACGTGGCCACTCGGCCTGCTGTGACTCGACCCGTCAGAGCGAGGTCACTCGCCCTCGCGGTGGAAGCCCGCGCGGCGGGCTGCCTCCTCGTTGTAGAACCACACGTCGGGCTCGACGTCGTCGTAGCCGGCGTCGTCGGGGCCGAGGAACGTCGTGCCCTCACGCCGACCCTTGACCGCGTGGCCGAGCGGTTGCGCGCCGTCGGCGATGGGTGCGGCCGAGCCGAGTCCGAAACCGCCGTCGACGACCTCGTCGAAACCGGACATCCGGCGGCCCGAGGTCGAGTCGTCGATGGACCAGGCGGTGTCGGTCGGCGCCGCCGTGCCGCGCTGCTGCTCATCGTGCTCGCCGTGCTCATCGTGCTCGGCGCGGTCGTCGTCCGCGGGGCCGCTGCTGTCCGGGGCGTCGGTCCAGGCCGTGTCGGTGGCGCCGCCACTCGCACTCTCGGTCGCGTCGTCGCTCGCCGGCTCTGCCAGCTCGTCGTCCTCGTCGCTCTCATGGGAGTGCGGGGCCATGTCGACGTCGAGCCCCTCGTCTGCGGCGTCGCCATCATCGGTCGCGTCGTCGAGGCCGCGGTTGCCGGGCGTCGTCGCCCAGGCCTGACCGCGGTGGTCGCCGGGGTCGTTGGCCGGGGTGCCGCCATCGGCAACGACGTCGGCGCGCTCGGCCAGGGCCGGCACCTCGACCTGCTTCGGCTCGTCCGCATCGGCCACGGGCGGCGCCGGGACCTGCTCGGACGTGTCGTCGATGTCGCGGGAGGACTGGTCGCTCACGGCGGTGGGCCTTTCGTCAGGGGACTGCTCCGATGCAGTCCCTGTACCCACTGAGGCCGCGGACGAGCCCCTCGACGAGCCTTCGGACACGACCTCGGGCTCCTCGGACGCGTAGGAGGACTCGTCGGCGTCGTGCTCGCCGATCTCGAGGTCCGAGGCGCTCGCGAGGTCCGTTCCATCACCAGCCGCGACGGGTGTGGTCTCGGCGTCGGTGGGCGGGGCGAAAGGGTTCTCGGCGTCGGCGAGGTCGTCCTCGTCGTCATCGTTCGTGAACGCCGCGGAGCCGACGGCCGGCGACTCCTGACCCGACTGGCGGGGGCCGCTGCCGTCGACGCGGTGGCCCTCGTCGTCGGTGCGGACGTCGGGGTCGACGCGGTCGGCCTCGCGCTCGAGGCCCGCGTGCTCGACGCGGGCGGACTCGGCGGCGGCGTGGTGCTGCTGGGCCTGCTCCTCGAGGCGGCGGGCCTCGGCAGCCCGACGATCGGCCTCCTTGGCCTGACGCTCGGCCTCGGCGGCTTGGCGCTCCGCCTCGGCGGCCTGGCGCTCGGCCTCGGCGCGGGCGTCGGCCGCCATCGCGGCGGTCACCGACGCGCGGTCCTCCGTGCGCTGCACCTCCGGCAGTCGCTCCTGGACCCGGGCCCGCAGGTTGCCCGCCTCGAGGCGGCGCGCCTCGGCCTCGCGGCGGCGAGCCGCCGAGACGAACAACCAGATGATCACGGCGATGACGACGACCGCCACCACGATCCACAGCACCGTCTTGCCTGTGTCGGACATGCCATTCCCCTCACGGATTACGGGTCCTCGCGACCACGTCCCCGAAACCTACTGCCCTCGAGCCCCGTCAGCCGAGTCCGAGCTTCTTCGCCGTGGTCTCTCGCATCTCGACCTTGCGGATCTTGCCGGTGACCGTCATCGGGAACTCGTCGACGATCTCGACGTAGCGCGGGATCTTGAAGTGGGCGAGCTGGCCGGTGCAGAACTGGCGCAGGGACTCGGCGGTGAGCGGCGTCGCGCCGTCCTTCATGCGGACCCAGGCGCACAGCTCCTCGCCGTACTTCTCGTCCGGGACGCCGATGACCTGGGCGTCGAGGATGTCGGGGTGGGTGTAGAGGAACTCCTCGATCTCGCGCGGGTAGACGTTCTCGCCGCCGCGGATGACCATGTCCTTGATCCGGCCGGTGATCTCGACGTAGCCGTCGTCGTGCATGACACCGATGTCGCCGGTGTGCATCCAACCGTCCTCGATGGCCTCGGCGGTCTTGTCGGGCTGCTCCCAGTAGCCGAGCATCACGGAGTAGCCCTTGGTCATGAACTCCCCGGCCTTGCCGCGCGGCAGGGTCTCGCCGGTCACCGGGTCGGCGATCTTGATCTCGAGGTGCGGCCCGACCCGGCCGACGGTTCCGACCTTCTGCTCGAACGTGTCGTCGGTGCGGTTCTGCGTCGACACCGGCGACGTCTCGGTCATGCCGTAGCAGATCGTCATCTCCTCGATGCCTGACGCGATGAGCTTCTTCATCAGCTCTGCGGGACAAGGAGATCCGGCCATGATGCCGGTGCGCACGGTCGACAGGTCGTAGTCCGCGAAGTCGGGCAGGTTCCACTCCGCGATGAACATCGTCGGCACGCCGTAGAGCGAGGTGACCTTCTCGTCCTGGGTGGCTCGCAGGGTCGCGGCGGGGTCGAACCCGGGTGCCGGGATGACCATGCAGGCGCCGTGGGTCGTGCACGCGAGGTTGCCCATGACCATGCCGAAGCAGTGGTAGAAGGGCACCGGGATGCAGACGCGGTCCGCCTCGGTGTAGTCGCAGAGCTCGCCGACGAAGTAGCCGTTGTTGAGGATGTTGCGGTGGCTCAGGGTGGCGCCCTTGGGGAACCCCGTGGTGCCCGAGGTGTACTGGATGTTGATCGGGTCGGTGTTCGCGAGCCCCGCTTGTATGCCGGCCAGCTCGCTCTCCGACACCTGGTCGGCGTGGGCGAGCAGGTCGTCCCAGTCGGACGTGCCGATGTAGACGACACGCTCGAGGCCGTCGACCTCCCCACGCACCTCGTCGACCATCTCGCGGTAGCTGCTCGTCTTGAACGACTCGGCCGAGATCAGCGTCGAGATGCCGGCCTGACCGAGCACGTAGTGCAGCTCGTGCGAGCGGTAGCTGGGGTTGATGTTGACGAGGATCGCGCCCATCTTGGCGGTCGCGTACTGGACGAGCGTCCACTCGGAGCAGTTGGGCGCCCAGATGCCGACGCGGTCACCGGTCCTGACCCCGACGGCCAGCAGAGCGCGCGCGAGCCGGTCCACGTCGGCTCGCAGCTCGGCATACGTCCAGCGGCGCCCCTGGGCCACGTCGACGAGCGCCTCACGGTCACCGAAGCGGCGCACGGTGTCGTCGAAGTTGTCGCCGATGGTCTGCTCGATGAGCGCTGGCTCGGACTCGCCGCGGGTGTGCGAGAGCGTCGGGTCGAGGGTCTCGGGCGGGGCGTCGGTCATCGGTGGCCTCTCGGGCGCGGCATCGGACGGGTCTCCCCACACCCAACTCCCGGCCCGGCCACGGCGCAAGGGAACGGGACCGAAGTGGAGTGAACTCACATCAGCACGCCGACGCGCCCGCCTCAGGCCGGCCCGTCGGTCGCGGTCAGCGGAGGCAGGTGGACGCCGCGGTGGATCTCGTAGGCGCGCGCGTCGCCCGGCGAGTCGGGGTCGTCGCGGATCGGCTGGTCCGCCATGAACTGGCGCGTGACGTTCGCGAGCTCACCGGGATGGCTGAAGTTGATGGCGTGGGCGGCGCCGTGGATCACGACGAGCAGCACGTGGTTGTCGGTCTGCCCGGCGATCTGCTGGATCCGGGGCAGCGCGGGCATCAGGGGGTCGGCGCTTCCGACGACGACGAGGGTGGGGATGCGCAGCGCCAGCAGGCGGTCGAGAGCGGGGTAGCGCGTGAGCGCCCGGAACATCCGCATCGTGCTGGGCACGCCGAACCTGAGGTAGTCGGGGACCGCCACCGGCAGGAGCTGCACGGGTTCCCGGATGCCGTCACGGGCCAGCTGCCGGACGGCTCGGTGCAGCGGCTGGTTGTGGAGCCCACCCGCAGGCGCGACGAGCACGGCCCGCTCGAGCCGCTCCGGGTAGTGGTGCGCGAACTCGCAGATGACGGCGCACCCCATCGAGTTGCCGACGAGCGTCACCCTGTCGATGCCACGGTCGTCGAGGAACGCCGCCGCGGCATGGGCGAGCTCGGGCACGTCGAGGGGTTCGCGCGGCTTGCCGCTGCGGCCGAAGCCCGGCAGGTCAGGCACGAGGGTGTGGAACTTCCCCGCCAGGCGCTCGGCCGTGGGGAGCAGGTAGCGGCCAGACAGCCCGAAGCCGTGCAGGTGCATCATCGACGCCGCACCCGGACCGCCGGCTGACTCCCGGTAGAAGACCCGGATGCCCGCGATCGTCGTCCAGCGTTCGGCCAGCACCGTCATGTCCTCATCGTGACGACGGCCGGACGGCGCAGCCTCACCCCCTCGGGATGAACGGGCCAGTCGACCAGGGCCGGACAGCACGACACCCCGACCGGGAACTGATCGGGGTGTGGTGTTCTGTCTCAACACAGAGTGCACCCGTAGGGATTCGAACCCCAAACCTTCTGATCCGTAGTCAGATGCTCTATCCGTTGAGCTACGGGTGCGTCGTTCCGTCACTGGGAGGAACGAAAAGTTACCTTAGCGCCTCGGGTCCGCATCCACGAAATCGGTCACCCGCGGGCGGCCGGCGCCGGCGTCGGCACGGTCGCAACCGGCATACGCCGTCTGGCCGTGACCGCGGCGCCCGGCGGGCTCCCCGACCTACGGACGGGTACTGAAATTCCTGCAAGAAACCGACAGACAGTCGTCGTATTTCTTGCGGCCCTCAGGCGGTGTGAGCCGTCTCACCGCCCTCCCCCCTGCTTGCGGCCAAAGGCGCTCCCGGCGGCGCGTACCTTGAAGTCATCACGTCATCTGTTCAGCATGTGGACACCTGCGGCCCGATCCGGGCCGGCCCGGGATCCACGTGGGGAGCAGCTTCACACCGGCACGACGTGGTGCCGGGCGGCACCGCGCGCGAAGGGATGGGCCCCGAGTTGACCACGACCCACGAGAAACAGACACACACGACGCACGCGGGACTGGCCGCATGGGTCGAGCAGGTCGCGCAGCTGACGCAGCCGCGCGACATCCGCTGGATCACCGGCTCCCCCGAGGAGTGGACCGAGCTGACCGACCAGCTCGTCGAGGCCGGCACGTTCACGCGGCTCGACGAGAGCAAGAAGCCGAACTCCTTCTACTGCGCGAGCGACCCCACCGACGTCGCACGCGTCGAGGACCGGACCTACATCTGCTCCGTCGACGAGAAGGACGCAGGGCCCACCAACAACTGGATGGCGCCCGAGCTGATGAAGGCTCGGATGACCGAGCTCTACCGCGGCAGCATGCAGGGCCGCACGATGTACGTCATCCCGTTCGTCATGGGTCACCTCGACGCCAAGGTCCCGATGTTCGGCGTCGAGATCACCGACTCGGCCTACGTCGTGGTCTCGATGCTCGTCATGGCCCGCTGCGGCGACTCGGTGCTGCACAAGATCGAGGAGACGGACGCCACCTACGTCCCGGCCCTCCACTCGGTCGGCGCCCCGCTCGCCGAGGGTCAGGCCGACGTCGCGTGGCCGTGCTCCGACACGAAGTACATCGTCCACTTCCCCGAGGAGCGCACCATCTGGAGCTACGGCTCCGGCTACGGCGGCAACGCCCTGCTCGGCAAGAAGTGCTACGCGCTGCGCATCGCCTCGGCGATCGCCCGCGACGAGGGCTGGATGGCCGAGCACATGCTCATCCTCAAGCTCACCTCGCCGAAGGGCTCGGTCCACTACGTCGCGGCCGCGTTCCCCTCGGCCTGTGGCAAGACGAACCTCGCGATGATCACGCCCACCGTTCCCGGCTGGAAGGCCGAGATGGTCGGCGACGACATCGCCTGGATGCGCTTCGGTGAGGACGGCCGGCTGTATGCCGTGAACCCGGAGTTCGGGCTCTTCGGCGTCGCCCCCGGCACCGGCGAGTCGACCAACCCCAACGCCATGGCGACCATCGAGCACGGCAACTCGGTCTTCACCAACGTCGCCCTGACCGACGACGGCGACGTCTGGTGGGAGGGCATGACGGACGAGCCGCCGGCCCACCTCACCGACTGGCTCGGCAACGACTGGACGCCGGCCGACGGCGAGGCCGGCACCAAGGCGGCCCACCCGAACAGCCGCTTCTGCACGCCCGCCAAGCAGTGCCCGATGATCGCCCCGGAGTACGACAACCCGAACGGCGTGCCCATCGACGCGATCCTCTTCGGCGGCCGCCGCAAGACGACCGTGCCCCTCGTCTACGAGTCGCGCGACTGGCAGCACGGCACCTTCATCGGGGCGACGCTCTCCTCGGAGACCACCGCAGCAGCGACCGGTGCCGTCGGCGTCGTCCGCCGTGACCCCATGGCGATGCTGCCCTTCATCGGCTACCACGCCGGCGACTACATGAACCACTGGCTCGAGATCGGCAAGAGCGCGGACGCCTCCAAGCTCCCCCGCATCTTCGGCGTCAACTGGTTCCGTCGCGACCAGGAGGACGGCTCCTTCCTGTGGCCCGGCTTCGGTGAGAACAGCCGCGTCCTCAAGTGGGTCATCGAGCGCCTCGACGGCGACGCCGATGCTGTGGAGACCCCGATCGGGTTCGTGCCGACCGAGGGCTCCCTCGACATCGACGGGCTCGACATGACGCCCGAGCAGGTCGCCAAGGCCGTCAAGGTCGACCCGGCCGAGTGGGAGAAGGAGCTGCCCCTCATCCAGGAGTGGTTCGACAAGTTCGGCGACCAGCTCCCCGCGGAGCTGTGGGCCGAGTTCGACGGTCTCAAGGCCCGCGTCAGCGGCAGCTGAGAGGTCGGTCCCCAGCCTGCTGGCCGGCGGGCGAGGGGCGACGTGATGCAGGGCCCGGCACCTCACGGTGCCGGGCCCTCCGTCATCCCCCGGTGCCCGTCGAAGCCGGCCTGAGCCCGACGAGGTATGCCGTGTCCCCGGGCCCACGGCATACGCCCCCTGTCGTTCGGCGGGGTCCGTGGGGTACATGTGGGCCATGAGCGACGCACACCCCTACCGGCGCGAGGAGTCGGAGGCCGAGCGGCTCGACCGCAACTTCGGCGAGCAGCTGCAGGAGGTGCGCATCGCCCAGGCCGGCGTGCAGATCCTCTTCGCCTTCTTGCTGACGATCCCCTTCCAGCAGCGCTTCTCGGCGCTGACGGACCTGCAGCGCGACATCTACGTCGCCACGCTGGTGTCGATCGCGATCAGCACCCTCGTGTTCATGACGCCCGTCGCGATGCACCGGATGCTCTTCCGTGAAGGGCTCAAGGACTTCGTCGTCCGGCACACCGACACCCTCATCGGGACCGGGCTCTTCTTCCTCGGCGCCGGCATCATCGGCGGGGTCGTGCTCGTGCTCGACGTCCTGCTGTCGCACACGACCGCCTTCTGGATCGGCGGGTCGCTCGCGCTGCTCGCGATCGCCCTCTGGGTGGTGCTCCCGTTGACGCAGCGCCGCCGGCGCAGCCGCGAGGACGCCGACGGCTCCTCCACCGACTGACCCGTCCGGACCGACGGAAGGACCCCCGACACACACAGCGTGTCGGGGGTCCTTCTTCCTCGGCGGAGGCGGCGGGATTTGAACCCGCGAGAGGTTTTATCCTCAACCCGCTTAGCAGGCGGGCGCACTAGGCCACTATGCGACGCCTCCGTGCCCACGACGACGCCGCCGAGGCGGCGGCGGATGCGCGGGCGAGCACAGGCTACCGGCACTGGCGCACCCGACCCAAACCGGGGGGCCCGTCAGCGGCGTGCCTTACCCCGCAGGATGCGGCGCATATCAGGTTGGCGAGGCACAATGTGCAGGCGGCTCGTGCGGACGGGTCGGTGAGAGAGGACTCCATGACCCAACCGAACACGCGAGGTCCGGCTGCGCCCCCGACCCGCGAGGCACTTCGACGCGAGCTCAGGTCGGGCTTCCGTCGCGCCCTCGGCCTCACCGCTCTCGGCACGGTCGTGCCCGGGGCCGGTCTGACCCGGACGCGCAGCCGAAAGATCGGTTGGGTCCTGCTCATCCTGGCCCTCGCCAGCCTCGTCGCGGGCGGCTACTACGTCGCACGACACGGCCTGACCAACACCGCACTGTCGATCGTCGCGCAGCCGACCGTGCTGCAGACCGTCGCCGTCGTGTTCGTGGTCGTCGGCATCGTGTGGTGTGGGTCCATCATCCTCACCGCGGTCCAGTCACGCCCGACCCGGCTGGACCGGGGCCGCACACGCGCGCTCGCGGCCTTCACCACGCTCATGGTCTTCCTCGTGGCGGCCTCGTCCTTCAAGTTCGCCGAGCTCACCACCATCACGAAGGACACCGTCAAGGGCGTGTTCCAGGCGGCGCCGGCGAAGCCCGGCGAGGGGGCCAAGATCGTGACGGGCGAGGACCCGTGGGCCGAGACGCCACGCGTCAACGTGCTGCTGCTCGGTTCGGACTCCGGGGTGGGCCGCACCGGCACCCGCACCGACTCCATGATCGTCGCCAGCATCGACACGAAGACGGGCCACACCGTCCTCATCTCACTGCCGCGCAACCTCGAGCGGGTCCCACTGCCGGCCTCCAGCCCCCTGCGGAACGTCTACCCGAGCGGCTCCTACGGTCGTCCGACCTGCCTGCACCAGGCAGCGAACGACGAGTGCATGCTCAACGCCATCTGGACCGAGGCGGACACGTACAAGCAGGAGCACCCCTCGGCCTACGCCGGCGAGCAGAGCGCCGGGCGCTACGAGACCCGCCAGGTGATCAGTGAGGTGCTCGGCCTCAAGATCGCCTACACCGTGGTCGTCGACCTGCACGGGTTCGAGCAGCTCGTCGATGCCATGGGTGGTGTCACCGTCAACGTGAAGCTCGGCCCGAGCGGGCGCCTGCCCATCGGGGGCTACCAGAGCCACGTCGACCCCACCAAGGTGGTGAACAACGAGGGCTGGTTCAAGGCCGGGGTCCAGAAGCTCAACGGTCACTATGCGCTGTGGTACGCCCGAGCCCGCGCCACCGACAGCGACTACTACCGGATGCAGCGCCAGCGCTGCGTCATCCGCGCGGTCGTCCAGCAGGTCAACCCCGGGGCGATGCTCGGGAAGTACGCCGAGCTGGCCAAGATCGCCAAGGACAACATCTACACCGACATCCCGGCCGACAACCTCATGGCGTTCGTGGACCTGATGGAGCGCGTGCAGAAGTCGACGATCACGAGCCTCCCCCTCACTCCCGAGGCCGGGGTGAACACGGCGCGCCCCGACTACGAGAAGATCCGCGCCATGGTCAAGGCCGCGCTTGCTCCCCCGCCTGCTCCCGCGCCCAAGCCGAGCGGCTCCCCGACCGCGACGCCGACTCCCTCCACGCCGAGCACCCCGACGCCGACCCCCTCGACGCCGTCCGGCGGGGCGACCTCGGCCCCGCCGACGGACGAGTGCGCGTGAGCTGACCTCGACCCGGTGCCGGCCCGCGACGTCCTCTGCGGGCCGGCGCCGCCGGGCCAGTCACGGCGACAACAACAACAACAACAACAAGGCCCCCCGGCCGAAGCCGGGGGGCCTTGTCACAAACGACGATGGGGTGTCGCTCGTTGCTGTTGATCCCTATCGATCAGAGCGGGCGAACTGCGTCGGCCTGCGGGCCCTTGGGACCCTGCGTGACCTCGAACTCGACTCGCTGCGCCTCTTCCAGCGAACGGTAGCCGTTCGACTGGATGGCCGAGTAGTGGACGAAAACGTCGGGGCCGCCGCCGTCCTGGGCGATGAAGCCGAAGCCCTTTTCAGCGTTGAACCACTTGACGGTGCCCTGTGCCATACGGGTAACTCTTCCTTCTTTAGCGTGTGGGACAACGCACCTCGCGCATCCCAAGCTGCCGCTTCGACCCCACTCGACGGGCGAACCCACCGATGTCGAAAAGAAATCCCGTCATCGTTGCGGATGACGGGCCCTGCTCGACGACGAGGAACTGCAACTGCAACCGCGACGAACCTAGCAGAATACCGATCGGTCGGCCCGTCAGATGACAGCATCTTCTGGGCGTTCAGGAGCCGTTGTCCCCGGCGACACGTCGGGTGCCTCGCAGCGCCAGGCGAGGTCGGCGATCTCCACGGATCGTCGCGACCATGTCGACCACCCGGCGGGTCGCCCGCACGTCGTGCGCACGGAAGACCGTGGCTCCCAGCCACGCGGCGACCGCGGTCGCCGCGAGCGACCCCTCGAGGCGTTCCTCGGCTGGCAGGTCGAGCGCCTCCCCGACGAAGTCCTTGCGCGACATCGCTTGCAGCACAGGGTAATTGAGCGCCACCACGTCAGCCGTGTGTCGTAACACCTCGAGCGAGTGCGCCGTGGTCTTGCCGAAGTCGAGCGTGGGGTCCACGAGGATCCGTTCACGAGGTATGCCGGCCAGCTCCGCCGCATGGGCGCCGTCCGCCAGGGTGCGCACGACGTCCCGCACGACGTCGAGAGGGTCGTCGCCATAGGTGACGTCGACGGGGTCGGTGCGCGGCGGCAGGCCGCCGGTATGTGAGATGACGTATCCGGCACCGAGGTCCGCTGCGACATGGACGAGGTCGGGGTCGTGTCCGGCCCAGGTGTCGTTCACGAGGTCCACGACGCCGTCGGCCTCGCGGGCGACCTCCGAACGCCACGTGTCGAGGCTCAGGAGGACGTCCGGGTGCTCCGCACGAGCCCACTGGAGGAACGGGACGACGCGGCGGATCTCCTCGTCGGCATCGACGACCTCACCCTCCTGGCCGGCCCTCACACCGCCCACGTCGACGAGGTCGGCGCCGAGCTCCACCGCATCGACGAGGGCCGCCTTGGCCGACTCCAGATCGGCGTGCCGGTTGCCGCTGAAGAAGGAGTCACGGGTTCGGTTGACGATCGCCATGACCGCGGGCGTGGCCGAGTCGAAACGCTTGCCGCGCAGGACGAGCGGCCTGGCGGAGGCGAGCTCGAGCGGAGCCAGTCGGCCGAGGACGTCGGCAGTTTCGGGCGTGGGGTCCGGGCCGGGCTGTCTGGTCACACTGTCCTATCTCACGGCCTCGCCCAAAGATCAACGACGGCGCCGAGCATGGTTGCGGAACTGTTACGATTGCGGTGCAGACAACCCCTTTGTCCCGTGCCATGAACCCCGGCTCGGTTGGGGGCTGTCCGCCGGTCCTGACCGTCCCGCAATGACGGTCGACCACCGAGCCCTCACCCATGCACGAACTGGGCTCAACCACAAGGAAACTGAATACAGAGATGTCGTACATCGTGTCGTTGTTCGCGGCCATGAACCGTCCGTCCACGTCAGTGCCGGTCGGTCAGTACAACTCCAGCACGACGTTCGAGGAGCGGCTCGGCCTGCTCTGACAACGCGTGCACGCTGGACTCGCTCGAGACCAGCGCATGAGAACAAAAGGGACTCCGGATCTCCGGAGCCCCTTTTTTCATGCCCGCGCCCGACGGCGCGCGTGGCGGAGGGCGTGGGATTCGAACCCACGATGGGCTATGAACCCATAGCGGTTTTCAAGACCGCCGCACTCGGCCACTATGCGAGCCCTCCAGTGTCCCGGGAGTCTATCCGCGGTGGGTCAGATGTAGATCGCAGGGTCGAGCCACTGGTTGGTGGCGTCGCGCTTCGGGAAGCGGATCACTGCCGGTATGCCGGTCGCCACCGCGCCTGCCGGAACGTCCTTGACGACGACGGAGTTCGCACCGATCTGCACGTCGTCACCGATGCGGACCGGGCCGAGCACGCGGGCGCCGGCGCCGATGGTGACGCGGTTGCCGACCGTGGGGTGGCGCTTGACGTGCTGCAGCGACCGGCCTCCGAGCGTGACGCCGTGGTAGAGCATGACGTCATCCCCCACCTCGGCGGTCTCGCCGATGACGACCCCCATGCCGTGGTCGATGAAGAAGCGTCGACCGAGCCGGGCCGCGGGGTGGATCTCGACGCCGGTGATGGAGCGTGCAACCGTGGCGAGCACTCGCGCCGGCAGTCGGCCGCCTGGCTGCTTCCACAGCGCATGCAGACCGCGGTGTGCCCAGACGGCGTGCAGGCCCGGCGACGTCAGCACCAGCTCGAGCCGGGAGTTCGCGGCCGGGTCTCGCGCGATGGCGCCGTCGACGTCCTCGAGGGCCCGGTCGGCGAGCTTGCGCACGAGACCGAGCGGGCCGGCATACGAACGCTCGTCGGAGACGAGACGCGCGTCCGACCCGCCGTCACCGCGCACGAGCGTCAGCGGCTTCTCGGCCGGCCTCGGCTCGTGGTCCATCTGTGGTGCGGTGCTCATGCACGAACTCCTCGGGGTGCTTGATGTGCAACGACGGTCAGTCGACGAGACCCTCGAAGAGGATGGTGGACAGGTAGCGCTCACCGAACGAGGGGATGACGACGACGATCGTCTTGCCCTTGTTCTCCTCGCGCTGCGCCACCTGGACGGCGGCCGCGATGGCAGCGCCGGAGCTGATGCCGACGAGCAGACCCTCCTCGGTCGCGGCGCGCCGGGCCCACTTCACGGACGTCTCGGCGTCGATGTCGATGACCTCGTCGTAGATCTCGGTGTCGAGGATCTCCGGGACGAAGTTGGCGCCGAGGCCCTGGATCTTGTGGGGGCCGGGCTGGCCGCCGTTGAGGATCGGCGACTCCGCCGGCTCGACGGCGATGATCTGCACGCCGGGCTTGCGGGCCTTGAGGACCTGGCCGACACCCGTGATGGTGCCGCCCGTGCCGATGCCGGCGACGACGATGTCGACCTCGCCGTCGGTGTCCTTCCAGATCTCCTCGGCGGTGGTCTTGCGGTGGATCTCGGGGTTGGCCTCGTTGGCGAACTGGCGCGCGAGCACCCCGCCACGCTCTGCGGCGATCTCGTCGGCCTTGGCGACCGCGCCCTTCATGCCGGTCGACGGATCGGTCAGGACGAGCTCGGCGCCGAAGGCCCGCAGCAGCGCGCGGCGCTCCTTGCTCATCGACTCCGGCATCGTCAGGACGACCTTGTAGCCGCGGGCTGCGCCGACCATGGCGAGCGCGATGCCGGTGTTGCCGGACGTCGCCTCGACGATCGTGCCGCCCGGCTCGAGCTCGCCGCTCGCCTCGGCCGCATCGATGATCGCGACCCCGATGCGGTCCTTGACGGAGTTGGCGGGGTTGTAGAACTCGAGCTTGGCGGCAACGGTCGCCGGCGCTCCATCCGTGACCTTGTTGAGGCGCACGAGCGGCGTGTTGCCGATCAGCTTGGTCACGTCGTCGTAGATCGGCATTGCGGTGGGCCCTTTCGGCTGAGTGCGGCGGGACGGTCTGGCGACCCGGATCGCTATCGACAACCGGGCTCTTCTTATACATATTCCAACACGTCGTTATCCAGTGCCAAGTGGCGCCCAAGATCCGGGCGCAGGCCGTCCCGCGGGCTGGGGCGCGCGTGTGCAGCACCGGGACGAAGGGGACGAGCGTCACGGCGCGACGGCCGTCACATTCACTAAGCGCTTGCTAACTCGTCAGTAGACTCCCCGGCATGAGTGCGCTCCAGATCGTCGCCGTCGTCGTCTGCCTCGGCGTGACCGCCGTGGCCGTCGCCCTGCTCGTCAAGACGGTCAACCACTTCCTCGCCACGTTCCGGCTCGGGCAGCCCGAGGACCGCGGTGACGACAAGGGGGCCCGCACCCGGACGCTGCTGCGCGAGTTCCTCGGCCACACGCGCATGTCGCGCCTGCCGGTCGTGGCGATCGCGCACTGGTTCACGATGATCAGCTTCGGGGTCCTCTTCTTCACCCTCCTCAACGCCTTCGGCCAGCTCTTCGCACCGGACTTCGTCCTGCCGGTGATCGGCCACTTCTTCCTCTACGAGTGGATCACCGACTTCTTCGCCTTCGCCGGCTTCATCTCGATCCTCGTGCTCATGGCGATCCGGCAGAAGAACCACCCGCGCTCGGCCGCCGGCGAGGACGGTCGTCGCAGCCGCTTCTTCGGATCCACCTGGTGGCAGGCGTACTACGTCGAGCTGACCATCCTCGGCGTCACCCTCTGCATCGGCCTGCTCCGTGCCCTCGAGTGGACCCTCGCCCGCAAGACGGGCACCGGCATGGACACCGCCCTGCACTTCCCGCTGACCGGCTGGATCGGCAACTTCTTCACCGGCCTGTCGATCGGGGCCATCGAGAACCTCATCGTCGTCATCGCCGCGGTCAAAATCATCATCAGCTTCGCGTGGATGATCACCATCGCCCTGCAGCCGACGATGGGCGTCGCCTGGCACCGCTTCCTCGCCTTCTTCAACATCTTCTTCAAGCGGCACCCCGAGGGCCGCACGAGCCTCGGTGAGCTGCAGCCGATCCGTGTGGGCGGCGAGGTCCTCGACTTCGAGAACGTCGACGAGCTCGACGAGGACGCCGCGCTCGGCGTCGGCAAGGTCGAGGACTTCACGTGGAAGGGCCTGCTCGACTTCACGACCTGCACCGAGTGCGGTCGGTGCCAGAGCCAGTGCCCGGCCTGGAACACCGACAAGCCGCTCAGCCCCAAGCTGCTGGTCATGACGCTGCGCGACCACGCGTACGCCAAGTCGCCGTGGCTGCTCGCCTCCGAGGAGGTGCGCGCCGGCGGCATCGAGTCGGCCGAGGGCTTCAGCGACGCCACCAAGGGCGCGGTGGCCACCGAGCAGCTCGTCGGCGAGACCGGCTACGACATCCGTCACCCGCTGACGGCCTACAACCCGCACGGGCCCGACGCCGTCATCGACGAGGACGTCCTCTGGTCGTGCACGACGTGCGGCGCCTGCGTCGAGCAGTGCCCCGTCGACATCGAGCACGTCGACGCGATCGTCGACATGCGCCGCTACAAGAACCTCATCGAGTCGGCCTTCCCCGCCGAGCTCAACGGCCTGTTCAAGAACCTCGAGAAGAACAGCAACCCGTGGGGCCTCGCGCCGCGACTGCGGATGGACTGGGCCAAGGACCTGCCCTTCGACGTCAAGCAGGTCGGCCAGGACGTCGAGGACCTGAACGAGGTCGACTACCTCTTCTGGGTCGGCTGTGCCGGCGCCTACGAGGACCGCGCCAAGAAGACGACGCGCGCCGTCGCGGAGCTGCTCGACACCGCCGGCGTCAGCTTCGCCGTCCTCGGTGACGGCGAAGCCTGCACCGGCGACTCGGCCCGCCGCGCCGGCAACGAGTTCCTCTTCCAGATGCTCGCGCAGCAGAACGTCGAGACCCTCAACGAGGTCGGCGCGACGAAGATCGTCGTCACGTGCGCCCACTGCTTCAACACGATCAAGAACGAGTACCCCCAGCTCGGCGGGCAGTACGAGGTGCTGCACCACACGCAGCTGCTCAACCGGCTCGTCCGCGAGAAGCGCCTCACGCCGGTCGCCCGACCCGGCGACGCGTCGTCGGCCGGCACCCTGACCGGAGCCGCCTCCACCGGCGCCAAGGTCACGTACCACGACCCCTGCTACCTGGGCCGGCACAACCAGGTCTACGCCCCGCCGCGGGAGCTGCTCCAGATCCTGCCCGGGGTCGAGTACGCCGAGATGGAGCGCTCGAAGGAGAAGTCGTTCTGCTGCGGCGCCGGTGGCGCCCGCATGTGGATGGAGGAGAAGCTCGGCACACGGATCAACAACAACCGCACCGAGGAGGCCCTCGCGACGGGCGCCGAGCGCATCGCCGTCGGCTGCCCCTTCTGCAAGGTCATGCTCTCCGACGGCCTCAACGCCGCCATCCAGGACGGCAAGGCCACCGACGCCGTCGAGGTCGTCGACGTCGCGCAGATGCTCCTCGCGGCCGTCCGCCGGGGCGACGGCGACGGCGGGGCGACTGAGACGCAGACGCCTGAGCCCCAGCCCGACCCGGAACCCACGCCGGTCGGCTGAGCCCGGCGGACGGCATACGTCCTCCCGTCAGCGGTCACGAAGGCCCCCTCCCCCGAGGGGGCCTTCGGCGTCCCACCGCGCGGTGCTTCGGCCTCTTGCCGGCCGCACCGTGAGAACGCTCTCACAAACTCTTGCCCAACCCGTCGCCACCGTGAAAGGTGAGCCCATGACTCAACGACGAGAACGACGCGGCCGGCCGGCCCGCGGACTCCACCTCCTGGCCATCGCGGCTCTGGCCGTCGCCACTGCAGCCGTCCCGACTGTTGCCGCCGCCGGAGCCGGAGCGGCTCCGGCCCCGTCGTCCGCGACCACCGCGGCCGCCAGCTCACCCGACCTCGGTGCGGGCACGCTCGTGCTCGACCCGTCCATGTCGATCCCCGACATCCAGGCCAAGGTGGACGCGATCGCCGCCGCCCAGATGTCCAACGAGATGGGTCCCGAGCGCCACGCCATCCTCTTCAGGCCCGGCACCTACGGCTCCGCCGACCAGCCACTGAACTTCCCGGTCGGCTACTACACCGAGGTCGCCGGTCTCGGGAAGAATCCGGGCGACGTCGTCATCAACGGCTCGGTCTACGTGCGCAACCAGTGCCGGCCGAGCGGGTGCATCGCACTCGACAACTTCTGGCGCTCGATGTCCAACCTGACGATCAACGTGACCAACCCGGACGCCGGCTGCTACAGCGGCCAGTTCTGGGCCGTGTCGCAGGCGGCGCCGCTGCGTCGGGTGCACGTCAAGGGCCTGACGACGCTGATGGACTACTGCACCGGTCCGTCGTTCGCCAGTGGCGGCTTCATCGCCGACTCGAAGTTCGACGGGACCGTCGTCAACGGGTCGCAGCAGCAGTTCTTCACGCGCAACAGCACCGTCGGCACGTGGACCAACGGCGTCTGGAACCAGGTCTTCTCCGGCGTCGAGGGTGCCCCCGCCGAGTGCTTCCCCGCCGCCACGGCGTGCGGCGGCCCGTACACGACCGTGGCCAAGACCTCGGTGAGCCGCGAGAAGCCCTACCTCTACGTCGACGAGTCGGGGGGCTACCGCGTCTTCGTGCCGTCGGCCGCGACCGACACCAGCGGGGTCTCCTGGGCGGCGTCCGGGTAGACGCCCGGACGCTCGGTCGGCATCGGTGACTTCTACGTCGCCAAGCCGTCGGACTCGGCACAGGCGATCAACCGCGAGCTCGCCCGGGGTCGCAACCTGCTGCTCACCCCCGGCGTCTACCACCTCGACCAGACCCTGCGGGTCAAGCGGGCCGACACCGTAGTGCTGGGGCTCGGTCTGGCCAGCCTCACCCCGACCACCGGGCAGGTCGCGATGAGCGTCGCCGACGTGCCGGGCGTCGACATCGCCGGCATCACCTTCGACGCCGGGCCGGTCAACTCGCCGGTCCTGCTCCAGCTCGGCACCCAGCGTGCCGCCAAGGGACAGGGTCCGAGCCGTGCCGGGTGGAGCAGCGCCGCCGACCCGACCGCCCTGCAGGACGTCTTCTTCCGCATCGGCGGGCCCTACGTCGGCAAGGCCACGGTCAGCCTCGAGGTCAACAGCGACCATGTCGTGCTCGATGACATCTGGGCCTGGCGTGCCGATCACGGCAACGGTGTCGGCTGGACGAGCAACACCGCCGACACCGGACTCGTCGTCAACGGCGACTACGTCACTGCGACAGGGCTTTTCGTCGAGCACTACCAGAAGACCGAGGTCATCTGGAACGGTGAGCACGGGTCGGTCACGTTCTTCCAGAACGAGCTGCCCTACGACCCACCGAGCCAGGCTGCCTGGATGTCGGCGCCGGGCCACGAGGGCTACCCAGCCCTGCTCGTCGGGTCCGACGTGAAGAGCTTCTCGGGGTCCGGGATGGGCTCCTACAGCTTCTTCAACCAGGGCGTCGACATCTTCGCCGCCAACGCGTTCGAGGTGCCGACGACGCCCGGCGTGCGTCTGCACGACCTGCTGACGATCTTCCTCGACCCGTCCACCGGCAAGGGCGGCATCCGCCACGTCGTCAACGGCGTCGGCGGGTCCGCGACGATCGCCAACCCCGACACGCCTGTGACGGTCGTCGACTACCCCTGAGCCGGGCCGTCGTCCCGGCCAGACGGCATACGCGATCGTGCGGCCAGCTCGGCGGCGGTGAACAGGCGCGAGCGGATGAGAAACCGCACGCCCTCCGGCGCCTCGACGGAGAAGCCGCTCCCCCGCCCCCCGCACGACGTCGACGGTCAGGTGCGTGCGCTTCCAATCGCATACTGCGACGCCGACATCCAGAAGCCCACGGGCTCCTCGAGACCGTCGACCACCAGGTCGGCGAGGTGGACGTCGGCCTCGCTCGTGATGAAGTCGCCGACCGGGAAGCCTATGGGCGAGCTGCCGTCGCAGCAGCCGCTGGACTGGTGGAACATCAGGTGCCCGTGCAGGCTGCTAAGGCCGCGGAGCAGATCCGCCGCCTCACCGGTGAGGTCGACCCGGCTCGGGGAAGCCGAGGGCATCGGGCGAGTAGGAGACGAGCAGGTTCTTCGTCTGCTGGTAGTGGTCGAGCATCATCTGGTGGCACACACTCCGGGGCCCGTCGACAGGAGTGTGGTGGATCCGCAACCCGTACGCCCGGGTCGGGTTGGACAGAAGGGGTGGCCAAGCGGCGGATTGAGGCGCACCATGAAGGAATCCGCGCAGGATCTCGAGGGAAAGTCCGAGGAGCGACGATGTCACGACGAGCCCCCTTCGTGCCCGACGGCGTGCCGGTGCTGTCACGCGGCCGCCACCGCAGCCCCCGCAAGGGCGCCTGCTTCATGGAGATGGCCTCGTTCCTCGCCGGTGAACGCTGGAGCGACCATCCGGAGTGCACCCACCCGGTGCTCGCGACGCTCGCCCGCTGCGTCAACGACATGCTCGACGAGACTCACCGGCAGCGCCTCGTGACGATGATCCCGGAGGTGGTGGGCCTCAATCCGCATGACCCGCGCGTCGCCACGGCACTCGTGCTCACGACAGCTCGCGCGGCACTGCCCATCGCCGCGGAGGAGCGTCAGAACGTCATGGCCCTGGCGATCCTCAACGCCGAAGGCATCCTCGCCGAGCAGGACGGCCGCTCGGCCGGACAGCTCTCCCAGGCGTCACGGACCGCACTCGCGACCTCGCCGGCAGCGGAGCGCTGGGCACGGATCCATCTGGCACGCATGGGCTTCAACGCTGCAGCGGTGCGCCCCTCGAACGCGGCCAAGGTCGTCGCCCTGGCCGTCGACGGCATCGCGCGGGCCTGCGTCGACGACCCCGAGGAGCGCCTTGTCAGGCTGCTGCGCGACGGCATCGACGTCGTCGCGGCCTTCTCCCCGCTCGCCCCGCCTCTCGCCCCGGCTGTCGTCCCGTGGGTGGCGCCGACCACGAGACCGGCCAGGACGTCGCCCAGCGCGCCCGCCGACCAGCAGGCCCGGACGCTCGCCCGCTGACCCGCTGTTCGCCCAAGATCGAAAGAGCAGTTCGTCGGCCGTCCCGTGGGCTCGAGACCCAGGAACTCGGCGACGAACTGCTCTTTGGATTGCGGTCTTTTCCGACGAACTGCTCTTTCGATCAGGTCAGCGGGTCTCGCGGAAGTCGACGTGCTCGCGAGCGACGGGGTCGAACTTGCGCAGCACCATGCGGTCCGGGTTGCTGCGCCGGTTCTTGCGGGTCACGTAGCTGTACCCGGTACCGGCGGTCGAACGCAGGGTGACGACGGGGCGCAGGTCGGTGCGCTTGGCCATTGAGTGCTCCTTGGGTCTCGGTGTCACGACGTTTCGTGACAGGAATGAGAACCGTTATCGTCCCCCGGGCATTCCCTGACATCACGGGGACTGCCCGTGACCGGCATGACGAAGGCCCCCGCAGCCGCGGGGGCCTTCGTGCTGTCCTGTCGGACGAGGCGGTGTCAGGTCAGGCGAGCCCGGCGCTCGCGAGCCACGTCTTGGCCACCTCGCTCGCGTCCTTCTTGTCGACGACGACCTGCTTGACCATGTCGGCGAGAGCCGCCGTGTCGAGCTTGGCCGAGACCGAGTTGAGAACGGTCTTGACGCTGTCGGCCTTCTCGGTCCGGACCAGCGGCACGACGTTGTCCGAGCCGAAGAGGCTCTGCGGGTCAGCGAGCACGACGAAGCCGTTGGCTGCGATCGACGGGTCGGTGCTGAAGATGTTGGCCGCCTTGACCTGGCCGTTCTTCAGAGCTTCGACCGTCGCCTGGCTCTGCAGCGGGCGGAACTCCTTGGGCGTGATGTTGTAGACCGACTTCAGGCCCACGAGGCCCTGCTGACGGGTCTTGAACTCCGGCGGAGCTCCGATCGTCAGGTCGCCCTGGTGGGCGGCCAGGTCGGGGATCGCCTTGAGCGACCACTCGCTGGCGGTCTGCTTCGTCACAGCGAGCGAGTTCTTGTCCTCGGCGGCGGACTTGTCGAGCACCGTGAGTCCCTGCGGGACCGCCTTCTGGAGGGCGGCGTAGACCTCGTCGGGCTGCACGACCTTGGCGTTCTTGTCGTAGTAGTTGAGCAGGGAGCCGGTGTACTCGGCGAGCACGTCGACCTCGCCCCCGGTGATGGCCTTGAGGTAGGTCTCACGGCTGCCGATGTTGAACTGGCGCGTCACCTTGGTGCCCTTCGCCTCGAGCGCCTGGGCGTAGATCTCGCCGAGCAGGGCGGCCTCGGGGAAGTCGGCAGAGCCGATCTTGATCGAGCCGGCGGCACCGGTCGAGCCGCCGGTCGAACCTGCTGCGGGGCTCGAGGCCGGGGTGAGCGGGTTGCCGCCGCCACCGCAGGCGGCCAGCGGCACGACAGCGGCGAGCAGCAGGCCCGCGGCGAGGAAGCGCGTGCGTGTCATGTTCGGTCCCTTTCGGATGGGGTGCCCGTGGCGGCGGTCGCCTCCACAGGTCCGGAACTGCCAGTGCCGCCGGAGCCGACGACGGCGGCCTGCCGCGCGTCGCCGTCTGGACGGTCAGCGCCAGCGGAGTGTTGTGGGTCGGAGTGGGGATGGGCGTTTCCGGCGCGTGAACGAGCAACACGCGGGGCCCGGCCGGAGATTCCCGGTGAGACCGCCCATCTCTCGAGCAGGGCCAGGACGCCGTCGGCGACGAGCGCGAGGAGGGCGACGAGGATCGATCCGCAGACCATCTGGACGTAGTCGCGCGAGGCCAGACCGTCGATGAGGTAGCGGCCCAGACCGCCGAGGCTGACGGACGCGGCGATGGTCGCGGTGGCGATCACCTGGAGGGTCGCGCTCCGCAGTCCGCTGAGGAAGAGGGGCAGCGCGCAGGGCGCCTCGACCTTCGACAGCACCTGCCACCCGGTCATGCCCATCCCGCGCGCGGCATCACGCGCCGCGGGCTCGACGCTGTCGATGCCGGCGTAGGTGCCCGACAGCAGCGGCGGGATCGCGAGCAGCACGAGCACCGTGATGCTCGGGATCACGAAGGCGAGGTCGCTGCTGATGAGCGGCCCGACGAACATCGACACGGCGAAGAGCAGGCCGAGCGTCGGGATGGCCCGGGCGGCGTTGGCACCAGTGACGAGCCACCGCAGACGACCCGAGTGCCCTACCCACGCGCCGAGCGGCACGGCAATGGCGAGGGCGATGACCAGGGTCAGGCCGGTGTAGAAGAGGTGCTCTAGCAGGCGGTTGGGCACGCCGTCGGTGCCCTGCCAGTTGGCCGGGTCGGTGAACCAGGCCCAGATGGTCGCGAGGCTCATGCGGGCACCGCCCGGGTCCACGGCGTCAGCACCCGCGAGACGACCTGGATGACGAGGTCGAAGACGAGGGCAAGGAGCAGGCAGGCGACGATGCCGACCCACACCTCGGTCGGGAACGAGCGGGCGTAGCCGTCGGTGAGGAAGTAGCCGAGCTGGGAGATGCCGATGAGCGAGGCCACGCTGACGATGCTGACGTTGCTCACTGCGGCCACGCGCAGGCCGGCCGCGATGACCGGCACGGCGAGCGGGAGGTCGACGGCACGGAAGCGCGCGAACGAGCCGTAGCCCATCGCGATGGCGGCCTGCCGCGTGGACGCGTCGACCGACGAGAGGCCGTCGGCGACGGTGCGGGTCAGCAGGGCCACGGTGTAGACGGTCATGGCCACGATGACGTTGACGGGGTCGAGGATCTTCGTGCCCAGCAGCGGGGGCAGGAGGATGAAGAGCGCGAGCGACGGGATCGTGTAGAGCAGACCCGTGGTCGTCAGCACGGTGGCTCGAAGACCCGGCCGGCGGGCGGCGAACCAGCCGAGGGGCACGGCGATGACGAGCCCGAGCACGAGCGGCAGCCCCGCGAGCCAAGCGTGCTGGGCCGCTCGCGACAGGATGTCGCCGATGTGGTCGAAGGCCCAGGTCACCGGGTGACCGCCCCCTCGTGACGTCGCGCCTCGATCGCGGGGATCACGTCTGCAGCACGGATGGTGCCCACCAGACGGCCGTCGTCGTCGGCCACGACGCCCCGACCGCTCGGCGAGGAAAGAGCCGCATCGAGCAGGGCCCGGAGCGATCCGGAGGTCGACGCGACGGTGCCGCCCCGGTGCAGGACCGTGCGCGTCACCTCGGACTCGACGGCCGCTACGCGGACCCACCCGATCGGCTCGCCTGCGTCGCCGACGCAGAGCACCCACGGCGCACCGACCGCGCGGACGTCGGCGGCGGTGGCCCCGAGCCGGACCGTGGGCTCGTCGGTGAGCGAGAGCTCCGGGGCGGCTGCGAAGGACAACGCGCGATAGCCCCGGTCGCGGCCGACGAAGCCGGCGACGAAGTCGTCGACCGGGTCGGCGAGCAGCTTGGCCGGCGAGTCCAGCTGTGCGAGAACGCCGCCCACGCGCAGCACGGCCACCTGGTCGCCGAGCTTGACGGCCTCGTCGATGTCGTGGGTGACGAAGAGGATCGTCTTGCCGAGCTCGGACTGCAGGCGGAGGAACTCGTTCTGGAGCTGCTCGCGAACGACGGGGTCGACGGCCGAGAAGGGCTCGTCCATGAGCATGACGGGCGGGTCCGCGGCGAGCGCCCGGGCCACGCCCACGCGCTGCTGCTGGCCACCGGACAGCTGGGCCGGGTAGCGACTCGCCATCGCCGGGTCGAGGCCGACGCGTTCGATGAGCTCCATGCCCCGTGACCGTGCGGTGCGCTTGTCGGTGCCGAGGAGGCGCGGCACGGTCGTGACGTTGTCGAGGACCGTGCGGTGCGGGAAGAGGCCGGCGTGCTGGATGACGTAGCCCATCCCGCGCCGGAGCTCGGCGACGTCGAGCTCTGCGGTGTCCCGGCCGTCGACCGAGATCGTCCCGGACGTCGGCGTGATCATCCGGTTGACCATGCGCAGCGTCGTCGTCTTGCCGCAGCCCGAGGGGCCGACGAGAACGGTGATCTTGCCGGTCGGGGCCTCGAGGGTCAGGTCGTCGACGGCGACCGTCCCCTGCTGGCCGTCGGTGCCGGACGCCTCGGCATACTGCTTGGTCACGCCCTCGAAGCGGATCATGCTCCTCAACGTACCCGCCCCCGCCGACCGGGGAGCGTACCCCTCGACACGTCGTCAGATGTCGATGACGACTCCGCCGGAGTGCACGACCCGAGCCACGACCGCGCCGATGGGGCCGGACCGCGGCTCCCCTGTGCCGCCGAGCTCGCTCGCGAAGCTGGCCTGGACGACCTCCGTGACGAGTGCGGTCCAGACGCGGGCCCGCACGAGCATCGCGTGGTCCGCACGGGCGACACGGACGAGCGACGCGTCGAGCCCCTCCGCCTGCATCTGCTCGACCGCGGCGCGCGTCCGCGCGAGGGAGCAGATGACGTCGCGGTCGCCGTGGAGCAGCACGGTGCGCGTGCCGGCCCCGGGGCGCGGGTCGCCGGGCTCGACCCAGGGCGCCAGCCCCACGACGAGCCGCACGTCGGGGTCGTCCCCGACGAACATCGCCACCCGTCCGCCCATCGAGTGACCGACGAGCGCGATGGGAACGCCCGGGTATGCCGCCCGCACCTGTGCGAGCGCCCACCTGGCGTCCTCGACGGGCATCGCGTCGCCGTTCCAGCCGCGGACCCGGAACCGCAGCCGCGCGACGGCGAGCGGGCCCGGCACCTTCTTCAGTGCGCGAGCGAACGGGACGAGCCGCGCGACGTTGTGGGACCACGCACGGTTGAGCTCGTGGCCTTCGACGGCTCCGCCGTGCATGACGAGGGCGACGACGGTGGCATCTGCGGGCTGCGCGTCCCAGATGAGGGACGCGAGCGGCATTCCGGAGTGATCGCCACTGACGTTCGCCCGCTCGCCCGCAGTGCCGCTCCCCGGCTCCACGGGCGGCGCGTCGCCGGCAGCGCCGGCGGGTGCCTGTGGAGCGCTCACACCGGTGTGCGGTGGAAGTTGGCGAACGACCGGCTCGCCGTCGGGCCGCGCTGACCCTGGTAGTGCGAGCCGTACGCCGCTGAGCCATAGGGGTTCTCGGCCGGCGAGCTGAGCCGGAAGAAGCAGAGCTGGCCGACCTTCATGCCCGGGTAGAGCATGATCGGGAGGGTCGCGACGTTGGACAGCTCGAGGGTGACGTGGCCGGAGAATCCCGGGTCGACGAAGCCGGCCGTCGCGTGGGTCAGCAGGCCGAGCCGGCCGAGCGAGCTCTTCCCCTCGACCCGCGCAGCGAGGTCGTCGGGGAGCGTCACGGTCTCGAGCGTCGAGCCGAGGACGAACTCCCCCGGGTGCAGGACGAACCCGTCCTCCTCGGACGTGACCTCGACGAGCCGCGTCAGGTCGGGCTGCTCGGCCGCAGGGTCGATGTAGGGGTACTTGTGGTTGTCGAAGAGCCGGAAGAACTTGTCCAGCCGGACGTCGACGCTCGACGGTTGGACCATCTGCGGGTCCCACGGGTCGAGCACGACACGCTCGGCAGCGATCTCGGCCCGGATGTCCTTGTCGGAGAGCAGCACGGCACGAGGCTATAACGCCCCGCCGAATTCGCCCGGCGACTCCTGCCACGCGGACGTCGCGGCGCCCTATCGTCACGTCATGGACCCCTTGACGCCCGCCACCTCCTCGGACAACAACGGCGCAGGTCGCGGCGACGCGCTGCTCGCCGACTTCCACACCGTCCTGCGGCGGATCCTCGAGGAGCTGCCGGGCGCCGACGGCGGCCGACGGTTGTCCGAGGCCCTGCAGGAGCACCTCGGGGTGGAGCCGCACCTGCTCGCCGTCGTCGGGGCGCCGGTCCCGGCCCATCGGCTCGTCGACGCGGACATCGCCCTGTCCGAGGTCATGGCCGCCGACCCGGACGCCACGATCATCGGCATCGCCGGGGACGCCCGCCACCACATGTCGCTCGGCGACCTCGTGCAGCGCTTCCACGGGCCGGGGATGGCGGTCGGCCAGGTCGACTACGACCGGATGCCCACCGGGCCCGGCACGGACGACCAGCGGCAGGTCGTGACGTCCGGCATCCGGCTCTTCACCTTCGAGGGGCGTCCGGTCGCCGTCCGCCAGCAGGGCATGAACCGGCAGTTCGGCCGGGAGGCCGGCACCATCGAGGTCGTCGCCGAGGACCGCGAGCTCTCGGACGCCCTGATGGCCCGGGTGCAGGCGCTCATGGACGAGCGCAGCGTCATCCGGGGACAGGTGGTCACGTTCGGCTCGGACCCCTACGGCCCCGGCCTCGCCGGCGTGACCTTCATCGAACGCCCCACGGTCGACGCCGCCGCGGTCGTGCTGCCCGACGGCGTGCTCGGCCGGGTGGCGCGTCACGTCATCGGCATGGGCGAGCAGCGCGAGCGCCTCGTCGCCCACGGCCAGCACCTCAAGCGCGGCGTCCTGCTCTACGGTCCTCCCGGCACGGGCAAGACGCACACGGTGCGCCACCTGCTCTCTGCGACGCCGGGCACGACGGCGGTGCTGCTGAGCGGGGGTTCGCTGCGCTTCATCCACGACGCCGCCAAGGTCGCCCGCGCGCACCAGCCGGCCATCGTCGTGCTCGAAGACTGCGACCTCGTGGCCGAGGACCGGTCGTTCGCTCCGATGGGTGCCTCGCCGCTGCTCTTCGAGGTGCTCGACGCCCTCGACGGCCTCGACGCCGACGCAGACGTCGCCTTCATCCTCACGACGAACCGCGTCGAGGACCTCGAGGTCGCGCTGTCGCAGCGTCCGGGCAGGGTCGACCTCGCCGCCGAGATCCCGCTGCCCGACGCCGAGGGGCGCCGCGAGCTGCTCCGCCTCTACGGCGGCCACCTCTTCGGCGCCGAGGCGATCTCGGCCGCCGCCTCACGGGCCGAGGGGACGACCGCGTCGTTCGCCAAGGAGCTCGTGCGGCGCGCGGTCCTGGCCGCGGCGCTCAGCGACGAGCCGCCGTCGGACGAGCACCTCGGCCTCGCGCTCGACGAGCTGCTGTCGGACGCTCAGCGGCTCACCCGGAGCCTGCTGGGCGTGGGCTCGCGAGACGAGGATGCCCTCGACGGCGCCCGACCGGGTATGCCGTCCGGCCGGGTCCCGCGGGCCGCCCGCTCCGTCGCGGTCCTGGGGCCGTCCACCGACGGCGGGATGCCCGAGCCCAGCTGATCGCGGGACCCCGGCACACGGCATACGCCCTCGGTGGCCGTCGGCCGCTCGTCAGCCGGCGAAGGCGCGCACCGGAAGACCCGGCACGGCGACGCGGACGCGGAAGAGCGCGCCCGCCTCGGGCTCGGGGTCCTCGAGGTTCTCGCGGGACGTCGTGACGTAGAGGTCACGCAGGTCGTCGCCCCCGAACGTGCAGGCGGTGATGAGGCGCACGGGCAGCGTCACCTCGGCGAGCACCTCGCCCGACGGGGAGAAGCAGCGCACGCGTCCGGCTCCGTTGAGGGCGACCCAGACGTTGCCGGCGCTGTCGACGGTGAGCCCGTCGGGGTGGCCGACGTCGTGGGAGACGAAGGTCCGCCGGTTCACCAGCTCGCCGTCGACGACGTCGAAGACGTCCGTGCGGCCCGTGGGGGTGTCGTCGTAGTAGGCGAGCCGTCCGTCCGGCGAGAGGTCGATGCCGTTCGAGATCGTCACGCCGGGCAGGACGAGCGCGACGCTGCCGGCGGGGTCGACCCGGTAGAGGCGCGCACTGCCGGGCACCCGGTCGTAGCCCATCGTCCCCGCCCACAGGCGGCCCAGGCCGTCGACGCCGCCCTCGTTCATCCGCACGGACGGGTCGTCCCACAGGTCGAACCACGGGGTGGGGATTCCGTCCGCCTCGTCGGTGCGCGCCAGCCCGCGCTCGGTCGCGACCACCCACCCGCCGCTGGTGCGCGGCCGCAGGAAGGCGGCGACGTCGCCGACGTGCATCCGGTCGACGGCGCCGTCCTCGCGGAGGGACAGCACATCGCCGGCGAACATGTCGACCCACCGCAGGCCGCCCCACGTCGCCGACCAGACCGGGCCCTCGCCGTGGTAGCAGAGGGCGTCGGTGACCTGTTCGATCTCACCCTCCACGAGGTCGACCATCAGTCCCACCACACACCGACGTAGTGGTGCCCGTCGGGCACGGTCGGTCCGTCGACGAGCCAGTCCGCCTTTGCGGCCGGGCCGCCGCTCGACTCGGTGTCGGCATCGATCGTCATGGCGTCGACCTCTTCCGGCTCCAGCGTCGTGATGACGGCCACCCCACTCGCATAGGGCCATTCGTCGTGCGGGAAGTCCTGGAACTCCAGGACGTCGAGCTCGACCCGCACGTCGTGGACCTCCGGGTGCTCGCGCAGCTCGAGCAGCACTCGCCGCACCGTCTCGAGCGGCAGGTCCTCGGGTCGGTTCGGCGCGATGGACCACTCACAGTCGTTGCCGTCGAAGAACTGCTCGAGGGTCACGGCGACCTGCGCGCTGGCTCCCCCACGCTCGCGGACGTGCTCGACGAAGGCGGTCTGCTTGGCGAGATCCATGACGGTTTCGGCCCCTGGGGTCGTGGTCTTGGTACTGGCACGGCGTCGGCTACACTGGCGCCGCGTGCCGCTCACGGCCCCTTGCGGGGCACCTTCGGCGGCCCGTGCGAGCGTAGCTCAATGGTAGAGCGCCAGCTTCCCAAGCTGGATACGCGGGTTCGATTCCCGTCGCTCGCTCCGACCGATCCGATTCGACCCGTCACCCAACCGCAGGGCGGTCCCGGCCAGATCCGTGGCCCAAAGCCGTTGGCGACATCCCCGCAGTTAATGGGTGGACCCCCACGGCGCCCTGACGCATGATGGATGCCGCTCCGTCCGGGAGCGCGTCAGTTGTCGGCGGGGTGGCCCGCGGAGAGGTGGGTGGCCGTCATGGCCTGCTCAGCGGTCACGGTCCCGCGCCACCTCCCCCATCCTGGCTGACCGGGTCATCCGGTCCTGCCCGACTGACAGGTACTGACCGTGAAACCATTGACAGAGAACGAGATTCGCGCCTCCTTCGTCAACGCCTCCCGGCGTGAGGCCAAGCAGGCACCGCTCCCCAGACACCTCGAGACGCTCGGCGACCGCTGGGAGGAGCTCGACCTGCTCGGCTGGGTCGACAGCAGCAACCCCCAGCGGGCGTATGCCGTGGTCCCCGTCGACGACGAACCGGTCGGCTTCCTCCTGCGCACCGCCCAGCGCACGCGCAAGGCCAGCGCCATGTGCGCCTGGTGCGAGGACGCGTTCGCGACCAACGAGGTGTCACTCTTCGTCGCCAGGCGTGCCGGCGCCGCCGGTCGCGACGGCAACAGCCTCGGCACGCTCGTGCACGCCGACTTCAGCTGCTCGGCGCACGTCCGGCGGATGCCGAACGGCATGGAGGGCGGGCTCGACCCGCTGGCGCTCGTGGACCGGCGTGTCGCCGAGCTGCGAGCCCGGTCGTCGGCCTTCGCCCGCCGCGTTCGCGACGGATCGTAGGAGCGGCGCGGCGGATTTGGACGACGCACCCTGTCTGTTGCTACGGTGGGCGACGCCTCGCAGGCGTAGTTCAGTAGCAGAACAGCCTTCTTCCAGAAGGAAGACGTACGTGCAATTCGTGCCGCCTGCTCCAGATCAGAAGGGCCCGGTCACCACGACCGGGCCCTTCTGCTGTCCCCGGGGCGGCATGCGGCATACGTCCCCGGACGGACGGTGTGTCGCAACCGTGACCTTCCACCCTTGCGATCGTTACCCGTGAGTAGCATCATGGAAGTGACCGGCCAGTAACTTGGCGCGTCCGCCCCGACGAAGGCGCGGGCGCACGACGAGCGACAGAACGCGGAGGGTCCCGGATGGGCCACTACAAGAGCAACGTGCGCGACCTCGAGTTCAACCTCTTCGAGGTGTTCAACCGGCAGGACGTCCTCGGGCACGGCATCTACGCCGACGTCGACGTCGACGCCGCGAAGGACATCCTCCGCGAGGTGTCACGGCTCGCCGAGAACGAGCTCGCTGCGAGCCTTCTCGACAGCGACCGCAACCCGCCGGTCTACGACCCGACCAGCCAGACCGTGACGATGCCCGACTCGTTCAAGCGCTCGTTCAAGGCCTATGTCGACGGCGACTGGGGCAACCTCGACGTCCCGGCCGAGCTCGGCGGGATGGTCGTCCCGGCATCGCTGCGCTGGTCCGTCGCCGAGATGGTCTGCGGCGCCAACCCGGCCGTCCACATGTTCACGGCCAGCTACTCCTTCGCCAACCTCCTGTGGCACCTCGGCAACGACGACCAGAAGAAGCTCGCCAAGCACATCGTCGACAAGGCCTGGCACACGACGATGGTGCTGACCGAGCCGGACGCCGGCTCCGACGTCGGCGCCGGCCGCACCAAGGCGGTCCAGCAGCCCGACGGCACGTGGCACATCACCGGCGTCAAGCGCTTCATCACCTCGGCCGAGAGCGACCTGGTCGACAACGTCGTCCACTTCGTCCTCGCGCGCCCCGAGGGCGCCGGTCCGGGCACCAAGGGCCTGTCCCTCTTCATCGTCCCGAAGTTCCACGTCGACCTCGAGACCGGCGAGCTCGGCGAGCGCAACGGCGCCCACGTCACCAACGTCGAGCACAAGATGGGCCTCAAGGTCTCCACGACGTGCGAGGTGACGTTCGGCGAGCACGCACCTGCTGTCGGCACCCTGCTCGGCGACATCCACGACGGCATCGCGCAGATGTTCAAGGTCATCGAGAACGCCCGAATGTTCGTCGGCACCAAGGCGATCGCCACCCTGTCGACCGGCTACCTCAACGCGCTCGAGTACGCCAAGGAGCGCGTCCAGGGCGCCGACCTGACGCAGATGACCGACAAGTCGGCGCCGCGCGTGACCATCACCCACCACCCCGACGTCCGGCGCTCGCTCATGCTCCAGAAGGCGTATGCCGAGGGCCTGCGCGCGCTCGTCCTCTACACCGCGAGCCAGCAGGACGCGGTCAGCCAGGCCCAGTCCGGCAACCCGGCCGCCCCGCTCGAGCAGGGCTCGGCCGCCGAGATCGCCAACCGGATCAGCGACCTCATGCTCCCGCTCGTCAAGGGCCTCGGGTCCGAGCGCGCCTGGGTGCTGCTCGGCACGGAGTCGCTCCAGACCTACGGCGGTTCGGGCTTCCTGCAGGACTACCCGATCGAGCAGTACGTCCGTGACGCGAAGATCGACACGCTCTACGAAGGCACGACCGCCATCCAGGGCCTCGACTTCTTCTTCCGCAAGATCGTGCGGGACAAGGGCCAGGCCCTCCAGCTCGTCGCCGGCCAGATGCAGGAGTTCGCCAAGGACCTCGGCGGCTCGCTCGACAAGGAGCGCGAGCTGCTCGGCAAGGCCCTCGAGGACGTCCAGGGCATCGTCGGCCACATGATCGGCGACCTCGTCAAGAGCGACCCACGGATGGGGGGCGACGCCGCCAACCTCTACAAGGTCGGCCAGAACACGACGCGCCTGCTCCTCGCGGCCGGCGATCTCGTCGTCGGCTGGCTGCTGCTGCGCCAGGCCGAGGTCGCGCAGAAGGCCCTCGACGGCGGCGCCACCGGCAAGGACGCGGACTTCTACCGCGGCAAGGTCGCGGCAGCCTCCTTCTACGCCAAGAACGTCCTGCCGAAGCTCGCCGCCGAGCGCGCCATCGCCGAGGCCACCGACAACGACCTCATGGACGTGCCCGAGTCGGCATTCTGAGGCGTCCACAAGCGCCTGTACACGACGCAGCACAGCAGTGAGTCCCCGCCGGCCTTCGGTGGGGACTCACTGCTGTCGGCCACTGGACCGTGTCACTCTCCCCGGCGCCGCAGCAGTGAGGCGACGTCCGGAGCCAGGGCTCGCACCACGGGGAGGACGGTGAGGCAGACGAGCGCCAGGAGGAATCCGCCGCATGCGACAGCCACCGTCCAGGCGGACGGGGCGGCCACGCCGATGCCTGCCGCCGGGTCGACGAGGCTCGACGGGCCGCCGGAACGCATGAGCAGCCACGCCAGGACCGTGCCGAGCCCGATGCCGATCGGAGCCGAGGCGAGGGCCAGGATCGTCTGCTCGACTCCGACCATGCCAACCACTGCGCGTCGGGACCGGCCCCAGACCCGGAGGGTGACGAACTCCCCCAGCCTGGAGCGGACGCTCCACCGGGTGACCGATGCGAGCACGAAGAACGAGACGACGCCGAGGAGCAACGCGATGAGCCCGATGATGCCGGTGCTCTGTGAGGCGTCCATGGCCCCGGCCGCAGCAGCGGAGAGCGACTGCGCGACATACTTGTTCGGGAGTCGTCCGTCCTGCGTGGTGACGACGAGCTGGCTGGCGGCAGCTTGGTGCGGCAGCTCGCACGTCGTCAGCACCGTCGCGCCGTTGACGAGGGGATAGCTGCGGTCGATGATGCCCACGACGAGCGGCTCGACCGAGTGCCCGGCAGCCTGACCTCCGGCGTCGAGACCGACCGTCATCGGGGCGTCCAGCTGCGCCCCGGCGACGTCACGGCTGACCAGCGCCTCGCAGGCACCGGCTCGCGGGGTGCGTCCCTGCACGACAGGTACGTCGAGCACGGGCACATAGGTGCGCAGCTGCACCACGTCGTCCCCTGACGGTCCCTGAGCCGTCTCGACCGGCGTGACCGAGGTGACGCCCGGCTCGTGCCCGAGTGCGCCGATCTCGGCTGGACCCATCGGCTCGGACGCCCCGGCGATGCCCTCGACCAGGAAGGTCGACCGCCAGCTGGGGTCGTCGTACTGCGCCCGGAGGTTCGCACGGACGTCGTGCAGCGGCACGAGGAGCGCCACGAGGGCCGCCATGAGACTCGAGACGATGACGATCGTCGTCAGGGACGCGACCCGCCGGCCGGTGACGTTCGCCCAGGCGTTGCCGAGGGTCTGCTCACGCATCGGAGCCTCCCAGTCGTACGCGCACGGTGGCCCACTCGGCCCACGCAGGATCGTGGCTCGACACCACGACGGCTGCGCCCGTCTGCGACGCGTCGAGGAATGCCGCCATCACGGAGTCGCGCGCCGTCTCGTCCAGGCTCGAGGTCGGCTCGTCCGCGACGATGACGGCCGCGCCCTTCGCCAGCGCCCCGGCGGTGACGACCCGCTGCCGTTCGCCACCGGACAAAGAGCGCGGCTGCCGACCCTCGACCTCCACGCCCCAGCCCGAGAGCCGTGCGACGGCGTCGGGACAACGGTCTTCGCCCGCCATCGTCGCGAGGTTGCGCCGGACCGACCAGTGCTCGACGAGCTGGGCATCCTGCAGGACGAAGCCGACGTGCTGGCGACGGACCAGGTCGGCCTCACGAACGCTGCCCACGACCTGCCCTCCGATCGTGACGGTGCCGCTGACGGCTCGGGTGAGCGCGCCGACGACGTACAGGAGGGACGTCTTGCCCACCCCCGACGGACCGCTGATCCAGACGCGCGAGCCGGGATCCACGTCCAGGTCGATCGGGCGTCGCCGGGTGTCGCCGTGGGCAGCGCTGACACCCCTCAGCGCGACGGCTGGGGCTGTGGTCATCGGGGTCCCTGTCTGGTCGTGAACTCGTGGTAGAGGTCTGCGAGGAGAGACGCGCGGATGTCGCACGTGCCTCGCGTTGATATCAGCCAGGCAGCTCCCCCACAACCGGAGACGAGCTCCGGCGGGTCGGTCTTCTCACCGGCAGCGCTGAGCGCGGTCGCGCTCAGCTGGTCGAGGACCGGAGCGTCCTTGTCGGCCGCGTCCTTCGCGAGCGACACGATCTGCTTCACGTCCGCGCTGGTCAGCGTCACGGGCTTGCCGGTCAGCACGCGCTGCGTGATGGCCCACGAGGCCAACGCCGTGGCGCTGCCGCGGGCCGCCTGCTGCGTGAAGGCCATCGACACCAGCGAGAGGTCACCGGAGTCCCGGGCCGCCATGGCGATGAAGGGGTTGTAGGGCCCGTCAGGATCTGCCATCCGCAGTGGCCCCCCGCGGGCGGGCGAACTCTGACCGTGCAACAACGCCAGCCCGGCGCGAGCGAGCATCACGCGATCCGGCGCACCGCCCGTGTCCTCGCCGCGGACGGCCGTCTCCAGCTTCGCCGTGTCCAGACCTCGTCGATCCGGTCCGGCCAGGTGGAGCAGCGCCCACGTGGTGAGCAAGGTGCCCTGTGCCGGGGTCTCGTCGAAGTAGATGCCCTGCACCTGGCTCTCGTCGAGCGCGGCCTCGACCTTCTCGCGCAGTGCCGCTGCATCGATCCCCGACTCGCGCGCGATGACCGCTGCGGCCCACAGCTCGTCACTGTCGAGTGTGTTGCCGTCGGGTCCGGACAGGACGGCGTCCAGCTGCTCCCGCGTCACGGCCTTGCCGCAGGTGGCAGCTTGGAACAGCTCTGCGAGCGTCTTGCCCGGTCCGGAGCAGGCGGCGGGCCGGGCTTCGGGAAAGGCGCGGTCCACGTCGGCGAGGCGGCTCGACCGGGTGACCTGGAGAAAGGCCCGCACCGACCTGACCGTCGGGGCACAGGTGGCATCGAGCGACGCGGTGCGACAGAGGTCGCGCAGGCCGTCGAGCGCGTGGCGGACCCCCTCGGCGTCCTCTCGGTACGCCGCCCAGCGCAGCTGCAGACTCGCGCGTTCGACGGGGTCGGCGTCGGCCGCCAGGCTCTCGACCATCGCAGCCGCCGGCGCGTGCTTCGCCGGCACCCCGAGCAGGCGGGCTGCCCAGAGGCGGTCGAGCGTCACCTGGAGCGAGGGCCGATGGATCGTGGCGACGGGATCCGCCAGCAGGCCGTTGGCCCCCACGTACTGCGTCAGTGCCGAGGGCTTGCCGCCCCCGCCGACCTGCAGTGTGCAGGCGGCGGTGACGGCAAGCGCCAGGAGAAGCGGCACGACCCGGAAGGCCGTGCGTGAAGGGCGAAGACTCACCAAAGCCCGATCTTGGCGCACTTCGCGCTGACCGAGCCGTAACCGGCGGGCCCGTTGCCGGTGAGGCAGGCCTCGGTGGTGATGCCCACTGCGGTCCACGAGGGCCGAGCCTCGCCGCTCAGCTCGACGAGGTTGGACACGTACTTGGTCCAGCGCACCTGGCCGATGCTCGTCTGGTTGCCCGTGATGGTCGCGCTGGGCTGGTCCTTGGAGATGGTGACCGACGCCGAGATGCCGTTGGCGTAGATCTTCGTGGTGTTGGTGATGCTGTCCATGATCCTGCCGCCGTTGTTACGCAGCTGGACCTTCGTGTACCAGCTGCATGACGTGAGGTAGGTGTTGCACTCGTACGCCGACACGTACAGCTGGCCGTAGGGCACGTTCCAGTAGTTGTCCGACGATGCCGCCTGGGCCGACCCGCCCGTCCCGACGAGCAGGGCGGCTGTTGCCGCCGCTCCCCCGAGAACCATTCCGAGTCTCTTGACTCCAAACATGTGAAATCCCCTGTCGTCCAAGCCCTTTCGAGGGCTAGAGATGTGTAGACACGTCCCCGGGGTGGCGACGCAAGGCGAACGTATGGGTCTCCGGGAGGCCGCTTCAACGCTCCGGAACGTCCACCTCGGGCCATGTCCGGTTGCTGCCACGGCAGCCTCGAGGCGCGTCCACCTCCGGGCTCAGGACGGCCGGACGACGAAGGGCCACCACAGGACGAGGTCCGGCCAGGACCAGAGCAGGAGGCTCAGGCGCTTCCGACAGGTCGCTCTCGAGAGCCGACGTGTCAGCAGCGCGGGAGATCCGGTCGCGACGGATGTGGTGACGGGCGGAACAGGCATGGTCTATCTCCCTGCAGAGGGGCGGGGACGGGCGGCCTGCCCGTCGGGTCGAGCGTGGACGGAACGCAGGGACCTCGCACGGACAAACGCGGGCACAAAACGGACGTGGCCGGTTTCGGCCACGTCCGTGAGCGCCTTCCCTCCCAGACCTGTGCGCGGGGGCCGTCGTACGGCTATTCTCGCCCGCGAACAGGATCAGTCAGGGGAAGGATCCGCATGCTCGAGATGTTCGGGGTGCCCGCCACGACGGAGGCCGTGTACCGGGTCATGCTCGACAAGCCGACGGCCGATCTGGACGAGCTGGCTGCTCACGTCGGGCTGTCCGCGGAGGCGGCCCGCGCCGAGCTGACGGTCCTCGCGGAGCTCATGCTGGTCAACGCCGGCCCGGGCGGCGGTCCCTACTTCGCCATTCCGCCCGAGCAGGCCCTCGAGGTGCTGCTCGCCGCGGAGGAGGCGCGGATCTCCGAGTGCCAGCGCAGGGTGGGCCGGGCCAGAGAGGACCTCGGCGAGCTCGTCGAGGCCTTCGTCGCCAGCCGGAGCCTGCGCGACTCGGGCGGGTTCGTCGAGCAGATCGACGACCCTGCGGTCGTCACGTCCCGGCTCTTCCAGCTCGCTCGTTCGGGGACGCGCAAGGTCTCCTTCATGCTTCCCGGAGACGCCGTGCCCCCCGAGGCGATCGGGCCCTCCGCCCGGCTCGACAACGAGCTGCTCAGTCGAGGGATCCCGCTACGAGCGATCGTCTCGGACACGTCCCTGGAGTCCCGACACTGGCGCGACCACCTCACCGGTCAGGCCGGGCGCGGGGTGCAGGTCCGTTCCCATCCGGCACCCCCACAACGACTCGTCATCGTCGACGAGACCGTTGCGATCGTGTCGCGTGCGCAAGCCCCCGGTGCGCTCGTCATGATGGACCCCGACCTCGTCGCGCCCATCACGGCCTTGTTCGACGCGGTGTGGCACGCCTCCGCCCCGGTCCTGGCCGAACGGAGCCCGGCGGAGGGTGATGAGTTCAGTGATGCGCGAGTGCGACAGGTGGTCGCGCTCCTCGCGCAGGGACAGAAGGACGAAGCCATCGCTCGTCGTCTGCAGATCTCGGTACGCACTGTCCGACGTCTGGTGTCAGCGTCCTTGACCGCACTGCACGCGGAGAGCCGCTTCGAGGCGGGGGTCATCGCGGTACGCCGCGGCTGGGTGTCGTGACGGATCGCGGGCCCGATCACCGGCCGGCGCCTCGCCGGCGCCACGGTCGCGTGAGGTGTGCCGGGACTGGATGCCTCAGACGACGCGGTGGTAGGCGGGGCAGAGCTCTACGACGCGGAATCCGAGGTCCTCGTTGATCGAGACCATCCATGAGTTCGTGTCGTCGTTGCCGGTGACCACGCGCCGGCGCTCGGGGTGGTCGGCCTGCAGGCGCCGGAGGTTCTCGACCTTGACCGCCATCCCGAGCCGGTGGCCCCGGTGTTCGCGGTGCACGAGGGTGCCCCACTGCCAAGCCATTCCGGGGGCGCCGGACGGCAGCATGAGGTCGGTGTAGGCGACGACGTCACCCGTCGACCGGTGCACGGCGACGGTGGTCAGGCGCACCCGACCCTGCTGCCGGAAGACCTCTAGGTACTCCTCGTAGCGGGCCGGGGTCAGCGACTCCTCCTCGAACTCGATGTCGCCGGTCGGGGCGTCGACGGCGAGCTGGTTCATGACGGAGCAGAGCGACTTCTGCAGGTGCTCGGGCACTCCCCCGACGTGGGTCTCGAGACGATACGTGTCCTCCCAGAGCGGACGCGCGTGATCCGCGTGGCGATCGAGGAGGTCGTCCGCGACCGGCAGCTCGAGGTGTCGCATGATCTCGGTGTTGCTGAGGTGGAAGCCATGGCGCTCGGCGAACCGACGGTAGCCGTGGCCGTCAGAGTCGGGCGGGACGAGGAAGTCGACGATGGCCGAGGCGCGGCCCTCGTCACGGGCCCGGCCGAGCACCCGCTCGACAAGAGCCGTGCCGGCGCCACACCGGCGGTGGGGCGGGTCGACCTGGACGTCGAACCACGTCATCGAGGTGTTGTCCTCCATCGGCAGCCACAGCGTCGCGACGCCGACGAGCTCCCCGGCGAGGAAGGCGCCCCACATCTCCATCCGCTCGGCCTGGTCCACGTGACGCCACTCGACGAGCGTCTCGGCCAGCGACGGGGGCTCGTTCCATGGCCGCTCGTGTCCCTTGCTGGCACAGATGACCTCGTAGGCGCGGGTGCACTCCGAGTCGTCGTGCACGTCGATGAGCCTCGTCTCCATGCCTCGACGGTAGGGCCCGGCGTCCCCGCCGTGCCATCGGGTTTCCCGCCCCACCCGCAACACACCCGGCAATGGCCAACTCACACGGGTTGCAACCGCCGCCACCTGACGACAGCCGGGTGTGTTGCGGTCGGCGGGGGTCAGACGGCGGCGGGGGCTCGGTGCCGGGCGGGGCGGGTGGTGCGCAGGAGGAGCAGGCCGGCAGCAAGGACGGCGAACCCGACGATCGGGGTGACGTCGCCGACGAGGAAGAAGACGGGCCTGTTGCCGAGCACGTCCATCCCGACGATCGGGGTGACGTCGCCGACGAGGAAGAAGACGGGCCTGTTGCCGAGCACGTCCATCCCGACGATCGAGATGATGAGGATCCCGAAGAAGAGCACACCCGCCGACACCGCGGCGACCGGGTCGACCCAGCGGCGGCGCTCCTCGGGGACCGCCCCCGCCGCACGCGCCCCACGGTCGAAGCGCACGAAGACGACGACGAGAACACCGGTCACGAGAGCCAGCACCGCGAACAGCAGCGGCCGCGTCAGCCACCACGCCCACGACGCGACGGCCGGCTGGCTGATCCCCACGCTCCGCACCGCCAGCAGCACCGCCATGAGCCCGGTGAGGTGCCAGAGGAAGGCGGTCATGGCGAAGGGGCCGGCCACGACCACCGCCCGCCAGCCCCTCGGCCTGCCGAGCACGCGTGCCATGAGGGGCCGCAGCACCACGGCGAGTCCGCAGATGCCGACGCCCTGGGCGAGCAGGGCTGCCGTGGGGGGCGCCATGTTGGAGACGGCCTCGCCGGGCAACCCCACCATCGATGTCGGGTAGGGGCCGAACGTTATGGCCAGGCCCATCGCCCCGAAGCCGACGACGGCCATGACCCATCCGCGCCCAGTCGTGAGAAGGCCGTCGCGCCAAGCGAACCCGAGCTGGTGCAGGGCCAGCCACACGAGTGCGAAGTTGAGGTTGCCGACGAGCTCGGGGCCGCCTCCGAAACGGACGACGTCGACGATGCACGCCAGCGCGACGAGCACCCTGACGACACAAAGTCCCCAGCGCCGGTGCAGGTCGCGCATCACGGGGGCAAAGGCGCAGGCGCCGAGATAGATCCCGACGAACCACAGCAGCTGGGGCACCATGACGAGCGCGTCGCGCGCGAGCCGCCCCGCGTCACCCGGCCGCGAGGTGAGACCGGACAGGTCGGCGACGACGCCGAGGAGGACCCAGACTCCTAGGAAGACGAGGGTGGGGCGCAGGAGGCGCGCGGCCCGCGCCCGGAAGAACGCGGCATACCTGCCCGGACCGGCTGGCCGGCCCCGCTCGAGCGACCCGAGCGTGTGTGCGTGGGCGACCCCACCGACGAGGAAGAAGAGCGGCATGACCTGGAGCAGCCAGGTCAGCGGCTGGAGCGCCGGCACGACGGCGAGCGCGTTGGTGATCTGCCCGGCAGGGGTGATCGCGACCATGAGCCAGTGGCCGAGGATGACCACGAGCAGCGAGCCCACGCGGAGGGTGTCGACCCACCGATCACGGTCGGCAGGGGTCGCGGCGTGGATCTCGGACGCCGTGCGGGGCGCCGCGGCGGCGCGCGTCTGGCTCACGTCTCATCGAAGCACGAGCGGCGGCCCGAGCAGGTGAGTTCCCCTGCTCAGACCGCCGTCGAGTCGCTGGGTGGAGGGACCCGGCCTCAGCCGGGACGAGCCCGAGCCTCGCGACTCAGAGGGTCTCTTCGCGACGCTCCACACGCCGCTCGACGACGTCGTCGCCCTCGACGCGACGCTCGACGACATCAGGCGCACCACGGCGCTCGGTGACGACGGTGTGCTGCGTCCGGGCGCGCTGGGCGTTGAGCACGAGCGCGAGGATGATCGCGAGCGCACCGGCGACCATGAGGATGATGCCGATCGTGTTGCCTGTGCCGCTGCCCAGGTTGAGGACGCTGGAGTCGATGTTGGTGAAGTAGAAGATCGCTCCGACGACGAGCAGGAAGATCCCGAGTCCGATACCCATGCGCTCTCCTTGGCTGGGGTACGCCCTGAATGCGCACCTTTGCCACCCCATACCCGCCCATCGCAGAACGCCCACGCCCGACCGGTCGGCTGCCCTGGGCGACCGGGGTCAGTGGGAGCGCCGCCGCCCGACGGCGAGCGTGACCGAAGAGATGAGGAGCATGACGACGCCCACGCCGACCGCGATCGCGATCTCGTAGTAGAGGTTTCGCGCGGCGAGACCGTAGGCGGCGTCGGCGATGGTGCGCGCCACCTCCGGGTCGACGCGTCCCATCAGCGGCTCCCTCGCCATCATGACGACGAGCGCGAGCGCCAGTGCCGTCACGATCCAGCCGAGAGCCACGAGCGTCGTCGCCGTGYGCCAGCGCCGGGCCAGGGCGATGGACAGCAGTGCCAGAGCCGCGACGACCAGCGGCGCCCACGGCCCCCAGGCGCCGGCGATGCGGTATGCCTGTTGCGCGTTCTGCAGGTCGGCGGCCTTGACGAGGGGGATCGTCACGACCGGCGCCAGCGAGCCGGCATTCGGAACTCCGGCCTGCTCGAGGGTGGAGGTGAGCGCCGGGACGGGGATGGTGACGGCCACCGAGACCCGTCCCTGGTCGTCGAGCCGGGTGTCGGCACGGCCCTGCATGACATTGATGAACTGGGTGTGCACGGCACGGATGCCGTTCGTCCAGGCGTCCGCGACCTGAGGGCTGGCGACGAGAGCAGCGGCCTGGGCGCGGAGAGGCACCTCGAGCGCCTTCTCGATCGCGGGTTGCAGGTCGACGGCGCCGAGCACGCCCTGCACGAGACCGTCGGTGAGCGCCTCCTGGACCTGCGGCTTGGCGACGACGGGCCGCAGCTCCTCGACGAAGACATCGGTGCGGGTCAGCAGCACGGCGGCCCAGAACCCCACGAGCGACACGGGGAGCAGCACGATGGCCAGCAGCCCGCACACGGCCGAGAGGACGGAGCGGCCGCCACCACCAGATGCCTGTCGTGCCACGTCTGCCGCCTCGTCCGCTCGGTGTCGTCCGCGCCGGGTCGGGCGCGCTAGTCGCCCGCCTGCACCCCGCGGAGGTCGAGAGTCAGTGTGGCACCGGCGGTCGGGTCGAGGGCGACCGGGATCCCCCAGTCCTGCTGGAAGAGGTGACAGGCGGCATGCTCGGGCACCTCACCCGTCTCGGGGTCGCCGTCGCACGCGGCGGCCTGGACCGAGATGTGCAACGTGCCCGACCCGATCCCCTCGCGGAGCACGAGCGTCCGGGTCAGTCCCTCGGCCCGGCCGGCGCCCGAGACGAGCAGGGCGTCGGGGGTGGCGGACACGTCGAGCCGGGTCGGATCGCCCCAGCGGAAGTCGAGCTTCTGGCCGGCCGGCGGCACGAACGTGACCTCGAGGGCCACCTCGCCGGCAGGCAGCGCCGTCGGGGGTCGCTGGGTGCGGTGGGCGGGCCCGTCGACGCGCTGGGCGGCCTCGGGCAGGGCCACACGGGTCAGCCGGTGCGCTGCGGACTCGACGACGACGAGCCGCGTCCCTCCCGTCTCCTGGTCACGCTCGACGACGACGTCACTGGGCTCGGCGAGGCCCTGGGCGAGGGTCGTCACCTGATCCGTGGACGGGTCGAAGCGGCGGACGGCCCCGTTGTAGGTGTCGCTGACGGCGACGGAGCCGTCAGGCAGCTCGGTGACGCCGAGCGGGTGCTGGAGCAGCGCGTCCGCCGCGGCGCCGTCGCGGTGGCCGAAGTCGAACAGGCCGGTGCCGACGTGGGTCTCGACGACGAGGTCCCCCTCGGGCGTCGACGTCACCGAGCGCAGCGCGGAGGTCTCCGAGTCCGCGACCCAGACGCGGTCGCCCGAGGCGGAGGCTGCGAGCCCGGACGGTTGGGCGAACCAGGCCTCGCGGGCCGGGCCGTCGACGAGACCCTCGTTGGACGTGCCACCGATGACCTCGACCCGGCCCTGCTCGAGGGTGTCGCCGGGTGTCCACGCCCACAGCTGGTGGGTGCCGGCCATGGCGATGACGAGCCGGTCAGCGAGCCACGCGAGGTCCCACGGCGTCGACAGCGCCTGTTCGAGGGCAGGCCCCCCGCCCGTGCGCTCGCGCAGCTGTGCACCCGTGCCTGCCACGACGTGGATCGAGCCGTCGGAGAAGCGGATCCCCTTGAGCTGGTGGTTGACCGAGTCCGCGACGAGGAGGTCCACCCGGAGCCTCTCGGCGATCTCGGGCGTCGCGAGGAGCACACCCTGCGGCTCGTTGAACTGGCCCTCGCCGCCCCAGCGAGCCCGCTCGGTGAGCAGGTCCTCCTCGAGGTGCACGACCTGGTGGTTGGCCGTGTCGCTGACGACGAACGACCCGTCGGGAAGGGCGACCGCCTTGCCCGGGAAGCGCAGGGCCGTGTCGGGCGCCGGTGGCGGGACGTAGGGGTCGTCACCGGGCTGGAGCGTGCCCTTGGCCCCGTGCTCCTCGATGAGCTCGGCGACGAGCGAGGCCAGACCCGGGCCGTGGCCCTCCCCCGACATCGACGCGACGACGTAGCCCTCGGGGTCGATGACCACGAGCGTCGGCCAGGCGCGGGCGGCATACGCCTTCCACGTCACGAGCTCGGGGTCGTCGAGCACGGGGTGGTGGACGGCATACCGCTCGACGGCGGCCGCGAGCGCGTCGGCGTCGGCCTCGTGCTCGAACTTCGGCGAGTGCACGCCGATGATGGTCAGCGCGTCGGGGAACTGCGCCTCGACGGGGCGCAGCTCGTCGAGGACGTGGAGGCAGTTGACGCAGCAGAAGGTCCAGAAGTCGAGGACGACGACGCGTCCGCGCAGGTCGGCGAGCGACAGCGACCGGCCACCGGTGTTGAGCCAGCCACGTCCGACGAGCTCGGCCGCGCGGACCTTGACGCGCGAGCGCAGCGAGCCGGTGTCGGCCGTCACGAGAGCCTCCGGTCGGCCAGCACGGGGAAGATGCGGCGCCACTCGGGCGTCGCCGCCGTGTCGATGTCGATGCTCAGCACCTCCTCGTCAAGGCCCGCAGCGGCCAGAACCTTCCCGGTGGCGTCGACGACCTGGGAGTGACCGCCCATCTCGTGGCGCGCGTGCGTGCCGGCGGTGTTGCACTGGAGCACGACGCACTGGTCCTCGACCGCCCTCGCCTGCCCGAGCAGCGTCCAGTGGGCCACCCGCTTGCGGGGCCACGCAGCCGGGATGACGAAGACCTCGGCGCCCCGGTCGAGCAGGCGACGGTAGAGCTCGGGGAAGCGCAGGTCGTAGCAGGTCGACAGGCCGACGGGGACCGTGCCGCCGGCCGCGACGGGCACGTCGACGACGACTAGCTCATTCCCGGCGTCCATGAGGCTGGGCTCACCCTCGCCGAAGCCGAACCGGTGGATCTTGCGGTAGGTCGCGACGAGCTCACCCTCGGGCGAGAAGACGAGGCTCGTGTTCCACAGGCCTTGGCCGTCGGGCTCGACCGGGGCGGCCCGCTCGACGATCGAGCCGCCGTGCAGGGTGACGCCGGCGTCCCGCGCGGCGAGGGCCAGCGCCTGCGCGACGGGTCCGTCGACTGCCTCCGCGCGTTCGTTCCACGCCGTGTAGTCGAAGCCGCCCGCCGACCACAGCTCCGGCAGGACGACGAGGTCGTGACCGGCTTGGGCGCGCACGAGGTCGGTGACGCGGGTGGTGCGGTCGGCGACCGACTCGTCGTCGCCGTAGGCCAGCTGGATGAGCGCAACCTTCATGGCCCAACTCTCACATGCGCGGCGCCGACTGGTCAGGCCGCGTCCGGGTCAGCGGACCCCACAGGTCGAGTCGGGTCAGCGGGAGGGGTTGGCGTCGCGCTTCGCGAGAGCGGCGAGACGCTCGTTGTATGCCGTGAGCTCGGCATCGCCGTCCCGGTCGGCACGCCGGTCCTGCCGCACCGACTCCGCGCTGTCGGTGCGGAACCACTGCAGGGCGACCGTCAGTGCGAGCACGAGGCTCGGCAGCTCCCCGATGGCCCAGGCGACACCGCCGCCGTAGCGCTGGTCGGCCAGTGGCCCGCCGACCCACGGGATGGCGATGGTCGGGAAGAAGTCGCCCCCCAGCAGCATCGTGCCGCTGATCATCGCGACCCCGAAGAACGCGTGGAAGGCGATCGTGGCGAAGAGCACGACGAGGCGCAGCGCCGGGCTCCACCGCTTCGGACCGGGGTCGACCCCGACGAGCACCCAGGCGAAGAGGTAGCCGGCCACCACGAAGTGCGCGGTCATGAGCATGTGGCCCGTGTGCGTCTCCAGTGCCAGCTGGAACAGGCGTGTCCAGTAGAAGACCACGAGGCTCATGAAGAAGAAGGTGGCCGCGAAGATCGGGTTGCCGACGACGGCCAGGAGCCGGGAGTGGATCATCGCGAGGAGCATCTCGCGGGGGCCGAGAGTGCCGTCCCGGCGGGGCTTGATCGTGCGCAGCGCCAGCGTTACGGGCGCGCCGAGCACGAGGAAGATCGGCAGGACCATCGCCTCGAGCATGTGCAACGTCATGTGCCACGAGAAGGCGACGCGACCGTAGATGCCGAGGATGCCGTTGGTCGCATAGAGGAAGAGCAACCAGCCGACGACCCAGCTCAACGTGCGCAGCACGGGCCACGCGTCGCCACGCCGCCGCATCCGGACCACCCCGGCGACGTAGAGGCCGATGGCGAGCAGCCCCGTGGCGAGGAACAGCCACTCGACCCGCCACGCCGTGACCCAGTCCAGCGCGGTCGGTGCGGGCGGCGCAGGGTAGCCGGTCAGCGACAGGGCATTGCTCGGGTTGGCCACCGTCTCGGGCACGGGCGGCGCGCTGCGGGCCAGCGCCGTCGCGACACCGAAGGCGAGCCCCATCACGAGCGTCTCGACCACGGCGAGACGCACGAAGAGTCGGGTTCGCGCGCCGCGAGCGTCAGCGACACCGCCGGCGTCGGTGCTGTCCATGCGGTCGAGGGTCACCCGGCGGTGCACGACACCGGCGACACCGAGGGCCGAGAAGGCGACCACCTTGATGAGGATGAGGACGCCGTACGGCGTGGCGAGGTCGGACCACGACCCGAGTCGCGTCGTCGCCGACATGACGCCGGAGACGCCGAGGGTGACGAAGCACCAGAGGGCCACGGTCGAGTAGCGCCGGACCACGACGGGGAGGGACTCCCCGAGCGCGCCCCGCAGGACGATGAGGGCCAGCAGGCCGCCGACCCAGACGGCGGCGCTCAGCAGGTGCGCGGCCAGGGCGTTGACCGCGGTCTCGTGGTCGGCCGAGCCGCCGGCATGACCGGCGAGTCCGAGGACGAGCAGGCCGAGCGCCGAGAGGGCCGTCAGGGCAACGGCCACGGAGCGTGCCCGCGACACCGCGGCGACAGACGCCACGACGAACGCCGCGATGGTGCTGAGCAGGGCGACGCGCAGCGTCTCGATGGGCCACACCGACCCGGCGAGGTTGCTGGCGAACGACGGGTCACTGAGCGGCATACCAGCGGCGTCGGCGAACGTGAAGACGACGCCGACCGCTCCCGCGACCGCCCAGACGAAGGCTGCCGCGGTCGCGACGCGGAACGCCGCCGCGCGGCGTGGCTCGTCGGGGGCGGCGCTCTCCGCACGGGTGCGGCCCGGGATCATCGTCGCGGCGAGCAGCAGGGAGCCGATCGTCAGCGAGGCCGCGACATCGTGGACGACGCGCACGAGCGGGAGCGCCCAGCGCACGACCGGGCCCGCGTCGGTGAGGCCACCGGCCATGGCGTCGGCCGCTCCGGTGTAGCGGGCGGCAATCACACTCGCAACGAGGCCGACGGTGACCACACCGGCCACCACCAGCGCCGCACCCGGTATGCCCGACGAAGTCGAGCCGGTGCCTGGACCGGTTCGGCCTTCTCGCGACAGGGTTGGCATGCCTCAAGGGTAAGTACTCTGAACACATGCCCATGCACCCGGCCGCCCCCGACGACCGCACCGGACTGATCGACGCGTTCGACCACTCCGTGAAGTCGATCATCGACCTCGGGTACTCCTGCCGCGACGAGGACTTCGAGATCCAGACCGAGTGCCCCGGTTGGACCGTCAAGGACCAGATCGCGCACGTCGTCGGCGCCGAGAAGTCCTTCGCCGGTCTGCCGCGACCGCGGGTCACGGTGCCCGACTACGCCCACGTCCGCAGCGACTTCGCGCGGTTCGTCGAGGTGGACGTGGAGGCACGGCGGGGCATCACCGGACGTGACATCGTGGCCGAGCTGGCGGAGTTCCACCCCCGTCGGGTGGCCGAGCTGCGTGCTTCCGACGCCGATGTCGACACCGTCATCGGCGGGTTCTTCGGGCCCGACACGACCTTCGGCCAGCACCTGCACCGCCGGATCGTCGACGCGTGGGTGCACGAGCAGGACATCCGCGCAGCCCTCGACCGGCCTGGGAACCTCGACTCCGCGAGCGCCGCGATCTTCACCGCCGACATCCTCGAGGCCCTCCCGCGCATCGCGTCCCGCGTCGCCGACATCGGCGCCGGACATGCCGTCGTGCTCGACGTGAGCGGTCCCGTCGTGGCCCGCGGCGGTGCGCGCATCGTCACCGGTGAGGACGGGCGTCCTTACGGCGAAGCACTTTTCAGCGGCAACGACCGCCCCCAGGGTGAGGAACAGCTCGACGTCACGTCCATCCACCTGACGACGGACGCGCTGACGCGGCGGGCGGCCGGGCGTCGCTCGGTGGACGAGATCCACTACACCGTGACGGGTGACGCGGAGATCGCCCGGAAGGTCCTCGAGTCTCTCGTCGTCGTCACGCACTGAGCTCTGCCAGCTGCCCGCCGCGCGTCCCGTCGGGGCGGATCACGGGAGCGGGATCGGACGGCTTATACACCTCAAAGACGTCACACGGGAGCTAAGTCCACCTTGTGTAAAGGGGACAGACGGCCTAGCGTCGTGAGTAGACGGTCAAGCCAGCGCCGCATCGGGGATCCGATCCATCGGAGTTGAAATGACCGACCCGTCCATGGGTCCGCGCAAGGATGCGCGTACCAGAGAGCTCATCCACACCCTTCGCAGCTCGGACTCGGAGTCCGAGCGCAGCGACGCTCTAGAGGCCGTGGCGAAGCTGCACATGCCGCTCGCACGCTCCCTCGCCCATCGTTACTCCGGCAAGGGGCTCGACCGCGAGGACCTCGAGCAGGTGGCCTTCCTGGCCCTGCTCAAGGCCATCCAGCGGTTCGATATGACCAAGCCCACCGAGTTCGGCGCCTACGCCACACCGACCATCACCGGCGAGCTGCGTCGCCACTTCCGTGACCACGGATGGCTCGTCCGGCCCCCGCGGGAGCTGCAGGAGCGTCGACAGCTCGTCACCGACACCCGGTCGCGGCTCGAGCAGCGACTCGGCCACGACCCGGACGTCGGCGAGCTCGCCCGCGAGCTCGACATCCCGCTCGAGTCCGTCCGAGAGGCCCAGGTTGCGGCGACCAACCTGCGACCGGCCTCCCTCGACGCGACGACCGCCGACGGCGGCCGTCCCGTGCTCGACCTGCTCGACGCCCGCGGCGACTCCGGGTCCGACCCGGCGCTGGACGAGGGCATCGTCGTGCGCACCGCCCTGGAGCGGCTGTCCGCCCGTGATCAGCGGCTCGTGCAGCTGAGGTTCGCGGGTGACATGACCCAGGCGGAGATCGCCGAGTCCATGGGTCTGAGCGCGATGCAGGTCAGCCGCCTGCTCCGTCGCACCCTCGACGAGCTGCGCCGCCAGCTGTCATCCGAGGGCATGGCCTCCGCCTGACCCTCCCACCGTCGAGAGGCCACGTGTGGCCGCTGGACGAGAGTCGAAAGGCCACTTCTGGGGACCAGAAGTGGCCTTTCGACATGTCGGGGGCGGCCACACGTGGCCTCTCGACGGGTTGGCGTTGGTCGGGGCCTGTCGGGGCGGGTAGGGGCGGGGCGGGGCGGGGCTGGTCTCGGTCAGACCGGTGAGCTCGCCGCGCCTCTGGCGGCCCCGGCATCCGACGGCCCGAACTGGGACTCCTGACCGTCGATGATCTGCGAGGCGACCCGGGTGAGCTTCATGTTGAGCTCCTGCGACGTGCTGCGCAGCAGCTCGAACGCCTCCTGACCGCTGATGTGGTGCGCGGCCATGAGCAGTCCGACGGCCTTGCCGATCTCGCGGTTGCTCTGCAGGCCCTGGCGCAGGGTTGCCGCCTCCTCCCGCGCCCGGATCGCCATCAGGGCGACGGAGGCGAACGAGGCGATGACGGCCCCGACGTCAGCCGACCGGGACGTCAGGGCCCCAGGGGTGTCGGAGAAGACGTTGAGGGCACCGACCTTGTCTCCGTCGAGGAGCAGCCGGTAGCCGATGGCCGAGCGCACCGGCGTCTCCGCGACGATGCGCTCGGTGAAGCGCGGCCACGGGGTCGTGGCATCGGTGAGATCCGCGTCGTGCTGGTACGCCTCCGAGACGATGGCGTCGACGCAGGGGCCCTCGCCGACCTCGAGCTCGATCTGGTCGATCCGGCGGGCGATGTCGTCGGTGCTCGCGGCAGTGACGTAGCGGTCGCGGGTGCGCACGAGCAACGACGCCCGGTCGCAACCCGCGATGAGCTGGCGGGCGGACTCGACGAGTGACTGGTGGATCGACCCTGAGTCGGCGCCGGCGTAGATCAACGCCGACATCTGTCGGAACGTGTCGTTGACCGTCGGGTCGATCGGAACGTCGCTCGTCATGGCACTCCCTGCAGTCCGGCCCCTTCGCCCAGCACACTGCTGGACGGCCTGGGCGCGTCCGTCATCCTCGCACCTCCCCGCCGGCGTGAGTCCACAGACAACCACACCAGCCTCTCACGTGGCGACCCCTGCTCATCATTCTACAAAGGTTGTACACGCAAGTTGACGTCCACACGTTCCGGACAGATACTTGCATGCCGCAAGCAAGTAGTCGACACCCAGGAGCATCCCATGGCCGTCACCGAGGACCAGGCGAACTCCGTCTTCCTCGGGCTCCTGCGCGTGCAGAAGCTCCTCGTCGCGGCCAAGCACAGCGCGCCCCGCCTCGAGGACGGCGTCGACGTCACGGCATACCCCGTGCTCTTCGTCGTCGCGGGCGCTGGCACCGTCCGCATCTCCGAGCTCGCCACGACCCTGCACAACGACGCCTCGACCGTCAGCCGGCAGGTCAGCTCGCTCGTCAGCACCGGGCATCTCGAGAAGAGCGCCGACCCGAGCGACGGACGCGCCTGGGTCGTCTCCCTGACCGAGCACGGCAGCAACGCCGTCGCCCGCATCCAGGCGAGCCGAGCGGCGTGGTTCCAGGGGCTGCTCGCCGACTGGGACGGACCGGTGACCACGGAGTTCGTCACGCGGTTGGGCGAGCTCGGTGATGCGCTCGACGCCAACCTCCGGGCCCGGGGTGCACCGACGCCCCCCATGCCCTTCGACACCACCAGAGACCAGAAGCAGAAAGAGGACTGACATGTCCGACACCACCGCCGAACCGCCGCGGGTCGACGCCACTGCGGACGCACCCGCCGGCGCGGGCCCCGACCGGCGCCCGGTGCTCTCCCACAAGGAGATCCTCACCATCCTCGTCGGCCTGATGATGGGGATGTTCCTCGCAGCCCTCGACCAGACCATCGTCGCGAGCGCGATGCGCGTCATCGCCGACGACCTCAACGACCTCGCCGGCCAGGCCTGGGTCACGACGGCATACCTGATCACGAGCACCATCGCGACGCCGCTCTACGGCAAGCTCGGCGACATCTACGGGCGCAAGAAGCTCTTCCTCTTCGCCATCACGATCTTCACGATCGGCTCGATGCTCTGCACGCTCGCCTGGTCGATCCCGTCCCTCGCGGCCTTCCGTGCCGTCCAGGGCATCGGCGCCGGCGGCCTCTTCTCGCTCGCCCTCGCGATCATCGGCGACATCGTGCCGCCGCGTGAGCGCGCGAAGTACCAGGGCTACTTCCTCGCCGTCTTCGGCACGTCGAGCGTGCTCGGCCCGGTCATCGGCGGGTTCTTCGCCGGCCAGGAGACGATCCTCGGCGTCACCGGCTGGCGCTGGGTCTTCCTCGTCAACGTGCCGATCGCCGTCGCGGCCCTCGTCGTCGTCACCCGCACGCTCCACCTCAAGCACACCCGCCTCGACCACCGCATCGACTACTGGGGCGCCCTGAGCCTCTCGGTCGCCCTCGTGCCGCTGCTCATCGTGGCCGAGCAGGGCCGCGAGTGGGGCTGGGACTCCGCGACCGCGATCACCTGCTACGCCATCGGCGCAGCCGGCATGATCGCGTTCTTCCTCTTCGAGCGCGCCATGGGTGAGGAGGCGCTCATCCCGCTGCGCCTCTTCACGAACCGGACGGTCGCCTCGTCGTCGATCGCCTCGGTCTTCATCGGCATGGGCATGTTCGGCGGGCTCGCCGCGATCCCGCTCTACCTCCAGATCGTCAAGGGTTCGACGCCGACCCAGGCCGGTCTGCAGCTGCTGCCCATGACGCTCGGGATCATGTCCGGCTCGATCATCTCGGGCCAGCTCATCTCCCGGACGGGGCGCTACCGGCACTTCCCGATCATGGGCGCCGCGATCCTCGTGCTCTCGCTCTACGGCTTCCACTTCGTCGGCGCGGACACCCCGCTCTGGAAGACGATGATCGGGATGTTCTTCTTCGGCATCGGCCTCGGCTTCAACTTCCAGCCGCTGACCCTCGCCGTGCAGAACGCCGTCGACCGCCGCGACATGGGCGTGGCGACCTCGTCCGCGACCTTCACCCGCCAGATCGGCGGCACGCTCGGCACCGCGGTCTTCCTGTCGATCCTGTTCTCGCAGGCCGGCACGAAGATCTCCGAGGCCTTCGCGGCGATCGCACCGACGCCCGCCTTCCAGGCAGCGCTGCGCAACCCGACCGGCGGCGACCCTGCCACGAACAAGGCCTTCGTCCAGCAGTTGCAGGCCGCCCAGCAGGGCGGCGGTTCGGGTGCGGGGGTCGGCGGCTCGGCCCTGTCGGACAGCTCGTTCATCAACCAGCTGGACCCGGCGCTCGCCAAGCCGTTCCTCGTCGGCTTCTCCGACGCCATGTCGGTCGTCTTCCTGGTGGCGGCAGGCGTTCTCGTGTTCGCCTTCATCGCGACGCTGTTCCTCCCGAACCTCGACCTCGGTCCCAAGCCGGGCGCCGCGGCGGCCAAGGACGACGAGGCCGTGGCCATCCCCGCCGGCCACTGACGCCGGTCCCGCTCCCGCTGCTCCACGTCGAGAGGCCACGTTCGGCCGCTGGACGACAGTCGAAAGGCCACCTCTGCTCGCTGGGGGTGGCCTTTCGACATGTCCGAGGCGGCCCTACGTGGCCTCTCGACGGTTCAGGGCACCGAGGGCGTATGCCGGGTGGCGCTGGTGCGCTGGTGCGCTGGTGCGCGAGAGTCCGCAGATGGTGTTGCGCATGGTGCTGCGTCTGGTGGGGTCATCACCCCACCAGATGCAGCACCATCGGTCGATCCATCATCGGTAAGCCCCAGTCCGACCGGCCAGAGGTGGCCTTTCGACATGCCGGGGGCGGCCACACGTGGCCTTTCGACGGTTCAGTGCGGCGGGGGCGTATGCCGTGTGGTGCGGTCAGCGGGAGGCGTGCGGTCAGCGGAGGGCGTGCGGTCAGCGGAGGGCGTGCGGTCAGCGGAGGGTGTGCAGCTCGCGGCGGGTCAGGAACGCGCGGGTGCCGAGGGCCATGACGAAGGCGAAGCTGCCTGCGATGATGGCCACCCAGTAGCCGTGCTGGGCCCCGATGTGGTCGACGACCACACCCGAGACGGCCGAGCCGGCCGCGACACCGACGATGATGCCGGTCAGCACGATCGTCATGCCCTCGTTGAGCTGTGCCTTCGGGACGATGCGCTCGATGAGGTTCATCGTCGTGATGAGGGTCGGCGCGGTCGCCATCCCCGCGACCAGCATGAGGCCGGCGAGGATCCAGAGGTTGCTGGCGAAGAGCACCGGCACCTCGAGCACCGCCATGCCGAACGTGCCCGCGACGAGGAGCTTGACGAGGCTGCGCCCGTGCGAGACGTGACCGAAGACGAGCCCGGCGGAGGCCGACCCCACGGCATACAACGCGAGGATGGCGCCGGCTGCGCTCGGCGCGCCCAGGTCCTGCGAGACGGCGAGCGTGACGACCTCGTTGACGCCGAAGATCGCCCCCGTCATCACCATGATGAAGGCGAGCGGGACGAGCCCCGGCACGGTGTACGCGTGCGCCGTCGGGCGCTCGTGGTGCGGGACGACGGGCGGCTCCGTGGAGCGCGCCGAGATGAAGACGAGGACGCCGACGGTGTAGGCGATGGTCGCGAAGGCGAATCCGGCCTCGGGGAAGAGCGTCGTCGACAGCCAGATCGCGAGGACCGGGCCGATGACGAAAGTGACCTCCTCCATGACCTGCTCGAACGACATGGCCGCGTGGAGGTTCTTCGGGTCGTCGGCGAAGATGTGCGACCACCGCGCGCGGGCCATCGTGCCGAGGTTGGGGATGGCGCCGCACAGCGGGAAGGTGATGAAGAGCAGCCACGACGGCCAGCCACGCAGTGACGTGAGCAGAGTCATGACCGCCCAGAAGCCCGACCACAGGAAGAACGGGATGGCGATGCGCCGCTGGCCGTAGCGGTCGACGAGTCGGCCGAGGATCGGCGCGAAGAGCGCCAGGGACACCATGCCGACCGCCACCACGGCCCCGGCCAGTGCGTAGGAGCCGGTGCGCGCCGCGACCATCGCGACCACCGACACGGCGAACATCGAGCCGGCCGTGCGGGCAACGAACCCCCCTGCGATGAAGACGCGGGCCCCCGGCACCTCGAAGAGAGGTCGGTAGGACGCCAGCACAGATGCTCCTCTCGGTCGGGGACGGCCAACCTCCCCATCCTTGCATTCCACCACCCGAGGAGCGGAATGCCCGGTTTGCGGTGCGGCGCGCGTCAGCTGCCGTGCTTGCGGCGCAGCGACCACATCTGTGGGGAGCGTTCGAGCTCGACGGCGACGTCCCACGGCATGCCGCCGGGGGCGGTCTCGCGGCGGAAGCTCGCCACCATCCGGCGGGCCAGCGCAGGGTCCTTCGCGACGCGGCCGGCGACCTCGAGCGCGCGATCCTGCACGTCGCCGTCGTCGTATGCCGCCCAGGCGAGTCCCAGCGCGACGGCGCGCTCCCCGTCGACCTCGTCGCCGAAGAGCCCGAGGGCGGCGGCGGCCTCACGCCCGGCGACCCGGTCGATCAGGGTGAAGTGCCCGCCGCCGGGGTGGATGCCGATCTGGGCGAAACCGGGCAGCAGACGTGCCGTGCGCGAGACGATCCGCAGGTCGGTGGCCAGGGCCAGGTTGAGACCGGCCCCGACGGCGGCGCCGCGCACGGCCGCCACGGTCGGGACGCCGATGGACCCGATGGTGGTGAACGCGGCATAGACCGTCTCGAGGTTGCGGTAGGCCTCGTCCTCGACCGGGTCTCGGCCCGTGTCGGCCAGGACGCTGCGGACCGCGCCCGCGCAGAAGTGGGCGCCGCCGGTGACGACGACCGCACCGACCGCGTCGTCGGCCTCGGCCGTGCGGGCGGCGTCGATGAGCCCGCGCGACATCTCCACCGACAGCGCGTTGCGCCGCTCAAGCGCGTCCAGGGTGATGAGCGCGACGCCGTCGGCCACGTCGTAGCGGATCTCGGTCATGCGGCGAATCTCCTTTGGCGAGCTGGCACTTCAGCCACCGTCGTAGGGGTGGACGCGGGCACTCGACGGTTTGGCGCGACCGGTCGTGATGAGGGTCCAGAGCCGGTCGCGACCGGCCGAGGACGCGAGCGCCGTGAGGGTCTCGTCCCAGTCCTGCAACGAGCCGTACTCGCTGCGCCGGGCCAGGATGGGTTTGGTCAACGTGTGCAGCTCGTGCTCCAGCGTCGTGCCGATCGCGCCGAGCACCTGGTGCGCGCCCCGGACGACGACCGACGCGGCGTGCCCGACGCACGACTTGGCCACCCCCACCGCGAAGAGCATCCCGGGATCGCGCCAGTCCGAGGCGGCGGCACGGGCGACGGCCGCGTCGGTGGCGGCCCGGGCCAGCGCGGTCTCCGAGGCGATGTCGGCCACGAGGTGCTGCACCGCCTGGAAGCGCCCGATCGGCCGGCCGAACTGCTCACGCTCACGCACGTGCGCGAGGACCACCTCGACGACCCGCTCCATCGCGCCGACGACCTGCGCGCACCGGGCGAGGGCGCCGCGCAGGTGGAACTGCTCGCCGATCTCGTGCGCGACGACGGTGCCGGCCTCGAGGTCGTCGAGGTCGAACTCGACCGTGTCGCTGGGCTCGCCGGCCAGGTTGCGCCGCTCCTCGATGGCCACGCGCTCGACGGGCACGTCGGCGACGCGCCACTGGTCCCGGTCCTCCCACAGCGCCACGATGCGGCTCGCGTCGCGTGCCCACGTGACGTTGAGGGCCACCCCGGACGGGTCGGGACGGCATACGGTCCGCAGGCCGCCGTCGTTGGGCAGGGCCGCCGCCTCGAGGAGCCAGCCACCGAGCATGTCGTGCTCGGCGAGCGGCACGGGCGCGGCGGCCGCGGCGGCGAGCCCGAGCAGGGCCGCGGCCTCGACCCAGCTGCCGCCGCTGCCGCCGGCGGCCTCGCTGCCGGTCAGGCGGGTCAGCCCGAGGTCCTCGAGCCGCTGCCACAGGCCGCGGTCGAGGTCGACGACGGCGGTGGGTGTGGCGCGGGTGGCGCGGTAGTCGTCGAAGAGGCCGGTCAGCACGCCGACGAGATCGGGGTCGGGCGTCGTGGGGGCGGCGAGGTCGTCGAGCTCGTGACGGTCGGCCATCAGCGCATCCCCAGTCCGCGGGCGATGACGCCACGCAGGATCTCGTTGGTGCCGCCGCGCAGGGTGAAGCCCGGTCGCTGCAGGATTGCTGCGTGCAGCAGCGTGTCGAGCTCGTCGTCGATCGCCCACCCCGAGGCGGTGAGGGTGTCGACGTAGTCGGCGATGTCGCCCTCTCCCGTCGTGCCGAGCACCTTGACGACTGCCGCGGCGGTGTCGGCGTCCTGATGGTTCTCGAGCGCCGTGGACACGGCGAACGACATGTGGTGCAGGGCCGCGACGCGCGCGACGTGACGGCCGAGGCCGGGGTCGGTGGGCAGCCGCCCCTCGTCCATCGCCTGTGCGGCGGTCGCGAGGAGCTGGAACGTCGAGAGGACGCGTTCGGGGCCGCTGCGCTCGTAGGCGAGCTCGGAGGTCACCTGCGCCCAGCCGCCGCCGACCTCCCCGAGCACCCGGTCGTCGGGGATGAACACCCCGTCGAGGTGCACCTCGTTGAAGTGGTGGTCCCCGCCCATCGAGATGATCGGGCGGATCGTCACCCCCGGCGCGCGGAGGTCGACGATGAACTGGCTGAGGCCCTCGTGCCGACGGGCCGGGTCGAGCGGCGCCGAGCGGGCCAGCGCGAAGAACGCGTCGGCCTCGTGCGCTCCGGACGTCCAGACCTTGGTGCCGGTGAGGCGCCAGCCCCCGTCGACCCGCTCGGCGCGGGTGCGGACGCTCGCCAGGTCCGAGCCCGAGTCCGGCTCGCTCATCCCGATCCCGAAGACGACCTCACCTCGGCTGATGCCCGGCAGGAACGCCTGCTTCTGCTCCTCCGTGCCGTAGCGCAGCAGCGACGGCCCGATCTGCCGCTCCGCGATCCAGTGGGCCGCGACGGGCGCCCCGACGACGAGCAGCTCCTCCGTGATGACGAACCGCTCGAGGTACGTCCGGCCCTGACCGCCGTACTCGGTCGGGATGACCATCCCCAGCCAGCCGCGCCGGCCCAGCTCACGCGTGAACTCGCGGTCCCACCGGGTCAGCCACGTGTCGACGTGCGGCACGAACGCCCCGGCTGCGACCTGCTCGGCCAGGAACGCGCGAACCTCGAGGCGGAGCTCGGTCAGCGCGGGCAGCTCCCGGGCACCGGGAGGGACGAGACGGGCCGACATGCTCACCTTCCTCACGCGACGTCGCAGCGGTTCGTGCGCCACTCTCCCACACGGGCGCCCGAGGGGCGCGAGGCCGTATGCCGTCCGGTCGAGACCCGCTCGCGCCCTGGCGTGGCGTGGGGGCGAGCGCTCGCTCGAGGCGGACGGATTGCTCTTTCGATCAGAGGCTGGTGGCGACGAGGTAGGCGCAGAGGCCGACGATGACCGCCGTGATGAGGGCGGCGACAGCCGTGGTGAGGCGGTGGTTGACGAGGACGCCCATGAGCCGGCGGTCACGCGTGAAGAGCAGCAGCGGCACGAGGGTGCCCGGCAGCGCGAACGAGAGGACGACCTGGCTCCAGACGAGCGCGTGGGTCGGCTCGACACCGAGGCCGAGGATGACGAGCGCGGGCACGACGGCGAGCATGCGCCGCAGCAGTGGCGCGATGGGGCGACGGCCGAACCCCTGCATGACGACGTCACCGGTCTGGACCCCGACGAGCGTGGATGCGAGGCCCGAGGCCAGGAGGGCGACGGCCAGCATCGTGGCGACGATCTGCCCGGAGTCGGCTGCCAGTGCGGCATACGCCGACTCGATGCTCGCGCCGGCAGCCGACGGCAGGGCCGCGGAGAAGACGACGAGACTGACGTTGGCGACGCCCGCCACGGTCATGGCGGTGACGACACTGCGCACCGTGCTGCGGCCGGCGCGCAGGCGCTCCGAGTGCCCGACCTCCGCCGAGCCGTCGTCGTGACCCCGTGACGCCGCGGAGTGGAAGTGCAGGGCGTGCGGCATGACGGTGGCGCCGACGATGCCGACCGCGAGCAGCGCCGCCGACGAGTCGAGCGGGCCCGGCACGATCGACTTCAGGAGCGCGACGCGGTCGACGTCCGCCACGAAGACCTGCCAGACGAGTGAGGTGATGATGACGACGAGGAGCACGAGCACCACGGAGTCGAAGTGGCTGCGGCCGCGCACCTTGAGCGTGAGAACGACGAGGCTGAAGAGGGTCACGCACACGGCCCCGGCCATGAACGGCATACCGAAGAGCAGCTTGAGGGCGATCGCGCCGCCGACGATCTCGGCGAGGTCGGTCATGATGACGACGAGCTCGGCCTGGGCCCAGAGCAGGGCCCGGCCGACGCCGGGGAAGCGCTCGGAGCTGTGCTCCGCGAGACTCTTGCCGGTGGCCATGCCGAGCTTGGCGGCGAGGTACTGGATGACCATGGCCGAGCAGCTGGCGAAGACGACGACCCAGACGAGGGCGTAGCCGTGCTCGGCACCGGACGTGATGTTGACACCGAAGTTGCCGGGGTCGACGTAGGCGATCGCCGCGAGCAGCGCCGGCACGAGCGTGCGGGGCGCGCTGATGGTGCCGCCGAGGCCCCGCTCCGGCGAGCGGTCGTCGACGCGCGGCTGCTGCGCCACCCGCTCTTCCATGGGAGACAGCATCGGGCCTGCGCGACTCGACCGCCAACTCCCGGCTCAGCGTGCTCCGGCCACGCCCAGCAGGGCCGCGATCCCCAGCGCGCTGCGCGGGTCGTAGGCCGCGGTCCACAGGCCCCCGTGGGCGGCGGCATACGCCTCGTCCTGCCAGGCGGTCGGCTGGGCCGGCGAGCCGGTGCGCAGGTCGTGGACGAGCAGGGCGGCCATCAGGGTGTTCGCTGTGCCCGGCTCGAAGACCTCGATGCCGAAACGGTGGGCGCCGGCGTAGGCCGCGGCGAGCGCCCGGTTCTTCACGACCGAGCGGGTCCGCGTGGGCGGGGCGACCTTGAACGACACGAGACCGCCGTCGGCGCGGTATGCCGTCGCCCGCCACCGCTGGAGCCGTTTGGCGAGCAGGTAGTTGGGGCCCTGCTGGAGCACGACGCTGTCGTTGATGCCCGGGTCCTGGCCCGGCACGTAGTTGCGCCGCAGGAGCCGTCCGCCGCTGACCGTGCGCAGCGGCACCCGCAGCAGCTTCGAGGTGCGGCGGTGCGCGTAGCTGTCGACGGAGCGCTCGACCGCGGCACCAGGCACGGCGAAGACGTCGGTCGGCGTCGCGAGGAAGGCGAGGGCGACGTCGTCACGGCCCTTGTCCTCGACGACGTGCCGGGTCAGGGCGTCGACGGCCATCGAGACGCGGACGTTCGTCTCGCCGTCGGCGTAGACGTAGTTGCCGATGGCCAGCGGGCCCTCGAGGGCTGCCACCCACTCCGTGACGGACCCCAGGTCGTGGACGAGGTCGCCGCCGGCCCGCCCCGCAAGGGGCCCGTCGCCGTGACGGACGGGCATGGTGATCGACCCGGCGAGTCGTCGCGTGTCGGCGATCAGCCTGTCCCACAGGTCTTTCCGGGGGAGGTCGACGGCCGCGACATCGGCTCCCCACCGGAGCAGGGAGCGCAGTGGCCCCATCTCGGCGGCCGCACCGAGCACGACCACGGTGCGGTCGGAGAGGTCGAGCCAGTCGGGATTGTCGATGACACGGACAACGGCCTCGGCGCAGGTGGGCTCGACGGTGCCGGCCTCGACCCAGAGGTCGAGGCGACGGCGCAGCGCGTCCCCCGAGAGGCGCTCACCGGCATACGGCACCGACAGCACGCGATCGGGCGTGCCCTCGCCGCGGACGGTCTCGGAGCCCATCGGCTCAGCCCGCTGGTCGGACGCGAAGGCCGTGTCGAGGGGGTGGTCCCCGGTGGCATCCGCCCAGCGCATCCTCCGGTGCAGGGAGTCGAGGCCGCTCGCCGCGATGGTCTGCGCGGCGCCCGGGGCTGCGACACCTGCCTCGACGAGGCGCCGGAAGTGCGGGAGGTAGCCCTGGCGCCAGTTGGTCTCGCGCTCGGCCGACGCGGCGCCCACAGGGTCGACACCCCGCAGGGCGTCGGCGACGACGGCCCGTCCGGTGGCGGTCGTGCTGCGGCGTCCGGATGCCGGGTCGAGTGGGAAGACCACTCCGCTGGGGTCGCTCATGGGCCCATCCTGCCCGAGTGTCCATCGACGGCAACGAGGCCGACATCACTCCGCCGCGCTGGTGCAGTCCACCACGTGTCCCCCCGAGACGCGCCCGAACGGAGGATCATGGGGACATGAGCACCAAGACGGCCGCCCGTGCGGCAGAGCTGGAGACGAGCCGGGCCAACGAGGTCGAGCGCATCACCGGCCTACGTCGAGAGTTCGCCGACGTCGTGGAGGCCTCGGAGGCCAACATGGCCGATGACGAGCACGACCCCGAGGGATCGACGATCGCCTACGAGCGCACCCAGATCGGCGCGCTGATCCAGCAGGCCGAGCAGCACCTCACCGAGATCGACGCCGCCCTCCAGCGCATCGCCGACGGGACCTACGGTCGCTGCGAGGTGTGCGGCGACCCGATCCCCGACGAGCGGCTCCGGGCACGGCCAGCGGCCCGCACCTGCATCGCTCACGCGGGAGCCGCCCTCCGCCGCTGAAGGTTCGGCGACCGGTCGGTGCTCAGTGCAGGCCGGCAGCGATGCGGTCGAAGGCCTGGTCGATGTTGCGCTCCAGGCGGCCTGCCCCGCCGTTCTGCTGGTGCTCGATGCAGGCCCGCACCGCCGCAATCGCGACGGCCACGGTGAGGCGCGGCTCGAGCGAGGCCCCGGCCCGGATGCCGAGCCGGCGCTCGAGCGCCGCCGTCAGGGCGTTCTCGATGCGGATGTTGTTGCCCACGAGGGCAGGCGCGAGCGAGGGCTCGCCAAGCAGGATGCGCCGCCGCTTGGCCCGGAGCTCGCGGTCGATCGAGGTGGGCGCGAGCATGCCGGCGAGGATCCGACGGAGGGAGCCGAGCGGCGACTCGCCCTCCGTGTCCTCCTCGAGCGACGCGGCATACGCCTCGAGCTCCTCGGCCGTCGTGCCGATGACGGCGGCCTCCTTCGACGGGAAGTAGTTGAAGAAGGTGCGGGCGCTCACGCCGGCGCGGGCCGCGATCTCCTCGGTGGTGACGGCGGCGAAGCCCTTCTCCTCGACGAGGTCGAGTGCAGCGAGGTTGAGCGCGCGGCGGGTCTCGCGCTTCTTGCGCTCACGCAGGCCGCACGACTCGTCGGTCAGCAGGTCCGTGCTCATGCGTTCATGGTGACACGATCAGTGCATGGACTGCAATTTTGCAGTCACTGCACATTCGGCGTACCGTGACCGGCATGCCACAGACGACCCAGGGGGTAGCCACGAGCTCGGCGCCGACCACCACCCCGCAGACACGCAGCGCGAGGCACGCGGCGAAGCCCGCCGGCCTCGACCGTTCGACCCGCAACATCTTCATCGCGCTCATGCTCGGCATGCTCGTCGCGTCGATCAGCCAGACGATCGTCGGACCGGCGATGCCGCGCATCGTCGCCGAGCTCGGCGGGATCGACCACTACTCGTGGCTCGCCACCGCCGCCATGCTCGTCAGCGCGATCACCGTGCCGATCGTCGGGAAGATGAGCGACCTCTACGGTCGGCGTGGCTTCTACCTCGGCGGGCTCGTCGTCTTCATGGCCGGCTCGGTCCTGTCCGGCTTCGCGCAGAACTTCTGGTGGCTCATCGCTGCCCGCGCCATCCAGGGCGCCGGCATGGGCACGCTGATGCCGCTCTCGCAGACGATCATCGGCGACATCATCCCGCCGCGTCAGCGCGGCAAGTACCAAGGCCTCATGGGCGGCGTCTTCGGCCTCGCCTCGATCCTCGGCCCGCTCGTCGGCGGCTTCGTCACCGACAACTGGGGTTGGCGCTACCTCTTCTTCATCACGCTGCCCGTCGGGGTCTTCGCCTTCTTCGGCATCAGCCGCTTCCTCCACCTCGAGCACACGCCGCGCGAGACCGTCGTCGACAAGGCCGGCATCGCCGCGCTGTCGATGACGCTCATCCTGCTGCTCGTGCCGACCTCACTCGGTGGCACGACGCTCGACTGGGGCTCCCCCGCCATCATCGGCATGTACGTCGCCGGCGTCGTCCTGCTCGGCGTCTTCATCGCCATCGAGCGCAAGGACGTCGAGCCGGTGCTGCCGCTCCGCCTCTTCAAGAGCCCGCTGTTCACGCTCTCCAACATCGCGGCCTTCATGGTGTCGGTCATGATGTTCGGCGCGATGATCTACCTGCCGGTCTACGCCCAGGGCGTGCTCGGCGCGTCGGCCACCAACTCCGGCCTGATCCTCATGCCGATGTCGGTCGCAATGATCGGCCTGTCGATCATCTCCGGCCTCGTGATCACCAAGACCGGCCGCTACAAGCTGCAGACCATCGCGGGCATCCTCATCATGGGCGTCGGCTTCTGGCTGCTCACCCAGCTGCACTACGGCTCGAGCCAACTCGACCTGACGCTGTCGATGATCGTCTTCGGCGTCGGCCTCGGCATGGCGCTGCAGGTCTTCACCCTCATCATCCAGAACTCCTCGCAGCGCAAGGACCTCGGCGTCGCCACCGCGTCGACACAGTTCTTCCGCAACGTCGGCTCGACCGTGGGCACCGCCGTGTTCGGCACGATCATGACGAGCGGGCTCGCGGGCAACATCGCCGCGCACCTGCCGGCCTCCGTCGTCAAGCAGATGCAGGCCTCGGGCCAGCAGGTCAGCGCCGGTTCGGTGCTCGACCCATCGGCCCTGGCCACGCTGCCGCCGCAGGTCGCCACCGGCGTGCAGCAGGGTCTGGCCGACTCGCTCCACACCGTGTTCGTCTGGGGCCTCGTGCCGTTCGTGCTCGCGCTGCTCGCCGCGCTCTTCATCAAGGAGGTGCCGCTGCGCGACACCGTCCACACCCCCGACGAGGCGGGCATCGAGCTGCTCGACACGATGTCGCAGTCAGCCGTCGACGACGAGCTCAAGGTGCCGCTCGGCCGCGAGGCCGGCAACACTCGGACGCACGAGCGCCTGCTCGGCCTGCGCCTGGGCCTGCTCGCCGACTCGGCGCTCCGCGGCGACCGTCCGCTCCTGACCCGGGCCGTGACGCAGCTCGGCGAGGGCGACCTCGACGCCGGCGCGGCGCTGCTGCACCGCACCTCGCGGATGCTGACCTCCGAGGACCCCGCGCTCGTCGCCGAGACGGAGCGGTTCGCCGTCGAGGTCGCGGCGCGGGCCAAGGTCTCGGGCGGCATCCTCGACGAGGCGCTCAAGGGCGAGCTCGCCACCGCCGTGGCCGAGCGTGACGCCCGCACGGTCATGACGACCGTCGAGCCGACCGTGGCCGAGCGTCACGAGGCGGTCGACGTCCGTCTGCTCTCCGCGGTCGGTGACGACCTCACCGCCGCCTACCTCGTCGACCGACAGAACGCCCGGGTCGCCGAGCAGGCCGAGGCCGCGGCGCGCTGACCTGACCCGACCTGACCTGACCCAACCTGAACCGTCGAGAGGCCACGTCTTGTCGCCTCCCGCACGTCGAGAGGCCAGTTCTCGCCCCCGAGGACTGGCCTCTCGACTGTCACGAGGCGACCACTGGTGGCCTTTCGACGTTTGAGGGGGGTGCTGGGAGTGGGCGGTGAGGCTGGACCCGGCGACGCGGCATACGGTGTCGGGATGAGCAAGGTAGCCCTCGTCACGGGCGCGTCGTCCGGCATCGGCGAGTCCATCGCTGTCCACCTCGTCGAGTCGGGGTGGACGGTGTATGCCGTCGCCCGCCGCGTCGAGCGCATGACCGCGCTCGAGTCCCGCGGCATCATCCCCTTCGCGATGGACGTCACCGACGACGCGTCGATGGTCGCAGGTGTCGACCGCATCATCAGCGAGCAGGGCCAGATCGACGCCCTCGTCAACAACGCCGGCTACGGCTCCTACGGTCCGGTCGAGCACGTGCCGCTCGACGAGGGCCGCCGGCAGTTCGAGGTCAACGTCTTCGGCCTGGCGCGGCTGACGCAGCTCGTCATCCCGCACATGCGCACCCGGCGCCGCGGGCGAGTCGTCAACATCTCCAGCATCGGCGGCAAGATCTACGAGCCGCTCGGCGCGTGGTACCACGCGACGAAGTTCGCGGTGGAGGGCTTCAGCGACAGCTTGCGCATCGAGCTCGCACCCTTCGGCATCGACGTCGTCATCGTCGAGCCGGGGCCGATCATCTCGGAGTGGAACACCATCGCCCGCGAGAGCATGGTCGAGCGGTCCGTTGGAACCGTCTACGAGGACCTCGCCCGCCGGATGGCCGTCATGTTCGAGCGCGTCGACACCCCGAGGATGAGCGCCGGGCCGGAGGCCGTGGCGGAGAAGGTGGTCAAGGCGCTCGAGGCCGCGAACCCGGCGGCCCGCTACCCCGCCGGCAAGGGCGCTCGGGCCATCGTCACGGCGCGCAGGGTCCTGCCCGACAAGGCGATGGACCTGCTCGTCCGTCAGGCCTTCAAGGGCTGACCGAGCCGCCGCGCCGTCGCGACCAGCTCGGCGGCAGGCCCCGTGAGGCGACGAGGTTCGCGCCACACCGCTCGCAGCCGTCGGGTGAGAACCAGGCCCTCCACCTCGACGACCCGCAGGGTGCCGGCCTCGACCTGGTCGCGCACCGCGAGGGTGCTGACCACGGCAGGGCCGACGCCGGCGAGCACGCTCGTGCGGACGGCCGCCCCGCTGGCCAGCTCGAGCAGCGGCTCGGCGCGGGGGAGGTCGCGCAGCGCGTCGTCGAGCGTCGTTCGCGTGCCGGAGCCCGGCTCGCGCACGACCAACGGCGTCGCGGCCAGCTCTTCCGGGAGCAGTCCCCTCCGTCGCCGGGCCCATGGGTGGGCGGGCGTGACCACGACGACGAGTCGATCGTGCGCCACGGTGCAGCTGTAGAGACCGCGTGGCACCGAGGGGGACTCGACGAAGCCGACGTCGCACGCGCCGGCCTCGACCTGTTCGAACACCTGGGTCGAGTTGTGCACCTGGAGCTGGATGCGCAGGTCCTCGTGGTGCCGACGCAGCTCACCGAGCCACGCCGGGACGAGGTGCTCCGCCACCGTCATGCTGGCGCCGACCGCCAGCTCTGCCCGGCGAGCTTCCCGGAGCGTCTCGGCTGCCTCGAGCAGCCGACCTGCGTCGGCGACCACCTCACGGGCCCAGTGCACCACCACGGTGCCCTGCGGGGTGAGCGCCGAGCCGCGCGGCCCCCGTCGGAGCAACGGCACCCCCAGCTCGCTCTCGAGCCTGCGCACCGCACGGCTCGCGTTGGGCTGGGCCATCCCCTCCCGTCGTGCCGCCGCACCAAGGCTGCCGAGGTCGTCGACGGCCACGAGGACGGCCAACACCGAGAGGTCGGGCCACAGGCGTGACATGCGTGGAGCATATGGCTTCACTCCCCATATCAACGAGATATGTATCCATGCAGCATGTCCGGCTACCGGGACCAGGCCGGTGCGACGAGGCTGGCACCATGTCGACCTCCGTCACCCCGCGGCACGCGAAGACCCCCGCTCGACCTGCGGCTGTGGCGGCTCGCGTGCTGCCCGGCCTCGCCGTGGCTGCCGGGGTCTCGGCGGCGGCCCTCGGCGTCAGCCAGTGGCTCCCCTCGCTCAGCCCGCTGCTGCTCGCCATCGTCGCGGGCGCCGCGCTCGCCAACGCCGGCTGGCTCAGCCCGCGCCTGGAGCCGGGCCTCGCCGTGGCATCGCGACGACTGCTGCGCCTCGGTGTCGCGCTGCTCGGGCTCCAGCTCGCGCTCAGCGACGTGCTCGGGCTGGGGTGGGGAGTCATCGGGGTCGTGGTGGCCGTCGTCGTGCTCGGGATCGCCGGCGCGATGGCCGTGGGGCGGCTGCTCGGACTCAGCCGCTCGCAGACCCTGCTCATCGCCGGGGGCTTCTCGATCTGCGGCGCCGCTGCCGCTGCGGCCGTCGACGGCGTCATCGACTCCGAGGACGACGAGCTCGTGACGTCCGTCGCCCTCGTCGTGCTCTTCGGGACGGCGATGATCCCGCTGCTCCCCCTGCTCGCGGGCTGGATCGGGCTGGGCCCGGAGCGCGCCGGGATCTGGGCCGGCGCGTCCATCCACGAGGTGGCCCAGGTGGTCGCCGCCTCGGGCGTCATCGGTGGCGGCGCACTGGCGCTCGGCGTCGTCGTCAAGCTCGGCCGGGTCCTCATGCTCGCGCCGGTGCTGGCTGTGATCAGCCTCCGTGAGCGGCGGTTGCGCTCCCGGGCCGAGGCTTGTGGCCCCATCGACGGCGCGGCAGCCGTCGGCCGCGGCGGTCGTCCTCCGCTCGTGCCGCTCTTCGTCATCGGATTCGTCGCGCTCATGGTGGCGCGGACCTGCGGGCTCGTGCCGTCTGCAGCCCTCTCGCTGGCCAAGCCGGCGGAGACCGCCCTGCTCACCATGGCGATGTTCGCCCTCGGCACCGGGGTGCGGGTCGGCTCCCTGCGGCGGGTGGGTCCGCGGCCCTTCGTGCTCGCGGCCGTGACGACGGCGTGGGTGGCGACGGTCTCGCTCGGCGGCATCCTCCTGGCCACCTGATCGTCCCGCGCCGACGGCGGCCGTCGTCCGCGGGTCCCGGCCCTGCACGTCGAGAGGCCAGCTCTCGCGACGAGAACTGGCCTCTCGACTGTCGTCAGGCGGCCAGACGTGGCCTTTCGACGGTTGGGGCTGGTGGGGGGTCAGCCCCAGACGAGTGCCTGCGCCGGGTCGGCCATGATGGCGGCGAGGTCGCTGAGGAAGCGGCTGCCGAGCTCGCCGTCGATGAGCCGGTGGTCGAAGCTGACCGCGAGCTGCGTGACGTTCCGGATCGCGATCTCGTCGTTGCCGTCGGCGTCGGTGACGACCCACGGCTGCTTGCGGATCGCGCCGAAGCACACGATCGCCGACTCACCCGGGTTGATGATCGGGGTGCCGCTGTCGACGCCGAAGACGCCGACGTTGGTGATCGTCATCGTGCCGCCCGACATCTCGGCGGGCTGGGTGCGCCCCTCACGGGCCGTCGCCGTCAGGGCACCGATGGCCTGCGCCAGCTCGAGCATCGTCATGGCGTGGGCGTCCTTGATGTTGGGGACGATCAGGCCACGTGGGGTCGCCGCAGCGATGCCCAGGTTGACGTAGTTCTTCTGGACGATCTCCTGGTTGGCCTCGTCCCACGTCGCGTTCATGCCGGGGTTGCGCCTGACCGCGAGGACGAGTGCCCGGGCGAGCACGAGCAGCGGGGTCACCTTGACGTCCTTGAACTCGCGGCTGCCCTTGAGGCGGTCGACGAGCTCCATCGTCTTCGTGACGTCGATGGTGATCCACTCGGTGACGTGCGGCGCCGTGAAGGCCGAGCCGACCATCGCCTGCGCGGTCATCTTGCGGACACCCTTGATCGGCGTGCGCTCCTCGCGCTCACCCGCGCCGAACGGCATGCGGTATGCCGTCGCGGCAAGGCTCGTGGTCGAGTCCGCCTGCGCTGCAGCGCCATTCACGGACGCGCCGCTTGCGTGGTTGGTCACGTCGTCGCGGGTGATGACCCCGTCGGCGCCCGTCGGGGTGACCGACGCGAGGTCGATGCCGAGGTCCTTGGCGAGCTTGCGCACGGGCGGCTTCGCCTTGGGCCGACCGGCAGGAGCAGCGCCCGCGTGGACGGCGGGAGCCGGTGACTCGACGCGAGCGGCAGGAGCAGCGGGTTCGGCGATCGGCGCGGCGGCAGCGATCTGCTCGGTCTCCGTGCGGGCAGCAGCCACCGGAGCGGCGACCATGCCCTTGCGTGCCCGACGGGCGGTGGCGCCGGCCTTGGCGCCGTAGCCGACGAGGATCGCCTCGGAAGCACCTTCGGCCGGAGCCGCCTTCTCGCCCGGGATCGACGGCGCGGCCGCGGGAGCCTCGTCGCCGCCCAGGCCGTCGTCGATCGAGATGATCGGCGTGCCGACGTCGATGGTCTGGCCGACCTCGACGAGCAGGTCCTTGACGGTGCCGGCCCACGGGATGGGCAGCTCGACGAGCGACTTGGCGGTCTCGATCTCGAGCACCATGTCGTTGACCTTGACGGTGTCGCCGGGCGAGACCTTCCACTCGACGATCTCGGCCTCGACGAGGCCCTCACCGGGGTCAGGCAGGTTGAACGTCTTGATTGCCATGTGTCGCAGCCCTTCTCAGTACGCGAGCGCGCGGTCGACGCCGTCGAGGATCCGGTCGAGGTCGGGGAGGAACTCCTCCTCCATCCGGCTCGGCGGATAGGGGATGTTGGCGCCGTTGACGCGGATGACCGGCGCCTCGAGCTCGTAGAAGCACTGCTCGGTGACCTGCGCGGCGATCTCGGACGCCATGCCAAGGAAGCTGCTCGCCTCGTGGACGACGACGAGCCGGCCCGTCTTGCGCACGGACGCCACGATGGCCTCGATCGGCAGCGGCGAGAGGGAGCGCAGGTCGATGACCTCGATGCTCGTGCCCTCCGCCCCTGCAGCGGCGGCCGACTCGAGCATCGTCTTGACGACGGGGCCGTAGCCGACCATCGTCACGTCGCTGCCCTGACGGATCACGTTGGCCTCGAAGAGCCCCCGAGGCGCCGACGCAGCGGACGTTTCGTACTCGGCGCGGTCGTGGTAGCGCCGCTTCGGCTCGAAGAAGATCACCGGGTCGTCGCACGCGACGGCCTGCTGGATCATCCAGTGAGCGTCCTCGGGGTTGCTGCACGCGACGACGCGCAGGCCCGCGGTGTGGGCGAAGTACGCCTCGGGGCTCTCGGAGTGGTGCTCCGGGCTGCCGATGCCGCCGCCGAACGGGATGCGGATGACCATCGGGATCTTCACCGCGCCGAGCGCACGGGCGTGCATCTTGGCGACCTGGCTGACGATCTGGTCGAAGGCCGGGTAGACGAAGCCGTCGAACTGGATCTCGCAGACCGGGCGGTAGCCGCGCAGCGCCATGCCGACCGCCGTGCCGACGATGCCGGACTCGGCGAGCGGGCTGTCGATGACGCGGTCCTCGCCGAAGTCCTTCTGGAGGCCCTCGGTGATGCGGAAGACGCCGCCGAGCTTGCCGATGTCCTCACCGATGAGCACGACCTTGGGGTCGGCCTCCATGGCCTTGCGCAGGCCGTTCGTGATGCTCTTGCCGAGGGTGACCTTCTCGAGCGCCATCAGTTCGCCTCCTCGAAGCTCGCCTTGTAGGCGAGGTAGGCGGCACGCTCCGCCTCCATGACGGGGTGGTCCTCGGCGTAGACGTGGTCCCACATCGTCTCGCCGGGCATCGTCTCCATCGTGACGCAGCCCTCGCGCAGCTCGGCGGCGAACTGGTCGGCCTCCTCGTCGATGCGGGCGAAGAAGGCCTCGTCGGCCATGCCCTCGTGGGCGAGGAGCGTCTTGAGACGCAGGATCGGGTCGCGGAACTTCCACTCCTCGACCTCGGCCGAGACGCGGTACTTCGTCGGGTCGTCGGCGGTCGTGTGCGCACCCATGCGGTAGGTGTAGGCCTCGATGAGCAGGGGGCCGTTGCCGTTGCGCGCCTCGTCGAGACAGTGCTGCGTCACGGCATACGTGGCGAGGATGTCGTTGCCGTCGACGCGGACGCCGGGGAAGCCGAAGCCGCGGGCGCGCTGGAAGAGCGGGATGCGGGTCTGCTTCTCGACGGGCTCGGAGATGGCCCACTGGTTGTTCTGGCAGAAGAAGACGACCGGCGCGTCGAAGCTCGCCGCATAGACGAACGCCTCGTTGACGTCACCCTGCGAGGAGGCGCCGTCTCCGAAGTAGCAGATGACCGCGGTGTCGCGGTCGGGGTCGCCGGTGCCGACGTTGCCGTCCATCCGCACGCCCATCGCGTAGCCGGTGGCGTGCAGCGCCTGGGCCCCGATGACGATCGTGTAGAGGTGGAAGTTGTTCTCCTGCGGGTCCCATCCGCCCTGGCTGACACCGCGGAAGAGCTGCAGCGAGCTCTGCGGGTCCATGCCGCGCACGAAGCCGACGCCGTGCTCGCGGTAGGTCGGGAAGACGAAGTCGTGCGGCTTGAGCGCGCGACCGGAACCGACCTGGGCGGCCTCCTGGCCGAGCAGGCTGGGCCACAGGCCGAGCTCGCCCTGGCGCTGCAGGGCGTAGCCCTCGGCGTCGAGGCGCCGGATGAGGACGAGGTCGCGGTAGAAGCTGCGCAGGTCCTCGGGGGTCAGGTCCGCGACGTACTTGTCGTAGTCGGGGTGGGACACGCGCTGACCCTCGGGGGTCAGCAGCTGGATCATGTCCGGGCCACCGTCGCCGACCGCGGGGGTCGGCTCCTGCAGCTCGGCGACAACCTTGTCGCTCACTGGGGCTCCTTCGCCGGTGAGACCGGCCTACTCGTTCGGCCCGCAAACGGGGGTCTCCCGCTCGTCGGCTTCTGGGGGCGCAAGGCCGCCGTTCGTGACGACGGACACGTGCTTGGTCCTCGGACCGGAACTTACCGGAGAGCCCTGCGAATCTCACAATGCGGGATGGTTCCGCGCCCGGCACGGACGGCGCGCGTGTGGCAGCATGCTCCTCAGCTCACGACAGGGGATGGACATGTCAGCCGAGGGGACCAACGGCGCACGCGCCGCGCGCAAGGCCTGGCGGTCACTGCCGCGACGGACCCGGCGTGAGCTGGTGCTCGCGGCCGTGAAGGGGCAACGACCTCGGACGGACCCGGCCACCTGGCGAACGGCACTCGACTGGGCGCAGCTGTACCCGGCCCAAGCCCTACCCCAGGTCTTGATGGCCGCCTGTTTCCTCTACCTCGCCATCCGCGGGATCTACGACCAGTTCAGCTGGCTGGTCGTGGGCTTTGCCTGCCTCCTGGTGGTCGACGCCGCCTGGACGGCGATCGCGGCCTCCCGGATCCGACGCAGCCCGGGGCCAGTTGACCCCGGGCAGCCCTCGGCGCGCACGGTCGGCCACGGCACGCCCTGACCCGTCGCGATCGATGGCGTATGCCGCGTGCTCGGGTCACGCCCACCGGTGGCGTCAGCGGCGGGTGCCCCACGTCCAGGCCGGGGTGGTGAGCAGGCCCTGACCCTGCACGACGGTCTCGCCGAGATCCTTGACGAGGGTGACGCCCCGCGCAGGTGAGCCGAGCCCCACCGGGACGTCCTGCTCGTCGGCGTCCACCACGTCGAGCTCGCGGACCAAGGCGTCGGCGTGGGAGACGACCATGACCTGGCTGCGCTCGGCCGCGGCTCGGATGAGCCGGGCGAGCGGCGCCAGCAGGTCGGGGTGCAGGGACGTCTCGGGCTCGTTGAGGACCATGAGCGGCGGCGGGTCGGGGGTCAGCAGGGCCGCGACGAGGAGCAGGTAGCGCAGCGTCCCGTCGGAGAGCTCGGCTCCGGCGAGCGGGCGCAGCATCCCGGGCTGGTGGAGGGCCACGTCGAACCGCCCGTTGTCGACGGTCACCCCGAGGATCGCGCCGTCGAACGCGTCGGCGACGGCGCGGTCGAGCTCGGACCGGCCGTTCTCACGGATCGTCTGCAGCGCCGCCGCGAGATCGCGGCCGTCGTCGGCGAGCACCGGGGTGCGGGTGCCGACCTGAGGCGTCCGGACCGGCGCCTCGGCGTCGGCACGGAAGCCGTCGTAGAAACGCCATCCCCGGATCATCCGACGCACCCGGAGCAGCTCTGGTGCGCGCTCGGGGTCGGCGAGCTCGGTGAGCATGCTCTCCCACGGGCGGATCGACCGCGTCAGCTCGGTCCACCCCGGACGGGCCGTGCGCCGGGCCGCTCGCGCTCCGGACCCCTCGGAAGCCTTGTAGGCGGCCGGGGAGCCGGGCTCCGCGACGGGGTCGGACTCCCACTCCGCCGACTCGTCGTCCCCGCCGCCTCCCCACTCGGAGGCCCAGTAGTCGTCGCCACCGACAGCGGCACGGGTCTCGACGACGCCCCACCGCCGCCTCACGAGGACGGAGCCGGGACGCATCACCGGGCCGGACCACACGACCTCGCGCTTGATCTCGGGGTCGCGCAGGAAGGCCGACGGCGAACCGGCGCCGGCGTCGCTGCCGGAGGCCTGTTGCGGCAGACCGAGGTCGACGAGGTAACCGAAGTCGTCGGAGGCGAAGCCGAGCTGCAGGCTGATCGGCCCCTTGCGCCGCGTGCCCTGGACACCGTGGCCGCGATCGCGGGCACCCCCGAGCGTTGCCGGACCGGCCCAGAGCGCGGACTGCAGGCCGCCCTCGCGGGCCAGCGTGCCGATGACGTCACCCCGACCGCAGCCGGCGAGCAGCCGAAGCGACCGGTAGAGGCTGGACTTGCCGCTGCCGTTGGCGCCGGTGACGACGTCGAGCCCGTGCAGCGGCACGACGACGTCTCGCAGGGAGCGGTAGCCGGACACGGCGACGGCGGTGAGCATGTCCCGACGGTAGGCCGCAGGTCCGACAGCGAGCGGCCGCCGTCAGCCGGGCGCCGACTCGCCCGAGGCGCCGTCCGAGCTGCCGGTCCCACCTGCTCCGCTCGACCAGGCTGGGAGCTCCTGCAACGCCCATCGGTTGCCGTCAGGGTCGCTGAAGTGGACGAAGCGGCCCCACGGCTGCTCCTCGACCTCGGACACCTCGACGCCACGCCCGACGAGCTCGGCGCGCACCGCCTCGGCGTCGGCGATGACCAGCTGCAGGTTGTCGAGGCCGCCGGGCACGATCTGCGTCAGCCCCTTGCCGATGGCGATCGAGCACGCCGACCCGGGCGGAGTGAGCTGCACGAAGCGGATCTCGTCGCTCACCGTGTGGTCGTGGTCGGCGTTGAAGCCGACCCTTTCGACGTAGAACTCCTTGGCCCGGTCGACATCGGTCACGGGCACCGCCACCAGCTCGAGCTTCATGTCCATGCATCGACGGTAGGCCCGAGCGCCGACACGCGGGGGCGATGGCCGCCGCCCTCCCGCGCGCGTCAGTCGGGGTCGTCGCTGAACCCCACTGATGGCGTATGCGTACTGCCGGGCGCCGCGTCAGCGCGCGGTGCCGCGTCAGCGCGCAGTGGCGCGAGGCGCTGCAGCACGAGGGAGGCACGGTGCTCCAGAGCCGCGCTCGGGCCCGGCAGCACGACCGGGACGACCACGAGCCCGAGCGTCACCGCGAGCACCCCGACTGACACCGCCTCGAGCCAGGCCGCTGTGGTCGTGATCTCGACGAGACCTGGCTGCGGACCCATCGACCGGTCGTCGAACGACACCCCCTCGACAACGGACCCCGTGACCGTCGCGAGCGCGACGCCGAGCCCCACGGCGGCCGTCAGCTCCCCGCGCCGCCCCGGTACGACGACCCACGTCGCAAGCCCGGCTGCCGCGAGCACCAGCACGACGACGAGGAGCACGAGCCGGGCCACCGGGTTCGGTCCGCCGAAGGCATCGAGCAGGACCCCGTCGGACGAGTAGACGACCTGCCTGCCCCAGGACCAGATGCGCTGCTCGTACCCCTTGGTGAAGTCGCCGACCTCGGGCGCCCGGACGGCGAACACGCGGGTCGGCCACACGGTCGTGGACGCGGCCAGCAGCACACCGACGCCGCCGAGCGCGGCGCCGGCCAGACGCATACGCCAGCCGTCCCGGCGCGATCCGTCCTCTCGGGCGGACGGCTCGGCGCCCGCCTCCCCCTCGGTCATCATGGCCGTCGGATCTCGTCGGGCTTCCCCGTGTCGTCGAACGACACCGGCGACGAGGCCAGATGCTCACCGGCCGGCCGCAGACCGGGCGGTTCGCCTGCGCCCGCTGCGGACCGAGGGCCAGGGGCCTGCGTCGCACCGAGCTCCACGACCCGCCCACCGAGGCCGGTCGTCGCGACCATGAGCACCAGGGCGACGAGCAGCACGACCGCCGCAACCGTCTCGAGCGTCCCGGCTCCCGTCATCTGCGAGCGGACCGTGAGGCCAGAGGCGCCCTGGTCGACCTCCCCGAGCGAGCGGCCGAGACGGTCGGCCACCGTCGTCAGCACACGCCCCGTGAGCAGGGCGACGGTGACGAGCGCGGCGCCGCGCCCCCAGCCGACCCGTCGCGACGCCCAGGCGGCGACGCCGACGAGAGCCGCGACGAGGAGCACCACGAGCACACCGAGGGCTATCGGGTTCCAGTCGTCGCGCAGCTCGACACCCTCCAGACCGGTGACGCGCACCCGACCCCAGCTCCACTCCCACTGGCGGGACAGGAGGGAGCCGTGCTCGCGGTCCGACACCGACATCTCCCACGTCGGCGAGAGCAGCGACGGCACGACGAGCAGGATCGCCGCGAACGCGACGCCGGCCGCGAGCCATCGGCCGGCCGGCCCGTCACGCACCGTGCCCATGCCGACCTCCGACCCCAGCGACACCTCCGCGCCTCGGCGCGCGGCTCACCTCATTGTCGCCCCGTCAGCGGGCGCCGAACGCCGCCGCGACCTCGACGAGCCGAGAGTTGGCCTCGACCTCGCCGATCGTGACACGTACGCCGTCGTCGCCGTACTGGCGCACCGTCAGTCCCGCCTCGGCGCAGGCCTGCGAGAAGGCGGTGGAGTCGGCTCCGAGGGGGAACCAGACGAAGTTCGCGTCGGACTGGGGCAGCTTCCAACCCTGGTCCGAGAGCGCCTGGACCACCCGGTCGCGTTCGGCGACCAGTGACTCGACGCGCTCGTTCAGCTCGTCGAACGCATCGAGCGAGGCGATGGCGGCGACCTGTGCGACCGAGTTGACGCCGAAGGGCGTGGCCGTCTTGCGGAGGGCAGCGGCGACGGGAGGGTGCGCCACGGCATACCCCACCCGGAGGCCGGCGAGGCCGTACGCCTTGGAGAAGGTGCGCAGGACGACGACGTTGGGGCGGTGGCGCCACACGTCGAGCCCGCGCACGGCCTCGGGGTCGCGGACGAACTCGACGTACGCCTCGTCGACGACGACGATGACGTCGCTCGGGACCTTGTCGAGGAACGCCTCGAGCTCGGCCTGGTGCACGCACGGACCCGTCGGGTTGTTGGGCGTGCAGACGAGGATGACGCGGGTGCGGTCGGTGATCGCCGCGAACATCGCGTCGAGGCGGTGCCGGGCCTGCTCGTCGAGGCCGACCATGACCGGCTTGGCGCCAGCCAGCTGCGTGACGATCGGGTAGGCCTCGAACGAGCGCCACGCGAACACGACCTCGTCGCCGGCGTCGCACGCAGCGTTGACGATCTGGGCCAGGACGGCGACCGAACCGGTGCCGGTGGCGATGCACTCCGTCGGCACGTCGAGCGCCTTCGCGAGGCGGGCGGTCAGCTCGGTGACCGCCATGTCGGGGTAGCGGTTCACCGTCGCCGCGGCGTCGTCGATCGCCGCGAGCACCGACGGCAGCGGACCGTAGGGGTTCTCGTTGGACGAGAGCTTGTATGCCGTGACCCCGCCGGGTGCCGCCGCGGGCTTGCCGGGCTTGTAGTCGGGCATCTGCGCGAGCACCTCGCGCAGACGGACGGTGTTCTCGGCCGTGTCGCTCATACTCGAACTGTAGAGGCAGTGTCCACGGGAGCGACCGGCCCATGGACGCTCCCCTGACGTGGGACCCGGTCTGTGGCTAGGCTCACATCGTCGCGCCACCGCCGCCTCGACGCTCTTGTTCATGCCCGCTCTTTCCGAAAGTCAGATCATGCGCATCGGCATCCTCACCGGGGGCGGGGACTGTCCCGGCCTCAACGCCGTCATCCGCGGCGCCACCCGCGCCGCCGAGGTCACGTACGACAGCACCGTCATCGGCTTCCGCAACGCGTGGCGCGGGGTCATGGACAACGACTACGAGATCCTCGACGTCGACCGGTGCCGCGGCATCCTGCCCCTCGGCGGCACGATCCTCGGCACGAGCCGTGACCAGCCCTTCGCCCACGAGGACGGTCTCAAGCGCGTCCGCAAGGCCTACGACCGGCACGGCCTCGACGCCATCATCGGTGTCGGCGGTGAGGGGTCGATGGGTGTGGTCAACCGCTTGCACGAGAACGGCTTCCCCGTCATCGGGGTGCCGAAGACGATCGACAACGACATCTCCCTGACCGAGATGACGTTCGGCTTCCAGACGGCCGTCCAGATCTGCACGGACGCGATCGACCGCCTCCACACGACGGCCGAGTCGCACCACCGCGTCCTCGTCGTCGAGGTCATGGGCCGGCACGTCGGCCACATCGCGATCTGGTCGGGCCTCGCGGGAGGTGCGGCCATCACGCTCGTGCCGGAGGAGCCCTTCGACATCGACGAGGTCTGCGAGCGGATCGTCCACCGCCACAAGAAGGGCCGCTTCGCCACCATCGTCGTCGTCGCGGAGGGGGCGGTGCCCAAGGCGGGCACCATGGAGATCCCGGCTCCCGAGATCGACAAGTACGGCCACCAGATCCTTGGCGGCATCGGCTCGATCCTCGCCCGCGAGATCCAGGGCCGCACCGGCATCGAGAGCCGGATGACCGCCCTCGGCCACATCCAGCGCGGCGGCTCGCCCGTGGCCTTCGACCGCGTCCTCGGCACGCGTTTCGGGGTCGCCGCTGTCGAGGCCGCCCTCGACGGGGCGTGGGGCCAGATGGTTGCGCTCCAGAAGGGCCGCATCGAGCGGGTGCCCGTCGCGGACGCCGTCGGCACCCTCAAGACGGTCGAGCCCGACCTGCTCCGCCTCAACGCGATGTTCCAGCCGCGCATCCCCGGCGACGAGCACCCCGGACTTCCCGCAGAGGCGCCCACCCCCATGGAACACTGAGCGCATGCTCATCAACTTCGCGCTGCAGACGGTCATCAACGCCGTCGCCCTGTGGGTGGCTGCGTGGGCCATCCCCGGCATCACGTTCGGCGGCGGCTCGACGGGTCAGGTCGTCAAGACCGTGGTCATCGTGGCACTGATCTTCGGCATCGTGAACATGTTCATCAAGCCGCTCCTCAAGCTCATCTCACTGCCGTTCATCATCCTGACGCTGGGACTCTTCGTCTTCATCGTCAACGCGCTGATCCTGCAGCTCACGTCGTGGCTGGCCGGCACGTTCAACCTCGCCTTCCACGTCGAGCACTTCTTCTGGGACGCCGTGTTCGGCGCCCTCATCATCACCTTCGTGTCGATGATCCTCAGCTTCGTCAAGACCGACTGAGCCCGGTCACTCCGGTCCGCCGTGAGCCCGCCTTCCGTCCGGAAGGCGGGCTCACGGCATACGACCCCTCTCACACCCGAGGGTCAGAGCAGCGGGCGGTGGAGCGCGAAGCGCAGTGGCTGGCCGGGCCGGGCCTGGGCCGCGTGGGCGACGTCGTCGGGGTGCACGACGGCGACGACGGGGTAGCCACCGGTGACGGGATGGTCGGCGAGGAAGATCACCGGGCGACCGTCCGGAGGCACCTGCACCGCGCCCTCGACGATGCCCTCGGACGGCAGCTCGTGGGTGCGCTGCCGCGTCAGCGCCGGGCCCTCGAGCCGCAGCCCGATCCGGTCGGACGCTGCAGTCACCTCGTAGGTGGCGCGGCCGAGGCGGGTGAGCGAGTCGGCGGTGAACCAGTCGGCGCGTGGACCGGGGACGGCACGCAGCACGACCTCGTGGGGAAGGGGCGCCACCGCGGCGTGGTCGACGCCGGGCATCGGACCCGCGGGCCGGCCCAGCTCGACGGTGTCGCCGTCGCGCAACGGGGCAGGGCCCAGGCGCGAGAGGAGGTCGGTGGCGGCCGACCCGAGCACGAGCTCGCACGCCACGCCACCGCGCAGCGCCAGGTACGTGCGCACGCCGCGGGTCGGCATCCCCAGCTCGAGCACCTGACCTGCCCTGACGGTGACGGGCGTGCAGCAGGCGTGTGCCCGACCGTCGACGCACAGCGGGGCCGGTGCGCCGGCGACCGCGACCGTGGCTGCCTCGGTGAAGCGCAGGACCAGCCCGCCGAACGTCGTCTCGAGCGCCGGTGCGCCCTCGGCGTTGCCGACCAGGCGGTTGGCGAGGCGGAGGCTCGGCCGGTCGACCGCGCCCGAGCGACCGACGCCCAGGTGCGCGAGGCCGGGACGGCCGAGGTCCTGGAGCGTCGTCAGCGGCCCGGCCCGCAGCACCTCGATCACGGGTCGAGCCTGGTGAAGCGGACCCGGGTGCCCGGGGCGAGCAGGGCCGGCGGCTCACGGTCGAGGTCCCACAGGGGCGCCTCGGTGCGGCCGATGAGCTGCCAACCGCCCGGCCCCTCCCGCGGGTAGATGCCGGTGAACTCGCCGGCCAGGGCGACGGAGCCCCGGGGGACGCGCGTGCGCGGGGTGGTCCGGCGCGGCACGACGAGGGCGGCGTCCCCCCCGACGATGTAGGCGAAGCCGGGCGCGAACCCGGTGAAGGCCACGCGGTAGGTGGCGGCGCTGTGGCGGCGCACCACCTCGTCGACCGACAGGCCGGAGAGGCTCGCGACCTCGTCCAGGTCGTCCCCGTCGTACGTCACGAACACCTCGACCTCGTGGTCGGGCCGGTCCTCGTCACCCCGGCGCACGTCGAGCGCGGCGAGCGCCTCGGCCACCCGGCCGTGTGAGGCGGTGTCGTCGAAGGTGATGAGCACCGTCCGGGCCGCAGGCACGAGGTCGACGACGCCAGGGAGCGCGCCGGCGCCGCGTGCCTCCTCGAGCGTCCGGTGGAGCGCCATGACTTCCGGGAGGTCGTCGCACTCGACGAGCAGCCCGCGGTGACCGGCAGCCAGAGTGCGCATCATCAGGGCACTTCCGTGAACGGGCGGAGGACGACGCCGGCGTCGTCGACCGCGCGACGCACGGCGTGCGCCATCTCGACGGCACCGGGGGTGTCTCCGTGGATGCAGATCGACTGTGCCGCAACGGAAATGGTGCTCCCGTCGATGGCGACCACGGTGCCCTCCGTGGCCATCTGGACGCAGCGGCGCGCGACCACGTCGGCGTCGTGGATGACGGCTCCGGGCTGATGACGCGGGACGAGCAGACCGTCGGGGTTGTAGGCGCGGTCGGCGAAGGCCTCGGCGACCGCGATCAGCCCGTCGGCCTCCGCCCGGATGAGCAGCTCGGAGCCGGCGAGGCCCAGGACCGGCATCGACCGGTCGAAGAGGGCGACCGCCTCCGTGACGGCGCCGGCCGTCACGGAGTTGCTCGCTGCCGCGTTGTAGAGGGCGCCGTGCGGCTTGACGTAGCTGACGCGGGCTCCCTCGACGCCGGCGATGCCGTGCAGGGCCGCGATCTGGTAGATCAGCTCGTCGACGAGCTCGGCCGGGTCCATCTCGATGTGGCGCCGACCGAAGCCGGCGAGGTCCCGGTAGCCCACCTGGGCGCCGACGGCCACGCCGAGCTGCGCCGCGCGGGCGCACACCCGCCGCAGGATGCTGGGGTCGCCGGCGTGGAAGCCGCAGGCCACGTTGGCGCTCGTCACGACGCGGAGCATGGCCTCGTCGTCGCCGAGGGTCCACCGTCCGAAGCCCTCGCCGAGGTCGCTGTTGAGGTCGATGGCACTCATGTGGCGGACCGTACCGTCGCCTCGCTGGGCTGCTCTCCGTGGGTGTCGCGGGTGTGGCGGGTGTCGCGGTGCAGGTCGTCACGCGCCGTCTCGGGTGCGAGCAGGACGCACACCACGGTGACGGCCAGCATCGCCGCGACGTAGGTGGCCACGGCATACGCGCTGTCGAAGTGGGCCAGCAGTGCGGTGGCGACGATCGGCGCGATGCCGCCCCCGACGATCCCGGCCAGCTGGTAGCCCATCGACGCACCGGTGTAGCGCACGCGGGTCGGGAACATCTCGCTGATGAAGGCGGCTTGCGGGCCGTACATCGCCGCGTGCGCGACGAGTGCCACGACTGCGGCGACGAGGATGAGCACGAAGTTGCCGGTGTCGAGGAGGCGGAAGAAGACGAAGACCCAGACGGCCGCCGCCACGGCTCCGGCCAGGTAGACCGGGCGCCGACCGAAGCGGTCGGAGAGGTGGCCGAACCACGGGATGGCCACGACCTGCACGCCGGCCGCGACGAGGACGGCGTTGAGGGCGTACTGCTTCGGCAGGCCGAGGTAGGTGGCGACATACGTGGCGATGAAGAGGACGAACGTGTAGAAGGCGACGTCGACGCCGACGCGCGCGCCGATGGCCAGCAGCACCTGGCGCCAGTAGCGACGCAGCACCTCGACGATGGGCGCCTGGGGCGCACCCTGGTGCTCGACCTCCTTGAACATGGGGCTCTCGCTGAGTGTCCGGCGGATCCAGATCCCGACGATGACGAGCAGCCCGCTCAGCAGGAACGGGACGCGCCAGCCCCACGACCGGAACGTGGCGTCGGACGTGAGGACCCCCATGAGCGCGAGCACGCCGTTGGACAGCAGCAGGCCGATCGGCACGCCGACCTGGGGCCAGCTGGCGTTGAGGCCGCGACGGTGGCCGGGGCCGCTCTCCAGGGTCATCAGGACCGCGCCACCCCACTCGCCGCCGAGGCCGAGGCCCTGGATGAAACGGAGGACGACGAGACCGATCGGGCCCCACACGCCGATGGCCGCGTACGTCGGCAGGAGGCCGATGGCGAAGGTCGCGAGACCCATGAGCAGCAGGGTCACGACGAGCACGTTCTTGCGCCCGAGCCGGTCCCCGTAGTGCCCGAAGACGATGCCGCCGAGCGGCCGCGCGATGAAGCCGACGGCGAAGGTGGCGAACGCCAGGATGGTGCCGACCAGCGGGTCGAAGGTGGGGAAGAAGAGCTTGTTGAAGACCAGCGCCGCGGCGGTGCCGTAGATGAAGAAGTCGTACCACTCGAGCGAGGTGCCGATGAGGCTGGCGGCGATCACGCGGCGGACCGAGGACACGGAAGACACGGAGGACACCGAGGACACGGAGGACACGGAGGACACGGTGGACTTCGAGGACCCTGGGGACACGGGCGGGGTCGGACTCATGTCGGCTGCTCCTGACGTCGGGCGCTGACGGCGGTGTCAACGACTGCGGACGACGGTAGTGGATTGTTGAGCAATCCAACAAGACCACAATGGAACATTGTCGCGCCGCCCCGGCTATGCTCGGGCCGTCACGGCGCAACGACACGGATGGCAGGACGATGACCCAGACGGAGCCCGCACTGCCCACGCTTCCCCGTCGGGCCAGCACGGCTGAGGCTGTGGCCGAGGTCCTGCGTGTCCAGATCGCCGAGGGCCGACTGCGGCCGGGAACGCAGCTGCGCGAGGAACACATCGCCGGGGCGATGGAGGTCTCGCGCAACACCGTCCGCGAGTCCTTCCGCCTGCTCGGGCACGCTCGCCTCGTCGAGCACGCCCTGCACCGGGGAGTGTTCGTCCGCACGGTCGGACCGGACGAGATCCGGGCGATGTACCGCACGCGTCGGCTCGTCGAGCCGCTCGGCCTCGTGCGCGTCGACGCCCGCGGTGTCACGGCGCTCCACGAGATCGTCGAGCGCGCGGAGTCGGCTGTCTCGCAAGCCGACTGGAGCGCGGTGGGGACGGCGGACATCGACTTCCACCGACGGGTCGTGGCCGCCTGCGACAGCGTGCACCTCGCCGCGATGTTCGAGGGGCTCCTGGCCGAGCTGCGCCTCGGCTTCCTGCGCCTGCCCGACGCGCAGGCCCTCCACGAGCCCTTCCTGCAGCGCAACCGGCGGCTGCTGGTCCTGCTCGAAGCAGGCGACCTCGAGGCGGCCGTCGCCGAGCTCGACGACTACCTCGTGACGGCGGAGGCCAACCTGCTCGAGGCGGTCCGCGACCGCTGACACGGGCTGTGCGCGAGCCGCCCATGACCCATCGGGGTGTCGGTGGTGAGGGTGTCGGTGCAGGGTCCTACCGTCGTGGCATGCGGTTGCTCCACACCTCCGACTGGCACCTCGGGCGCACGCTCCACGGCGTGAACCTCCACGAGGCGCAGTCTGCTGTCCTGGAGCGCATCTGCGAGCTCGTCGAGGAGCCGCCCGACGGGGTGCCGATCGATGCCGTGCTCGTCGCCGGCGACGTCTACGACCGCGGCGTCCCGCCCGTCGAGTCCGTGCAGCTCTTCGAGTGGACCCTCTCGCGGCTGTCGGCGGTCACGACCGTCGTCGTCACCTCGGGCAACCACGACTCCGCGATCCGCCTCGGCTACGGCGCCGGCCTCTTCCGCGACAGCATCCGGATGGTCACCGACCTCGGTCAGCTCGACCTGCCGGTGCTGCTCGAGGGGAGCGACGGCGTGCGGGCCGCCGTCTACGGCATCCCCTACCTCGACCCCGACCACGCGCGAGTTGCGCTGGCCCGCGGCGGGGAGCCTCTGCCGCGCTCACACCAGGCCGTCGTCGGGGCGGCGTGCGACCGCATCCGGGCCGACCTCGCGGACCGCCCCGGCGTGCGCTCGGTGGTGCTCGCGCACGCGTTCGTCGCCGGGGCCGAGCCGAGCGACTCCGAGCGCTCGATCATGGTCGGCGGCGTGGACCGGGTAGCGGGCACGGTCTTCCACGGCATCGACTACGCCGCGCTCGGGCACCTCCACGGCCCGCAGGCCCCGGACTCGGCGGACGGGTCGGTCGTGCGCTACGCCGGTTCGCCGCTGCGCTACTCCTTCTCCGAGCAGGAGCACGAGAAGGTCGTCCTCCTCGTCGACGTGGACGCCTCGGGTCCTGCCCGTGTGACCCCGGTCGAGATCGTCCAGCCGCGCGCCATGGCGACGCTCCGCGGCCGCCTCGACGACCTGCTCGAGGCGCCCGCGTTCACGGCCGCCGAGGACGCGTGGGTGCGGGTCACGGTCACCGACCGGGTCCGGCCGGACTCGCTCATGGACCGCCTCAAGTCCCGCTTCCCGCATGCCCTGCAGGTCTTCCACGAGCCCGAGGGCGCCATCGACCGCGGGCGCGCCGGCACGACCCTGGTCAGCGAGCGCGACCCGCGCGAGCTCGGCTCGGACTTCATCGCCTACGTCACCAAGACCGAGGCGAGCGGCGGCGAGGTCGACGTCTTCGCGGCGGGCTTCGAGGCGGCCGTCAGGGCCCAACACCGGGCCGAGGCGCAGGAGGTGGCGTGACGTGCAGCTGCACCACCTGTCCATGACGGCCATCGGGCCGTATGCCGGCACCGAGGTCATCGACTTCACCACCGTCGGGCGCGCCGGCCTCTTCCTGCTCGAGGGCCCCACGGGCTCGGGCAAGTCGACGATCATCGACGCCATCACGTTCGCCCTCTACGGCAAGGTGGCCCAGGCGTCGGCCGACGTCGAGCGCATCCACTCCCACCACGCCGACCCGCGCACCGTGCCCGTCGTCGTGCTCGTCTTCGAGACCCAGTCGGGGCTCTTCCGCGTCCAGCGCACGCCGCGCTTCGAGCGACCCAAGTCGCGCGGCCCAGGCACCACCGTGCAGCAGCCGACGATCAAGCTGTGGCGACTGCAGACGCCCGACGACCTCGCGGGCGGCGAGCTGCTCTCGACCAACATCGGCGACTGCGACGACGAGATCACCCGCGCCGTCGGCCTGACCCGCGACCAGTTCGTGCAGACCGTGATCCTGCCGCAGGGCGAGTTCGCGACGTTCCTGCGGGCCAGGTCCGAGGACAAGGGCAAGCTCCTCGAGAAGGTCTTCGGCACGGCCTTCTTCCGCCGGGTCCAGGACGAGATCGTCGAGGCCGGGCGGGCCGCGCAGGCGCGGCGCCAGTCGGCCGTCGACGAGATCCGCCTCGCCGCCCACGCCCTGGCCGTGTCGGCCGGGCTCGAGACCGAGCGCCGGGACGTGCTCGAGGCCCTGAGCCGCACCGCCCCCGAGTCCCTCGACGCCGAGCTGACGCAGGTCGTCGACGAGCTGACCACGCGCGAGCGCCACGCGGGCAAGGCCAGCCGCGAGGCGATCGAGACCCACAAGCAGATGGCCGACATGGTCAGCGACGCCCGGCTGCGCATGCAGCGCCGCGAGCGGCTGAGGCAGCTCCAGCAGCAGGAGCACGACCTCGGCAAGCAGGCGGTGGCCTTCCGACGGCTCGGTGAGGAGGTCGCGCGTGCCCGCCAGGCTCGTCCCGTCGCCGGCGCCGTCCGCACCCTGGCCCAGTCCGAGGCGACGCTCAAGCGCGCCGAGGTGGCCCTGACGCAGGCCCGGGAACGGGTCCAGCCCGCCCTGCGCGACCGCGGTCCGGCCGCCCTGCGCGAGGCCGCGGCCCAGGCCCGTGAAGTCGTCGGCTCCCTCACCGGCGCCATCGCCGTCGAAGGGGCGTTGCCCGGCCGCGTCAGGGAGCTGGCGCTGCTGCGCGAGCGGCTCGACGGCATACGCCGGTCGGTGGCATCCGTGTCGACCGAGCTCGAGGCGTTGCCGGCAACGATCGCGATGCACGACGCGGCCCTGACCGAGGCGCGCCGCGTCGCAGCGCTCCTCGACGGACGGGCGGCCGAGGGCGAGCGCGCCCGGGACCGGCTCGAGGCAGCTGTGGCCCACGAGGCCGCGGCATCCCGGGTGCCCCGCGCCGAGTCTGCTGCGGCTGCGGCGCTGTCGACGGTGGCGGTGGCGGAGACGTCGCTCGCCGGGTTGCGCCGGGCTCGCATCGACGGCATCGCCGGCGAGCTGGGTCTCTCTCTCGTCGAGGGCGACCCATGCCCGGTCTGCGGCTCCGTCGAGCACCCGTCCCCGGCCCACCCGACGCTCGATGCCGTGACGCCCGAGCAGATCGACGCCGAGGAGTCCCGGGTCGGGCAGCTCCGGGAGCAGGCCACCCAAGCGGTCGAGGCGCTCGGCACCCTGCGGTCCGAGGTGCGTGAGCTCGCGGCGCGCTGCGACGGACTCGACGTCGCGACGGCCCGGGCGCGAGCCGAGTCCGCTGCTCACGAGCTCGCCGCGTCGGTGCAGGCTCGCTCCGACGTCGAGGCGGGGGCGGCCCGCGTGGCCGACCTGCGCCGACGCGTCGACGAGCTGTCGGCGCAGAAGAGCAGCCTCGGGGCCGACGCCGCCCGCACCGAGCAGTCCGCGGCCGACCTCGAGGCGCGCGTCACCGAGGAGACGTCTCTCGTCGAGCAGGCCCGCGACGGCCACCCCAGCGTCACGGCCCGGCGTGACGACCTCGTCGCCGCTGCCGCCCGCGTCGACGCCCTCGTCGACGCCCTCGCACAGCGCGACGTGGCGGCCGCGTCGGTCGCCGAGGACACCGCGGCGCGCGACGCCGACCTCGCCCAGTTCGGCTTCGCCGACGTCGCCGAGTGGATGGCGGCCGACCGTGGGGCGGAGTGGATCAACGCCAAAACGCGTGAGATCGCCGAGTTCGAGCGTGCCTGCACCCAGGTCCGGGCGGGGCTCACCGGTCCCGAGCTCGCCGACGTCCAGCTCGACGCCCTCTTCGACGACATCGAGCAGCTCGAGGCGCTCGCCGCCGCCGCCAAGAAGGAGCTGGAGGCCGCGACCAACGCGCACGGCAGCCTGCGCGACCAGGTCAGCCGCACCAAGCGACGCGTCACCGACGTGCGCGAGGCCATGGCGCGCAACGCAGCCGTCATCACCGAAACGGCTGACGCCGTCCGGGTCGGCCAGCTCGTCGCGGGCAACGGCGACAACCAGCTCAACCTCGACCTGGCCAAGTACGTCCTCATCCGCCGCTTCACCGAGGTGCTCTCTGCCGCCAACACCGAGCTGGGGCGCTTCTCCGGGGGCCGCTACACGCTCGAGCACACCGACGCGAAGAAGGGCAACGCCAAGTCGGGCCTCGGCGTGCGTGTGCACGACATGCACACCAACCAGGTCCGCGAGGTCGGCACGCTGTCCGGCGGCGAGACCTTCTACGTCTCGCTGTCGCTCGCGCTCGCGCTCGCCGAGGTGGTCCGGGCCGAGTCCGGCGGGGTCGACCTCGGCACGCTCTTCGTCGACGAGGGCTTCGGGACGCTCGACCCCGACGTGCTCGACGACGTCATGCACACGCTCGAGGGGCTGCGCGAGGGCGGCCGCACGGTCGGCATCGTCAGCCACGTGACGGAGCTGAAGGCGCGCGTGGCCGACCGCATCGAGGTGCTCGTCCGGCCCGACCGCACCAGCACCTTGCGCATCACCGCCTGACCGCCCAACCGCCCAACCGCCCAACCGCCCAACCGCCGGACCGCCCAACCGCCGGACCGCGACGCGAACAGCGCACCGGACCAGGGCGGTCCTCCACCCCAATCGAAAGAGCGATCCGTCCGCTCGGCACACGGCGCCGGAGGGCGCACCGCCCTACGCTCCGGGCATGAGGATCGCCGCGAGCGTGTTCGTCGGGCTGGCCGCACTGCTGCACGCCTACATCTTCTGGATGGAGAGCTTCGGCTGGACCCGGCCGACCGTCTGGAGGCGCTTCGGCGTCGCCGACCAGGCCGCGGCCGAGCTGACCCGGCCGATGGCCTACAACCAGGGCTTCTACAACCTCTTCCTCGGGCTCGGCGCCGCCCTCGGGCTCGTGCTGTGGTGGTCCGGGCACGACACGGCCGGCCGCACCCTCGTGCTGTTCTGCACCGGCTCGATGGCCCTCGCCGCGACCGTCCTGGTGACGACGGGGCTGACCTACCTGGGGGCCGCGTTGACCCAGGGCACGCTGCCGCTCATCGGCTTCGCACTGACGCTGCTCAGCTGACCTCGGCAGCGGCCTGGGTCACGCGCGCCGCACCGACCACGAGGATGACGACGCCGATGACGGCCGACCCGCTGGCGAGGGCGGAGTAGCCGAGCGAGCCCACCACGACTCCAGCCGCCACACCCCCCGCGGCGCCCGCCAGCCCCATGAGCACGTCGGCAAGACCCTGGGTCGCCGGACGCTCGTCGGTCGTGACGACGGAGGTGAGCAGGGTCGAGCCCGACACGAGCGTGCACGACCAGCCGACCCCGAGCAGGAAGAGCGCGACGAGCAGCAGCCCGGACCAGCCCGCCTGTGATCGTGAGGCGAGCAGTGCGGCGAGGGTCAGGATCACGCCGCCCGTCATGGCGACGGACGCAGGGCCCCAGCGGTCCACCGCGGCGCCGACGAGGGGCGACAGCGCGAACATTCCGAGGATGTGCATCGAGATGACGAAGCCGATGACCTCGAGGTCGGCGTGCCCGTGCTGCATGTGGATCGGCGTCATGACCATCACGCTGACCATCACGAGGTGGCCCAGCGCCATGACGAGCATCGCCTGGAGGGCCCGCGGGTTGCCGCGCACCACAGCCAGGCCGCGACGCATCGACCCGTCGTGGTTGGGCGCCTCCGCCGGGCCCGCGGTGGCCGAGACGACGACGTCGACCGGCTGAGCGCCGCCGTCGGCGGTCGGGTCCGGCGCCTGCGCTCGTCGGAGCTCGGCCCGCGCCTCGGCGTCGAGCGCGCGGGCGGTGAGCAGCGGGTCGGGTCGCAGCAGTCGGTCGACGACGAGCCACGCGAGCACGAAGCCGACGAGCGAGAAGAGGAACGTGCCGGCCAGCTCCGGCAGGCCCAGGCGCAGCGCGAGCGCCTTGCCCGGTCCGACGAGGTTCGGACCGGCGACGGAGCCGATGGTCGTGGCCCAGACGACGATGGACAGGTCACGGCCCCGGTGCAGGGGCGCGGCGAGGTCGGCTGCGGCATACCTCGCCTGGTTGTTGGCAGTGGTGCCGCCGCCGAAGAGGAACATGCCGACGGCGAAGAGCGGGAACGAGCGCAGCACCGCCGCGACGAGGACGAGCGCCGCACCGACGAACGCCACGGCCAGGCCCCAGCGCAGGCCGACGCGACGCCCCCGGGCGGCCGTCGCGCGCGCGACGGGGATCGTCAGCAGGGCAGTGCCGAGGACCTGCGCGGTCGTGCCGACACCCGCGAGGGCCTCGGTGCCGCTGAGGTCCTCGGCGAGCAGTGCTCCGACGGCGATGCCGCAGGCCATCCCGACCCCGCTGAGGATCTGCGACCCCACGAGGGTCCGGACGACCTTGCGCTGCACGGTCGTCCGGTCGAGCTGGGCAGGAGCAGAGACCACCCCGGCCTCAGACGTGTCGGCGCGACGTGATGACGCGGAAGCGGTTCGCGACGAAGGCGGCGTCGGTGTAGGCGGCGTTCGCGGCCGGGTTGGCGCCGGTGCCGTGAAGGTCGGAGAAGGCTGCCGTCTGGTTGACGAAGATCTGGCCGGTGAGGTTCTCGGACAAGGCGACTCCTCCCTCGGCGGCGGCGTCCCGCGCGGCGTCGAGGACCGCGTCGCTCGTGGAGTAGACGGCAGCCGTCATGGCTCCGTGCTCGCGCACGGTGTCAGCGAGCTGCGCGAGCGACTGCTCCGTCGACGCCGTGCGGATGAGGAAGCCGACCGGCCCGAAGCACTCCTGCGTGTAGATGTCCTCGCGCGCTACGTCCACGGCGACGAGACCCGGGGCGCGGACGACGGCGTCGGCCCACCCCGGGTGGGTGATGCGACGAGAGTCGAGCACGACGCGACCACCCGCATCCTCGGCGATCGACGCGAGCGACTCCGCGTTGTCACGGACCTGGTCGTTGACTGTGGCCCCGAGCAGCTCGACGGCCTTGGCGTCGTCGCCGGTGAGCCGGCCGACGGCCCCGGCCAGCCGCTCGCCGAACTCGTCGAAGGACAGGTGGCCCTCGTCGGTGTCGATCCCACTCTCGGGGACGTAGAGGTTCTGCGGCGCCGTGCACATCTGGCCGGAGTAGAGGGTGAGGCTGAAGGCGAGGTTGCCGAGCACGCCCTTGAGGTTGTCGGTCGAGTCGACGACGATCGAGTTGAGGCCGGCCTTCTCGGTGTAGACGAGCTTGCCGTGGGCTGCCGCCGACTGCTCGAGCCAGGCGCCGAAGGTCGGGCCGCCGGTGTAGTCGATGATCGCCACCTCGTCGCGCTCGGCGAGGGTCTTGGCGAGACCCTGCCCGTCGGCCTCGGCGGCGAGCTGCACGAGGGCCGGGTCGAAACCGGCCTCCTCGAGCACCGTCCGCGCGATCTCGACCGAGATCGCGAGCGGCAGCACGGCACGCGGGTGTGGCTTGACGACGACGGCGTTGCCGGTGACGAGCGAGGCGAAGATGCCGGGGTAGGCGTTCCACGTCGGGAACGTGTTGCAGCCGATGACGAGCGCGATCCCGCGCGGGACGATCCGGTAGTCCTTCTGCATCCGGGTCGGCGCGGGGTTGCCCTCCCGGTCACGGCCCGGCTTCTCCCAGAGCACCGACGCGGGCACGCGCTCCTGCTCGGCCAGCCCGGCCGCGACCGCCTCGATCGCGCGGTCCTGCGCGTGCGGGCCACCGGCCTGGAACGACATGACGAACGGCTGACCGGACGTGTGCATGACGGCGTTGGCGATCTCGAAGCTGCGCTTGTTGATCCGGTCGACGATCTCGACGCACACCGCGGCGCGCACCTGCGGGCCCGCGTCACGCCAGGCCGGCATCGCCGCCCGCGCGGCCGCGAGGCCGGCGTCGAGATCGAGCGCCGGGTAGGTGACCCCGAGCGTCGGTCCGTAGGGCGAGACCTCGCTGCCCACGAAGGTGCCGTCGGTCGGCTGACTCGAGAGGGCGGCATACGCCGTGTTCAGGTGCGCCTCGTGCGCGGCCAGCCCCTCGGCGGCGGCCGCCTCGCCGTAGACGCGGGGGCTCGGCGACTCGGGGTAGCGGGAGTACCAGCTGCGGCTCGCCAGGGCCTGACGGATCTCGTCGAGGACTCCCGCGTGCGCGTCGAGCAGGGGGTGGGTGGGCGTCGTTGCCGGTGCAGTCACGGGTCGATGCTAGCCCCGGCGGACACCGCGGTCGTATGCCGTCGGCCGCCGTCTGGCGACCGCCCGCCGCGCACGCGGGCGGGCGACCCGGCAGGATGGCGGGCATGGACACGGACCTCACCGAGCCCGACCGACCACGCCCCGCCGCCGCTGACGAGGGGTCGGCCTTCGGCCCCGTCGGCGTGGTCGGCGCCGGCGCCATGGGGGCCGGCATCGCGCAGGTCGCCGCGACCGCCGGTCACGCCGTCGTGCTCGTCGACGCGCTACCCGGCGCTGCTGCAGGTGCCGTCGAGAGGATCGGCGCTGCCGTGTCGCGCCTCGTCGAGAAGGGCCGACTGCCGGCCGACGAGGCGAACGCGGTGCTGGCGCGGATCACCCCCGCGGAGTCCCTCCACGATCTGCCCAGCTGCGGGCTCGTCATCGAGGCCGTGCCCGAGGACCTCGACCTCAAGCGCCGCATCTTCGCCGAGCTCGCCGATCGACAGCCGTCGACCACGGTCCTCGCGACGAACACCTCCAGCATCGACATCGACGACATCGCCGCTGACGTGGCCGACCCGGAGCGCGTGCTCGGCCTGCACTTCTTCAACCCGCCGCCCGTCATGAAGCTCGTCGAGGTCGTGCACGGCGAGCGCACCGCCCAGGCCTACGTCGAGCACGCCACCGCGCTAATGACGTCCTGGGGCAAGACGCCGGTCCGATGCAGCTCGACCCCGGGCTTCATCGTCAACCGGGTGGCGCGTCCCTTCTACGGCGAGGCGCAGCGGATCGTCGAGAGCGGTGTCGCCGACGCGGCGACGGTCGACTGGATCCTCCGTGAGCGGGGAGGCTTCCCGATGGGGCCGCTCGAGCTCACCGACTTCATCGGTCAGGACGTCAACCTCGCCGTCGGCACGTCGGTGTGGGAGCAGACGGGTCGCGACGAGCGCTACACGCCGACGACCTTCCAGCAGGACCTCGTGTCGGCTGGTCGTCTCGGTCGCAAGTCGGGCCGGGGCGTCTATACGTATGCCGCCGACGGCTCCGTCGACGGGCCCGAGCCGGACGTCGAGCTCGCCGAGCGGCTCGTCGGCGGACCGGTCGCCACCGACCCGCTCGCCCGGACGCTCGCGATGATCGTCAACGAGGCTGTCGACCTCGTGGCCCGCGGCGAGGCGAGCCCCGACGACGTCGACACGGCCATGCGGCTCGGGACGCGGTACCCGAAGGGCCCCCTCGCGTGGGGACGCGAGATCGGGTTCGACGTCGTCGCCCGTCAGCTCGCCGAGCTCGACGAGGCCTATCCGGGGGGCCGTTACCGGCCCAGCCCGGCCCTGACCGACGGGAGCCTCACATGAGCGAGACGCAGCTGCCCGCGGGTGGCGGGGAGGGTCTGGACGGCACCGACCCGGACGCCGGTGTCGCCTTTGCCCGGCAGATGTGGGCAGACGACGAGGCCTCGCGGCGCCTCGGCATGGAAGCCGCCCTCGTCGAGCAGGACCACGCCGTGGTCCGGATGGCGATCCGCGAGGACATGGTCAACGGCCACGCCATCTGCCACGGCGGCTACATCTTCACCCTGGCCGACTCGTGCTTCGCGCTCGCCTGCAACTCGCGGGGGCGCCTCACGGTGGCTGCCGGGGCCGACATCTCCTTCACCGCACCGGGCCGGCTCGGCGACGTGCTCGTCGCCGAGGGGCACGTGCGCTCGGCCTTCGGACGTAGCGGCATTACCGACGTCACGGTCAAGCGGGAGTCGGACGGTCAGATCATCGCCGAGTTCCGCGGACGCAGCCGCTCCCTCAAGCGCTCCTGACCCCACCGTCGAAAGGCCACGTGTGGCCGCGTGCCGAACGTCGAAAGGCCACGTGTGGCCGGGTGCCGAACGTCGAAAGGCCACGTGTGGCCGGGTGCCGAACGTCGAAAGGCCACGTGTGGCCGGGTGCCGAACGTCGAAAGGCCACGTGTGGCCGGGTGCCGAACGTCGGAAGGCCAAACCCCGCGACGGGGTTTGGCCTTCCGACAGTTACGGGGGCGACTACACGTGGCCTCTCGACGGTTGCGAGGCGACTACACGTGGCCTCTCGACGGTTGCGAGGCGACCACACGTGGCCTCTCGACGGTTGCGAGGCGACCACACGTGGCCTCTCGACGGTTCAAAGGGGGTCAGCGGGAGCGGCGGGTGCCGGCGCGGGAGCCGGCGGAGAACGACGCTGCGCTGCCACCGCTGCTCGTCGAGTAGACGGTCGACGAGCCGCCGCGACGGCCGGAACCACCGGCGCCACCAGCGCTGCCGGCACCGCCGGAGCGACGACCACCCTGGCCACCACCCTGACCACCACGGCCACCGCCAGCGCCACGACCGGCACCGGCTGCGCGGACCGAGCCTTCGTCGCCGCGGCCTCGACCGCGACCACCCTCGCCGGCCGGACGCGCGGCTCCGGCACCACGGCCACCGGCGGACGCCCCGCCGTTGCCGCCGCGGCCGCGACCGCGCCCACGACCGGCGCCGCCACGGGCTGAGCCGTCACCCGAGCCCGACGGAGCGACCTCGCGGACGAGGCCACCGGCATACGACCGGTCGCCGGGGGCGAGCTCGGTGAGGAGCGGGTGTCCGAGCTGGACGCGCGTCGTCGTCGGCTTGATGCCGGCCTTGCGCGTCAGGTCACGCACGTCGCGCACCTGGTCGTCGAGCATCATCGTGACGACGGTGCCGTCGTTGCCCGCGCGGGCCGTGCGGCCCGAGCGGTGGAGGTATGCCTTGTGCTCGACGGGCGGGTCGGCGTGGATCACGAGCGCGACGTCGTCGACGTGGATGCCGCGGGCGGCGATGTCGGTCGCGACGAGCGTCTGGGCGCGGCCGGAGTGGAAGTCGTCCATGTTGCGCGTGCGGGCACCCTGGCTGAGGTTGCCGTGCAGCTCGACGGCCGGAACTCCCGAGGCGTTGAGCTGCTTGGCGAGCTTCTTGGCCCGGTGCTTGGTGCGCGTGAAGACGACGGTGCGCCCCGGCGCGGCGGTGAGGTCCAGCAGCACGGGAAGGTGCGCGTCGGCACCGACGTGAAGCACGTGGTGGCTCATCGTGGACACCGGCGACTGGGCCGAATCGGCCTCGTGCGTCACGGGATTGGTGAGGAAGCGCTTGACGAGGACGTTGATCGCACCGTCGAGCGTCGCCGAGAAGAGCAGGCGCTGGCTCTTCGGCGGCGTCTTCTCCATGATCCGGCGGACGCCGGGGAGGAAGCCGAGGTCGGCCATGTGGTCGGCCTCGTCGAGGATCGTGATCTCGACGCCGTCGAGGAAGACGTGACCCTGCTGCATGAGGTCCTCGAGGCGGCCGGGGCAGGCGACGATGACGTCGACGCCGTTCCGGAGCCCCTGGACCTGCGGGTTCTGCCCGACGCCGCCGAAGATCGTCTGCGACGTGAGGCCGAGCGCCTTGGCGAGCGGCGCCATGGCCGTGTCGATCTGGGTGACGAGCTCACGCGTCGGCGCGAGGATCAGGGCGCGGGGACGGCGGGCCTGGCGGCGCTGGCCCGACTGGGACAGGCGCGTCAGCAGCGGCAGCAGGAACGCGTACGTCTTGCCGGAGCCGGTGCGACCGCGGCCGAGCACGTCGCGGCCGGCGAGCGAGTCAGGCAGCGTCGCCGCCTGGATCGGGGTGGGGACGGTGATGCCGAGGTCGTCGAGGACCGTGACGAGGTGGACGGGGACGCCGAGGACGGCGAAGTTCGTGTCAGTGGACACAGGTGGGTACTCCAAAGAATGTGGAAGCGGTCGTTCTGCCCGGCGCGACGGCCTCGGCTGTGAGGTGTCGCGGCGCAAGAGCGAATCGACGGGGCCGGCGACACTCCGCCTGGCCAAGAAGAAGCGACCCGAGGCAGAACTGGGCGGGCCGCTGGTGACAAGTCTACCCGAGCGCGACCCGTGCTGCTCACGGACCCCGTTCCCCGCGAGCGCGCGAATCTTTCCTGTCTTTCGGACATACCTCACGAACGGCGGAGGGGAAACGAAAAAAATGTGACGGCCGCCACAACGCTTCCCTACCGTCGAAGATGCGGCGTCGCCGAACGCCGCGGGAGCTCGCCGATCTACTGCTCTCAAGGACAACGAGGGGCAACCACATGTCAAGCAAGATCCGTGCCATCACTGCTGCCGTCGCCGCGTGCACGACAGCCACCGCGTTCAGCGCCCTCACGGCGTCGAGCGCCTCCGCCCACGGCTCCGGGGACGGTCCGGCGCACTCGCCGAAGGTCCTGAACAGCCGTGTCATCGCGCCGTTCGGGATGTCGATCTCGGGCCAGGACGTCTGGTACACCGACGGATTCGTCGGCACCGTCAACAAGATCTCGAAGGGGGCCGACACGGTCGTCACGACGGGGCCGCAGCCCGAGGTCGCCGGCATCGACGTGATCCAGGGGGGCGCGACCTACGCCTTCACGTCGTCCAACGACGACCACTCCTCCACCTCGCTGACGATCCGCAGCAAGGGCCGGCCGGACGTCGTCGCCGACTTCAGCGGCTACGAGAAGACGGTGAACCCCGACAAGCACGCCACCTACGGCATCGTCTCCGGGGGCAAGAGCTGCGCACCCGGGGAGCTCGATGCCTTCTTCATGAAGGCCTTCCAGATCCCGGCGACCTACAAGGGCCAGGTCGACTCCCACCCGTATGCCGTCGCCTACCTCGGGGACGGGGCGTGGGCCGTGGCCGACGCCGGGGGCAACGACATCCTCCGCGTCGACCGTCGCGGTCACGTGTCGACGATCGCGGTCCTGCCGCCTCAGCCCGTCACCATGACGGCTGCGCAGGTCGCCGCCATGGGGGCGCCCTCCTGCCTGGCCGGAGCGAAGTACAACTTCGAGCCCGTCCCCACCGACGTCGAGCGCGGCGCGGACGGGAAGCTCTGGGTCTCGACGCTGCCCGGCGGTCCGGAGGACCCGAGTCTCGGAGCCCGCGGATCCGTCTACTCCGTCAACCCGTGGAAGCACTCGACCCAGCGCATGGCCACCGGCTTCCTCGGCGCGACCGACCTCGCCCTGGGCCAGGACGGCGCCGTCTACGTCGCCGAGCTCTTCGGCGGCAAGGTGACGAGGCTGAAGCACGGGCGGACCTCCACCGTCGTCACGACCGACCGACCGCTCTCGATCGAGGTCCAGGGGGAGTCGCTCTACGTCGGCACCCTCGCGGACGTCACGTTCGGGCCGGCCGGCCCCGTGGTCAACGCTCCCGGCAGCATCACCCGCTACCGCCTCTGACGAGACCACCGCTCACGATGCGGGGGTGGGTGTCGCCACGCACCCCCGCATCGCCCCCCTGACGCGACCAACATCGCGATCCGCATACGATCACGCCCAACCCGGTGCCGGTCCGGGCCATGAGTGGCAGGATCGGCCGCACCGAAGGCGCATCGAGGCGCCCGCGGTCAGCCCGTTCGCCAGTGCTCGGAAGGACCCCTTCTCATGCGTCGCATGTCCCTCATCGCCGTCTCCGGCTTCGTCGCCGCCGGCCTCACTCTCTCCGCCTGCGGCTCGAACTCGCTGTCCACCTCGCCCGGCGCGGGCAGCACGCCTGCAGGGACGGCCGCCGGCGGCGGCGTCGACCAGGCCCTTGCGGCCAAGGTCCCCGCCAAGCTCAAGTCGGCCGGCAAGATCGTCGTCGGCACCGACCCGACCTACGCCCCCAACGAGATGCTCGCCACGGACGGCAAGACGGTCGAGGGGTGGGACGTCTCCCTCTTCGACGCGGTGGCCGCCAAGCTCGGCCTCAAGACCGAGTACGTCCCGGCCGGCTTCGGCACGATCATCCTCGGCGTGACAGGCGGCAAGTACGACATCGGCGTCTCGAGCTTCACCATCAACCCGGACCGCAAGAAGGAGGTCAACATGGTGAGCTACTACAGCGCCGGCACGCAGTGGATCGTCGCCAAGGGCAACCCCGAGAAGGTCAGCATCGACGACGCCTGCGGCAAGAGCATCGGCGCGCAGAAGGGCACCGTGCAGGCCGAGGACCTTGCCGCGCGCAGCAAGAAGTGCACCGACGCCGGCAAGCCCGGCATCACGCAGGTCATCCAGACCGGCCAGGACCAGGTCACCGCCGACGTCGCCAGCGGCAAGACGGCCGCCATGCTCGCCGACTCGCCGGTCGGGCTGTATGCCGTGAAGCAGACCGGCACGCTGGAGGCGCTCGGCAAGATCTACGACTCGGCTCCCTACGGCTACGTCGTGCCCAAGGACCAGACCGACTTCGCCAACCTCCTCGTCGACGCCCTCAAGGCCGCCAAGGCCGACGGCAGCTACGAGGCGGCCCTGAAGAAGTACGCCGTCGAGGCCGGCGGGATCGACAACTTCGCCGTCAACCCCTGAGCGCCATGACCGACGCGACGTCAGAGCGCCCCGGCGTCATCCACGCCCGGCCGGTGCGCCACCCGGGCCGGTGGGTCGCCCTTGCCGTGATCATCCTGCTCATCGGGATGATGATCAGCTCGTTCGTGACCAACCCGCGCTGGGACTTCTCCAAGGCGCTCGAGATCATGCAGCAGACCCCGGTGATCGAGGGGCTCTGGAAGGGCACCATCATCGGCACCGTCGGCTCGATGGCGATCGGCATCGTCGGCGGCGTCATCATCGCCGTGCTCCGCCTGTCGCACAACCCGGTGCTGCGCGGAGTCTCGTTCGTCTACACGTGGTTCTTCCGCGGGATCCCGCGCCTGGTCCTGCTCGCGATGATCGGCAGCGGCGTCGGATTCCTCTACAACAAAGTCGATTTCGGCGTCCCGTTCGGCCAGCAGCTCGCCTCGTTCATGGGACTGTCGAGCGACTTCACGTTCTTCACCCTCAACGTCAACCAGTTCTCGAGCACGCTGCTCGCCGGCATCATCGGCCTGGGCCTCTCCGAGGCCGCCTACATGGCCGAGATCGCCAGGGCCGGCATCCTGTCCGTCGACCAGGGCCAGGCCGAGGCGGCTGCCGCGCTCGGCATGAGCCGGGGCAAGGCGATGCGCCGGGTCGTGCTTCCCCAGGCGATGCGCGTCATCGTGCCGCCCACCGGCAACGAGACGATCGCCATGGTCAAGGACACCTCGCTGCTCTCGGCGATCCCCGTCATCACCGAGCTCTTCTACCAGACGAGCGCGATCGGCAACCGGACGCTGCTCATCATGCCGGCGTTCGTGGCCGTCACCGCGTGGTACCTCATCGTCGGGTCGGTGCTCATGGTCGGCCAGTACTTCCTGGAGAAGCGCTTCGGCCGCGGCTTCGGCACCGGGGCCCCCAACAAACGCTTCGCGCGGCCGGCCGGGGCGGGAGGCGCCTGATGTCCGACACCACGAACACCCCGATGGACGTCGCGACCAGCAGCACCATGGCCGTCGACCGCTCTCGCACCGAGGGAGAGCAGCCCCTGGTCCGCGCCGTCAACGTCATGAAGAGCTTCCACGGCACCGAGGTGCTCAAGGGGATCGACCTCGACGTCCGTCGCGGCCAGGTGGTCGTCCTCCTCGGTCCCTCCGGCTCGGGCAAGACGACCCTTCTCCGGTGCATCAACCAGCTCGAGGCGATCGACGGTGGCCGCATCTGGGTCGACGGCGACCTCGTCGGCTACCGCGAGAAGGACGGCCACCTGCACCACCTCACCGACAAGCAGGTGGCGGCGCAGCGTCGCGACATCGGCATGGTGTTCCAGCGGTTCAACCTCTTCCCGCACATGACGGCTCTGCAGAACGTCGCCGAGGCGCCGGTGCAGGTCAAGGGCGTCGACAGGAAGCACGCACGCGAGCGTGCCGTCCAGCTGCTCGAGCAGGTGGGCCTCGGCGACAAGCCGGACGCCTACCCGGCGCAGCTCTCGGGCGGCCAGCAGCAGCGGGTGGCGATCGCGCGGGCCCTGGCGATGGACCCGAAGCTGATGCTCTTCGACGAGCCCACCTCGGCCCTCGACCCCGAGCTCGTCGGCGAGGTGCTGCGCGTCATGCGCGACCTCGCCCAGCAGGGCATGACGATGATCGTCGTGACGCACGAGATGGGCTTCGCCCGTGACGTCGCCGACCACGTCGTCTTCATGGACGGCGGTGTCGTCGTCGAGGAGGGCAAGCCGAAGGACGTCATCCGCAATCCGCAGCACGAGCGCACCAAGTCGTTCCTCGCGCGGATGCGCACCGAGGACGAGGAAGAGACGACCGACGCCCAGAAACCCTGAGCCGCAGACGCAGCCGCAGCGGGCGTGGGCAGAATGGGCCCATGACGACGGAGTCACCCTCGAGCCGACCGGCACTCCCCGACCACGAGATCCCCACCCTCGAGGTGGGTGAGCTGCGCGACCTGCAGCTCGAGCGTCTGCGACGGGTGGTGCGGACGGCATACGACAACGTCTCGCACTATCGCGATGCCTTTGACGCCAAGGGTTTCCATCCCGATGACCTGCGGTCGCTCGACGACGTGAGTCGTATGCCATTCACGACCAAGGCGGACCTGCGGGCCAACTACCCCTTCGGGATGTTCGCCGTCCCGCGGGAGCAGGTCGTACGCGTGCACGCGAGCTCCGGGACCACGGGACGTCCCACCGTGGTGGGCTACACCAAGGCCGACATCGACACGTGGGCCGACCTCATGGCCCGCTCGATCCGGCTCGCCGGCGGCCGTCCCGGCGACATCGTCCACGTCGCCTACGGCTACGGCCTGTTCACCGGCGGTCTCGGAGCCCACTACGGCGTCGAGCGGCTCGGTGCGACCGTCGTGCCGGTCAGCGGCGGCATGACCGAGCGCCAGGTCCAGCTCATCCAGGACTTCCGGCCGCGGGTGATCATGGTGACGCCGAGCTACTTCCTCAGCCTGCTCGACCAGATGGAGCGCGAGGGCATCGACCCTGCCGGCACGAGCCTCGAGGTCGGGATCTTCGGCGCCGAGCCGTGGACCGAGTCGATGCGCCAGGAGATCGAGCGCCGCACCGGCATGGACGCCGTCGACATCTACGGCCTCTCGGAGGTCATGGGCCCCGGCGTCGCGCAGGAGGCCGCGACGACGAAGGACGGGCTGCACATCTGGGAGGACCACTTCTACCCCGAGGTCATCGACCCGATCACCGAGGAGGTCCTGCCCGACGGCGAGGTCGGCGAGCTCGTCTTCACGTCGCTGACGAAGGAGGCGATGCCGGTGATCCGCTACCGCACCCGAGACCTGACGCGCCTGCTCCCCGGCACGGCCGTCCCGTCGATGCGCCGGATGGAGAAGATCACCGGGCGCACCGACGACATGATGATCATCCGCGGCGTCAACGTCTTTCCGACCCAGATCGAGGAGCACGTGCTCGCCGAGCCGCGGCTGTCGCCCTACTTCCAGTGCGTCCTGACCCAGCCCGGCCGGATGGTCGAGCTGACGGTGCTCGTCGAGCCGCTGACGCGCCTGGAGGCCGGCGCCGCCGACGAGATCGCCCGCACCCTCCAGCACGCGATCAAGACCCACATCGGCACGACCTGCCGCGTCGAGGTGCGCGACCCCGGCTCGATCGAGCGCTCGATCGGCAAGGCCCGTCGCATCGTCGACGAGCGCGGCAAGGGCTGACGCGAGCCGTCGCAGAGTGCTTGACTCGGACCACAGGGGGCCTGCGGACCGAGTGAGGGATGAGCATGGGCACGATGACTCGACGACTGTGGCGGGCGGGGAACGCGGGCGCCACCTGGACCTACCGACACACCGGCGGGCGGATCGGCGGCCGGGCCCGTGGCGGCAGCCCCGTCCTGCTGCTCACGGCTCCCGGACGCAGCGCCGGGCAGCTGCACACGGTGCCGGTCGCGTACGTGGAGCGCGACGGCGCCTACTACCTCGCCGCGACGGCGGGAGGGCAGCCGAAGGAGCCGCAGTGGATCCGCAACCTGCGCGCGACTCCCACGGCCACCATCCAGGTGGGCCGCCAGCAGATGCCGGTCTCGGTCGAGGTGCTGGCCGGTGCCGCCCGTGAGGCGGCTTGGCACGACTTCGTCAGCACCTACCCGAGCTTCGCCCCGTACGAGCAGAAGGCCGGCCGCCGCATCGCCATCGCGAAGGTGACCCCGACCCGTTGAGGCAGCCCGTAGGGTGTCCGGATGCCGGAGGTCCTGCCGATGCCCGATGCCTCGCCGCCGATCGACGGGCCGGTGCTCGCGCCGTATCCCGTGACGGTGCCGGAGGGTGCACGACCGCTCGGCGTCGCGCCCTTCCTCGGGGTCGGTGACGTCGTCATGTGGCGCTATCGGGACCACGGGTGGCGCAGCGGAGGCCCCGAGAACACCTCACCGATGCGTGTCGTCCGCGACGACGAGCGCGGCCTCGTCGCCTGGCTGGCACCGGGCACCGTCCAGCTGACGAAGAGGTATGCCGACGGCTCGGACCTGCGTGACGTGCCGATGGGTGAGCGGTTCCTCCGGGACGCCCAGCGCGTCCAGGCCCGGACACGGTGGCGCGGAGCCGGCATCCTGCGGATCGCGCCGGCCGACGCCCCCTGGTCCGTGTGGCTCTTCTGGGACGTCCCGGAGGAGCACGACCCGGCGGACCCGGCCGCGCACGACAGCTGGGAGTTCGGCGGCTGGTACGTCAACCTCGAGACGGCCCACCAGCGTGCCGGGCACGAGACCTTCACCGGCGACCACGTGCTCGACCTGTGGATCGAGACCGACGGGACGATCAACGTCAAGGACTCCGACGAGCTCGAGGCGGCCGTCGAGCAGGGGCGGGTGACGGCCGGGCAGGCCCGGGCGATCCGGCTCAACGGTGAGCACGGGCGGGCGTCCTTCGCGCGCGGCGACTGGCCGTTCGACGACGAGTGGACGCGGTGGCGGCCGGACCCGGCGTGGACGGCACCCAGCCTGCGTCCCGACGAGCACTGGGACATCGACCTCGTCGACTGAGCGCGCGTGAGCCTCGCCCGCGTGTGCACCTCTCGTTGTCCTGACAACACGAAGTGCACACACGGGACTACCTCGGCAGGAACCGCCGGCGAGGGGCGAGGTATCAGCAGGACACCACCCCGCTCTGAGCTGTGGGAGCGATCAGCACCCCCTTCCCGCCGCACAAGGAGCACGTCATGGGCATCCCTCCACACGCAGCCCGCCTCGCCGGCGCCTGGGCCGTGAAGTCTGCGGCTGCCCAGCAGTCCGTCCATGAGTCCGGACCTGTGTCGGATCTGCCAGCGGGTCCCGAGCCGACCCCAGCACCGTCACCTCGGCCCCAACGCGACCGATCGCACCGCATCGCCGTCTCGCGCATCCTGCACCCGCTGCACCGGCACGCCTGACGCGGCGACCCGGCATACGGCCTCCGCTCGGGTCGGCTGTCAGGCCCCGCGCTGGGCGCGACGGACGATCTCGACGGCTGCGGCATCGCCCACACCCGCCTGGCGGGCCGCCGCCACGAACCGCTCGGCGAGCACCGCGAGCGCCGCCTCGGCAGCGTGCTCCCCCGAGGCGACCACCGTGCCGGCCCGGCCGCGCGTCTCGACGAGCCCAGCGGCCTCGAGCTCCTTGAAGGCGCGGGCGACCGTGTTGGCCGCGAGGCCGAGATCGACGGCGAGCGCCCGGACCGTCGGGAGCCGGTCGCCGGGCACGAGCCGGCCCGAGCGGATCAGCGCCTCGACCTGCGAGCGCACCTGCTCGAAGGGGGCCTCCCGGGAGGCGGGGTCGACGACGACGTCGAGTTCGGTCACCCGGGAAGTAAGGCAGCGGGGCGCGGCGCTGTCAACGCCGACCCGCGCGTGAGCGGCGTCACGCTCCAACGCTGGACACCTGCGGGGTCGGTCCTCGGACCAGCCGCTAGCATCTACTACGTCATGTAGTTTTGGTGCTGACCCCTTGCGGAGCCCTCATGGATGCAACGGACCTGGCCCGGTGGCAGTTCGCCATCACCACCGTGTACCACTTCCTCTTCGTGCCGATCACGATCGGCATGTCCCTCATCGTCGCCGTCTTCCACACCGCCTGGGTGCGCACGCACAACCCGCAGTGGATGAGGCTGGCGAAGTTCTTCGGCAAGCTCTTCCTCATCAACTTCGCGCTCGGGCTCGTGACGGGCATCGTGCAGGAGTTCCAGTTCGGCATGAACTGGAGCGACTACTCGCGCTTCGTCGGCGACATCTTCGGTGCGCCCCTCGCCATCGAGGCGCTGCTCGCCTTCTTCCTCGAGTCGACCTTCCTCGGCCTGTGGATCTTCGGCTGGGGCCGGCTGCCGGAGAAGCTGCACGCGGGGACGATGTGGCTGGTGCACATCGGGACGGTGCTGTCGGCCTACTTCATCCTCGCCGCCAACTCCTTCATGCAGCACCCGGTCGGCTACACGTACAACAAGGCGAGCGGCCGCGCCGAGCTCACCGACTTCTTCGCGGTGCTGACCAACAAGGTCCAGCTCGTCACCTTCCCGCACGTCATCTTCTCGGCGTACATGGCGGGCGCCGGCGTCGTCATGGGCGTCGCGCTGTGGCTGATGCGCCGCGAGGCCAAGCGCGCCGCTGACGATGCGCAGGAGGTTGCCCGCACCGACGCACCGCTGTACCGCCGGGCGACCCGGATCGCCGCGGTCTTCACGCTCGTCGCGGCCGTCGGCGTCGTCATCTCCGGCGACGCGCAGGGCAAGATCATGACCGAGGTCCAGCCGATGAAGATGGCGGCGGCCGAGGCGCTCTACGGCTCCGTGCCCGGGGGTGTCGGAGCGCCCTTCTCGGTGCTGACGGTCGGCTCGCTCGACGGCTCGCACGCCAACGCCATCATCGAGGTCCCCGGCCTGCTCAGCTTCCTCGCGACCGGGGACTTCAAGGGCGCGGTGAAGGGCATCAACGACCTCAAGGCCGCGTACGCCCAGACCTACGGGGCGAGCGGCAACCCTCGCGTCGCCGACACCATCACCGCCTACGTCCCCAACATCCCGACCACCTACTGGTCGTTCCGTCTCATGATCGGGCTGGGCGTCGTGACGGCGCTCATCGCGCTCGCCGTCCTGTGGCTGACCCGCAAGGGGCGCACCCCGACGTCGAGGTGGCTGGCGTATGCCGCCGTGGCCGCTCCGCTCCTGCCCGTCTTCGCCAACAGCTTCGGCTGGATCTTCACCGAGGTCGGCCGCCAGCCCTGGCTCGTCTTCGGCCTCATGACGACCGCCAACGGGGTCTCGCCGAACGTCTCGATGGGCGAGGTCATCACCTCGATGGTCGTCTTCACGCTCCTCTACGGGGCGCTGGCCGTCGTCGAGATCAAGCTCTTCCTGCACTACGTCCGCAAGGGGGCCGAGCCCTTTGAGGAGCCGCAGAACCCCGCCGACCGGGACGAGGACGCACCCCTCGTCTTCGCCTACTGAGAGGGGCTGAGCTGCAATGGATCTCGCCACCTTCTGGTTCATCGTCATCGGCGTCCTCTGGACGGGGTACCTCGTCCTCGAGGGCTTCGACTTCGGCGTCGGCATGCTGATGCCCGTGCTCGGCGGCAAGCGCTACGCCTCCGACGCCGTCGACGCCGAGAAGCGCCGCCGCGTCCTGCTCAACACGATCGGCCCGGTGTGGGACGGCAACGAGGTGTGGGTGCTGACCGCCGGCGGTGCGACCTTCGCGGCCTTCCCGCACTGGTACGCAACGCTGTTCAGCGGTTTCTACCTGCCGCTGCTGCTCATCCTCGTCGCCCTCATCGTGCGCAACCTCGGCTTCGAGTACCGCCACAAGCGGCCCGAGGCACGGTGGAAGGCGCGCTGGGACCTGGCGATCTTCTGGGGCTCGCTCGTGCCCGCGCTGCTCTGGGGTGTCGCGCTGACGAACATCGTGCGCGGCGTGCCGATCGACGCGAACAAGGAGTACACCGGCAACCTCTTCACGCTGCTCAACCCGGCCGGCCTGCTCGGCGGACTCGTCTTCGTGGCGCTCTTCCTCACGCACGGCGCGGTCTTCGTGGCGCTCAAGACCGACGGCAAGATCCGTCACGAGGCGCGCCGGATCGCCGAGCGCGTCGGGGTCGTCGCCGCGGCGCTCGCGGTCGTCCTGCTCGTCTGGATCGGCCTCACCGACGGCAAGCTCGCCTCGTGGGTGACCACCGTGGTCGCGGCCGTCGCGCTCCTCGGGGGGCTCGCAGCCAACCGGGCCGGGCGCGAGGGATGGGCGTTCATCGGCACGGCCGTCACCATCGCCATGGCGGTCGCGACGTACTTCCTCGTGCTCTTCCCCAACGTCATGCCGAGCTCGACGAACCCGGCCTGGAACCTGACGATCCACAACGCGTCGAGCACCGACTACACGCTCAAGGTCATGACGATCGTCGCGCTGATCTTCACGCCGATCGTCCTGATCTACCAGAGCTGGACGTACTGGGTCTTCCGGAAGCGCTTGACGGTCAAGCACATTCCCGAGGACGCGCCCCTCGAGAAGGTCCCGCACTGACTCGCGACACACCATCACCGACACTCGAGAGAGCACGGACCCCGTGAAGCCCTTCGACCCACGACTCCTCCGGGTGGTCCCGGCCGCCCGGAGGCCGGTCGTCGTCCTCGCCGCCGCCGGCATCGTGAGCGGCCTGACGACGATCGCGACGGCCTTCGCACTGTCGGCGGTCGTCGTGGCCGTCGTCGAGGGGCGTGACCTCGCCACTCCCCTCGCCTGGCTGCTCGGGCTCTTCGCGGTGCGGGCCGTGCTCGCTGCGGTGACGGAGCGGGTGGCCGCGTGGGCCGGCGTCTCCGTGTCGTCGGCGCTGCGAGCCTCGCTCTTGGGTCGCTGGGGCACCGTCGACGCGGACGACCGCCTCGAGCCCGGCGCCGCCGTCTCGCTCGCGACCGCGGGCACGGCAGCCGTGGAGCCCTATGCCGCCCGCTTCCTCCCGACACTCGTGACCGCCGCCGTCGTGCCGGCTCTCGCCATCGCGACGCTCGTCGTCGTCGACTGGCCGAGCGCTCTCGTCGTGGCGCTCACCCTGCCGCTCCTGCCCGTCTTCGCCGCCCTCATCGGCAAGGCGACCGCCGAGTCGACCGATCGGCGGTGGTCGGCACTGGCGGCGCTCTCGGGCCACTTCCTCGACGTCGTCCGCGGCCTGCCGACGCTCGTCGCCTACGGGCGCGCCCGGCGGCAGGTCTCGACGGTCCGTGAGGTCAGCGACCGGCACCGCCGCGCCACGATGGAGACGCTGCGCATCGCGTTCCTGTCGTCGGCCGCGCTCGAGCTGCTCGCGACGATCTCGGTCGCACTCGTCGCGGTGACGGTCGGCCTGCGCCTGTCCACCGGGTCGATGGCCCTTGGTCCGGCGCTCGTCGCGATCCTGCTCGCCCCCGAGGCCTACTGGCCGGTGCGCCGGGTCGGAGCGGAGTACCACGCCGCCGCCGACGGCGCCGTGGCCCTCGACGCCATCCTCGCCCAGCTGGAACCCGCTCCCTCCGACCTCTCTTCCAGCTCCCCGTCGGGGAAGGACGCTGGACGTGTCGGGGAGGTGCGGCTGCGCGCCGTCTCCTACGCGGATGCCGGGTCGCCGGCCCCCGTCATCCGTGACCTCGACCTCGTGGCCGGCCCCGGGCTCACGGTCGTGACCGGCCCGTCCGGCGTCGGCAAGTCGACGCTGCTCGACCTGGCAGCCGGACTGCGTCGGCCGACGGCCGGCACGGTCGAGGCGCCGGCCTCGCACTACGTGACACAGCGGCCGTTCCTCGCGACCGGGACCGTGCGTTCGGCGCTGACGATCGGCCATCCGGCCACCGACGACCAGCTCTGGGAGGCCCTGCGCGCGGTCGAGGTCGACGGTGTCGTCGCCGCCCTGCCCGGTGGCCTGTCCGCCGACCTGGGCGACGACGGCTTCGGCCTGTCCGCCGGGCAGCGCCAGCGTCTCGCCCTGGCCCGTGCCTGGCTCGCGCCCGAGACCCTCCTGCTCCTCGACGAGCCCACCGCCCACCTCGACCCCGAGGGCGCCGAGCACATCGCTGCTCTCGTCGCCGAGCTCGCCGAGCGCCGTGTTGTCGTCGCCGTCACCCACCGCGACGAGCTGCTCGCCCACGCCGACCACCACCTCGTCCTCAGCAGCTCCCGAGAGGAGGCCTCACGATGATCAGCCCCACCCGGCGGGTCTGGTGGCCCTCTGCCGGCACGGTCCACGGCGGCTTGCTCGGTGGCATCGCGACCGCCGCCGGCATGGCCCTCACCGCGACATCGGGCTGGCTCATCGTCCGAGCGTCCGAGCACCCGGTGATCCTCACGCTGCTCACCGCGATCGTCGCCGTCCGCGCCTTCGGCATGGCGCGACCCGTGTTCCGCTACTGGGAACGGCTCACGAGCCACGACGCTGCCCTCGCGCTTCTCGCCGAGCGCCGGACGTCGGCCTACGAGGCCCTCATCCCACTCACTCCGGCCCGCCTCGGACGACGCCGTCGATCCGACGTGCTCACCGGGGTCGTCGACGACCTCACCGACGTCGTCGACGCCCAGGTCCGGGTCACGGTCCCGGTCATCTCGACGGCCGTCGCCGGCGGCATCGTCATCGCCCTGACGATGGTGCTCGCTCCCCCCGTGGGCCTCGTCATGCTGGGGCTCGGGCTCGTCGTGTGCCTCATCAGCGCGTTGGCCGTTCGACTCGAGTCCCGTTCCCTCCCAGAGCTGCTCGCTGCCCGCGCCGAGGTGATGCGCGTCAGCGAGCTCATGTCGAGCCAGGCCGGTGAGCTGCGTGCCGTCGGCGGCTGGCACACGGCGCTCGGCTGGCTGCACGACGCCCACGCCGCGCTCGACCGGGCCACGCGGCGCATCAGCGCCGGCCGCGCGGCCGCATCCGCCCTCTTCCTCGTCGCCGTGGGCTCAGCCGTCGCGGTGACCGCGGTCATCGCCCAGGACCTCGCCGTCTCGACCCCCGTCAAGGCGCTCCTCGTGCTCACGCCGGTCGCGGTCACCGAAGCCATCACCCCGCTCGTCGACGCCATGCGCGCCCTGGCCCGGGCCCGGGGCAGCGAGCACCGCATCGACGCCCTGCTCGACCTCGCGCCGGCGGTTGCCGACACCCACTCCGGCATCCCCGGCCATGCGGACGTCGACGCGTCGGGCACCCGGCCCTGGCACACGGCATACGCCCGCAGTGACGTCGAGACTCGCGGGCTCACGGCCTCGTGGACGGGCGCGCGCACCGACCTCACGGCGACAGACCTGGACGTGCCGGCCGGCAGCCGCATCGCGGTCACCGGCCCCAACGGCAGCGGCAAGTCGACCCTGCTCGCCGTGCTCGCCCGCCACCTCGACCCGTCGGGTGGCACCTACCGGTTCGACGGCACCGACGCGCTCGAGCAGCCCCTCGAGGAGACCCGCTCGCGCATCGCCGTCGTCGACGACGAGACCCACGTCTTCGCGACGACGCTGCGGGGCAACCTCGCGCTCGCCCGGCCCGGCGCGGACGGCGCAGCGATGGAGCGCGCCCTGCGCGCCGCGGGCCTCGCGCCCCTGCTCGAGAGCCTGCCCGACGGGCTCGACACGACGCTCGGCTCCACCGGCCGCGGCCTCTCCGGGGGTGAGCGCGCCCGGCTCGGCATCGCCCGCGCCCACGTCAGCGGGCGCCCCGTCGTGCTCCTCGACGAGCCCGTCGCACACCTCGACCCGCCGACGGCCCGCGCCGTCGTCGAGGACCTGATCCGAGGTGGTGCCGCGCCGGGTACGACACAGGTGGCGGGCACCGACACGCCCGCGCAGACGATCATCATGGTGACCCACCGCGACGACGGAGCCGAGCTGTTCGACCGTGTCGTCGAGGTGCGGCGCCAGCCATCGGGGACGATGGCGAACACCACCGCAGGACCGGATGCCCACCTGGGCGACCGCACGCACGAAGCCGACCCGCCACGTCGGTAGATTGGACCCGCCATGCCCACCACTCCGCGAAACCGTCTCGGCGACCTCGAGCGCGCCGTCATGGAAGAGCTCTGGACCACCGCCGACGCCCACCCCGAGGGCCGGACGGTGCGCGAGGTCCATGACGCGATCGGGGTCGAGCGCGGACTCGCCTACACGACCCTCATGACCGTGCTGGACCGGATGGCGAAGAAGGAGCTCGTCCACCGTGAGCGCGACGGCCGCGCCTGGCGCTACACCGCCGCGTCGACCCGGGCCGAGCTGACGTCGGAGACGCTGCACCACACGCTCAGCGAGCTGGCCGGCGACAAGCGCCGCACCGCCCTGCTGCACTTCCTCGACGAGTCGACGGCCGAGGAGATCGACGAGCTCAAGGCGGCCCTGGCCGCGCTCGAGGCCCGCCGACCCGAGCGCGCCGGCTGATGGCCGATCACGTGGCCGGACGCCGCCCCACCTGAGCCGTGCTTGTCGTCGCGGCCCTCGTCGTCCTCGCGGTCCTGCTCGCGTGGCCGGTGCCGCGCGCCCTGGCCCGGGCCACGTCGTTGCGCCGCGCCCCCCGGTCCGCGCTGGTGCTCTGGCAGGCCACGGCGGTCGCCGCCGTGCTCGCCGCGCTGCTCGCCGCGCCGGCGGCGATCCCCCTGCTGGTCGGCCGTCAGGTGCGGCTGTCGGAGCACTGGGTCGTGGTGGTCGTCGCCGCCGCACTCAGCGGGCTCGTCGCGGTGCGCCTGCTGCTCTCGGGCGACCGCGTCGGCCGCAACCTGCGTGCCGCACGCCGCCGCCACCGGGATCTCGTCGACCTGCTCGGCGTCCCTGGTGAGGGCGCCGACCGGCACATGCGCGTCCTCGAGCACACGACCCCGACCGCCTACTGCGTCCCGGGCGTACGCCGTCGCGTCGTCCTGACGCAGGGCACCCTCGACCGGCTCGGACCCGACGAGCTCTCGGCGGTCCTGGCCCACGAGCGCGCCCACCTCAGTGCGCGGCACGACCTCATCGTCGAGTTCTTCACCGTCGTGCACGAGGCGGTCCCCGGCTTCCTGCGCTGTGATGCGGCACTCCGGGAGGTGCTCCTGCTCATCGAGGTGCTCGCCGACCGCGCCGCCGTCCGGCGGGCCGGCCCGGTCAGCACGGGGCGGGCGATCGTCGCCATGGCGGGCGGTCCGAAGCCTGCGGGCGCCATGGCGATGGCCGACAGCACCCGGGTCGCCACGGCACGCATCGGGTTGCTCGATGCCGAGCACATCGCGGGGCTGCCGGTCCCCGTCGTCGCCGCGGGGATGTATGCCGTGTCGGCCGTCCTCGTCGTGGCGCCCCTCGCGCTCTACCTCGCCGCGATCGCCGGGCTGACCGTCGTCTGAGCCGCTCCCGGGCGGCGGACCCGAGTCGATAGGGTGGCGCCATGCGCGTACTCGTCAGCGGCGGAGCCGGCTACATCGGCTCGCACACCGTGGTCCAGCTCATCGCCGCCGGGCACGACGTGCTCATCGTCGACAACTTCGCCAACAGCAAGCCGACGGTGGTCAACCGTCTCGAGGCGCTGACCGGCACGCACCTGCCCGTGCACGCCTTCGACCTGACCGACCACGACAAGACCGAGCACCTCTTCGCCACCGAGAAGATCGACGCCGTGATCCACTTCGCCGGGCTCAAGGCCGTCGGGGAGAGCGTCGAGCTGCCCCTCGAGTACTACGAGAACAACCTCGGCTCGACCTTCTCCCTCGTGCGCGCCATGCGCCGCCACGGCGTCGACAAGCTGGTCTTCAGCTCGTCCGCCACGGTCTACGGCACCAACCAGGAGGCCGCCACCGAGGACCGCACGACCTCGGCGACCAACCCCTACGGCTGGACCAAGGTCATGCAGGAGCAGATCCTGCGCGACGTGGCCGCGGCCGACCCGACCATGCGCTTCGCCCTGCTGCGCTACTTCAACCCGGTCGGCGCCCACGCCAGCGGCACCATGGGCGAGGACCCGCAGGGCATCCCCAACAACCTCGTGCCCTACATCTCGCAGGTCGCGGTCGGCCGCCGCGAGTACCTCCAGGTCTACGGCGACGACTACCCGACGGCGGACGGGACGGGCGCCCGGGACTACATCCACGTCGAGGACCTGGCCGCGGGACACCTCGCCGCGCTGACGAAGCTCGGCACGATGGAGGAGCCGGTCGGCGTGTGGAACCTCGGCACCGGCCACGGCACCACCGTCCTCGAGATGCTGCACGCGTTCGAGCGGGCCGTGGGCCGCGAGCTGCCCTACCGCGTCGTCGGCCGGCGCGCCGGCGACGTCGCCGTGTCGTTCGCCGACCCGGCCAAGGCCAACTCGGAGCTGGGCTGGCGCGCGACCCGCACCATCGACGACATGTGCGTCGACACGTGGCGGTGGCAGAGCGCCAACCCCACCGGCTACCCCGACGCCTGACCCACCCTCCCCGTCGAGTGCGCAGTTCCCGACGCGGGCGCCCGTCGCGAAGTGGGCACTCGAGTGAAGCTGCCCGTCGAGTGCTCAGTTCCCCACGCCGCGGCCCGTCGGGAAGTGGGAACTCGAGTGAAGGTGGCCCTCGAGAAGTGGGCACTCGAGTGGAGCTGCCCGTCGAGTGCTCAGTTCCCCACGCGGCGAGCCCGTCGGGAAGTGGGCACTCGAGTGAAGGGCGGTCTCAAGTCGTCTGCGCAACGGTGAGTAGTTCGTTGAGCCTAACGGCGGGGGTGTGGAAGCCGAGGGTGGCTCGGGGTCGGGTGTTGAGCAGGTGTTCGACGTGGGCGACGCGTTCGTCGGTGACRGTGGTGAAGTCGATGCCTTTGGGGAAGAACTCGCGGATCAGGCCGTTGGTGTTCTCGTTGGTGCCGCGCTGCCACGGTGAGTGCGGGTCGCAGAAGTAGACCTTGCAGTCGGCCGCGACGGCGAACCGGGCGTGCTCGGCCAGCTCGGC
>NZ_JBFRFG010000009.1:0-149186 GCF_052114705.1 Terrabacter sp. 2YAF2
GTGTGAGTCCCCTTGTGTGGTGGGGTTTGAGGCCCGGCATGTCGTGAGGACGTGAAGGGGCCATCGGCGGGATCTTCGGTGTGTACGGCCAAGTACTCATCGAAGAGGAGCCACACCGATGGCCTTGCCCCAGTCTGCCCTGTCCGAGCTGCTCGAGGCGTTCCGCACCGGGGAGGGGGTGAACCTGATCCAGGACGCCGTGAAGCTGGCGCTGCAGGAGCTGATCGAGGCCGAGGCCACGCAGGTGATCGGCGCCGGCCGCTACGAACGCACCGAGGAACGCCGGACCGAACGCAACGGCACCCGGCCGAAGGTGTTGACCACCACGGCCGGGGACGTGCAGCTACGGATCCCGAAGCTGCGCAAGGGCAGCTACTTCCCGAGCATCCTGAACCCGCGCCGGCGGATCGACCAGGCCTTGTACGCGGTGGTGATGGAGGCCTACGTCCACGGGGTCTCGACCCGGGCGGTCGACGAGCTGGTCGCGGCGATGGGCAGCGACACCGGAATCTCCAAGAGCGAGGTCTCGCGGATCTGCGCCGGCCTGGACGAGATGGTCGCCGCGTTCCGGACCCGCACCCTCGGGCACACCCGGTTCCCGTACGTCTTCCTCGACGCGACCTACCTGCACGTGCGCGAGGCCTCCCGCGGGCAGGTCGTCTCCCAGGCCGTCGTGGTCGCCACCGGCGTCACCGAGGACGGCGCCCGGGAGATCCTCGGGCTGGACGTCGGCGACAGCGAGGACGAGACGTTCTGGCGGGCGTTCCTGACCTCGTTGCGCAGCCGTGGGCTCGGCGGGGTGCAGCTGGTCATCTCCGACCAGCACGCCGGCCTGGTCAAGGCCCTGACCCGCTGCTTCGCCGGCGCGGCCCACCAGCGCTGCCGGGTCCACTTCGCCCGCAACCTGCTCGCACTCGTGCCCAAGTCGCACAAGGACATGGTCGCCGCGGTGTTCCGCACCATCTTCGCCCAGCCCGACGCCGACGCGGTCGCCGCCACCTGGGACCACGTCCGCGACGAGCTGGCCGCTCGGTTCCCGAAGATCGGCCCGCTGATGGACGAAGCGAAGACCGAGGTCCTCGCGTTCACGGCGTTTCCCCGGGCGCACTGGACCAAGATCTGGTCCAACAACCCCATCGAACGGCTCAACCGCGAGATCAAGAGACGCGCCCGGGTCGTGGGGATCTTCCCCAACACGGCGGCCGTCGTGCGCCTCGTCGGGGCCGTTCTGGCCGACGCCCACGACGAATGGCAAGTCGCGGACCGCCGCTACCTATCTGAGGCGTCCATGGCGCTGCTGTACAAGACCAGCGATACTGACACCGCCGCCATCACCAGCGGCCCGTGAGCACCGAGGAACTACCCCTCAAAGCCCACCACCCACCGGGACGCTGTCCGACCGATCAACGGTCGCTCGCGGCCAGTCAGGGATTACGAGGCACGGGACAGGTCCGGCGAGTCGACCAATGCCGCAGGGCCGCGCGTCCCAGCGCGATCCCGATGGCCGCGGAAAGGAATCCGATCGACGAGGTGGCCGTCGATGTGCTGCATGGAGCCGAGTATGCCGCACGGCACCGACGTCCTTGACGACGCGGACGAGTTCTTCCGTCGTTGGCGCGCGCGAGCGTCCCAACAGATGTACGTTTCGTCCGGCGTGGCAGTAAATGGGGGATAAGTACCCCTTTCGGACTCGATGCAAGGGGCATCAAGGCGACTGCGCCACGCGAGGAGGATGTGTGCACAGCAATTCTCTGGGCCCGCGGCGACGCCGCGGGCTCCTCGGTTCCGTCGTCGGTGCAGGCGCCGTCACGGCTCTGGTCGCCGCCACGTTGGGGGCATCACCGGCCTCGGCGGCTGACCCCCACCCGTCCCTGAAGCATCGCAAGGACGCCTCGGTCCCCGCCGGCGTCAGGGGGACCGGCTCCGTCGGTCTGGGCACGCAGCGGGTGGCCGGCGACAAGGTCGACACCAGTCTGCGCAAGGCCACCGGGCCCGTCGACGTCATGGTCGAGCTCGACGTCGCACCTGCGACGACGGCCTTCGGCCAGGCACGCGGACGTGGACTCGCGGCAGCCAAGAGCGCCGCGCGGAGCCAGACCTCAGCCGTCAAGGCCGCCCAGTCGAGCGTCGAGGCGCGGTTCGGCGCCGCAGCGACGAGGGCACACACGCTCTACAGGCTCCACGCGGCATACGCCGGTATCGCGGTGCGCACCGACGCGAGCCGTCTCTCGGCTCTCGCCGCCGTCCCCGGGGTCAAGGCGATCCACCGCCTGACCCCCAAGGCCCCGAGCAACAGCTCGTCGGTGCCGCTCATCGGTGCACCAAAGGTGTGGCAGGCCAAGGGCCAGACCGGCATGGGCGTACGCGTCGGCATCATCGACACGGGCATCGACTACACCCACGCCGACTTCGGTGGCCCCGGGACGCCACAGGCCTTCCAGGACGCGAAGGCCAGCAACAGCTTCAACCCGACCGGCAAGGTCGTCGGCGGCTACGACTTCGCGGGCGACGCCTACGACGGTGCTGATCCCACGTCGGTTCCGGTGCCCGACGCCAACCCGCTCGACTGCAACGGCCACGGTTCGCACGTTGCGGGCACGACGGCCGGTCTCGGCGTCGCCGCGGACGGCTCTACCTGGAGCGGTGGCTACTCCTCACCCATCGACCCGAAGGCGCTTGCCATCGGTCCCGGTGTGGCGCCTGAGGCGAGCCTCTACGCCCTCAAGGTCTTCGGCTGCCAGGGCTCGACCAATGTCGTGGGCCAGGCGCTCGACTGGGCCGCGGACCCGAACGGTGACGGCGACCTCTCCGACCACCTCGACGTGGTCAACATGTCGCTCGGCAGCTCGTACGGTTCGCCGCAGGACCCTGACGCCGTCGCGGCCAACAACCTCGCGGCTCTCGGCACGGTCGTCGTTGCCTCGATGGGCAACTCCGGCGACGTCTACGAGGTCGGCGGTTCGCCCGGCAACGCCGCACGGGTCCTCGCCGTGGCGGCCAGCGACGACGGCAACGACGTCGTCGACGGCCTCAAGGTCAACGCGCCGTCGGGCATCGAGCCGGCCGACACGGTCGACGGGCAGCAGGACAACGTCTTCGCAGCCCTCAAGTCGGTCGCGTACGACTGGACGGACAAGCCGGGAGTCAGCGACACCCCGGTCGCTGTGGTCGGCGACTGGTCCGCGCCGCCGACCGCGACCAACAACACGGATGGCTGCTCGCCCTACTCTTCGGCCGACACCGCAAAGGTGGTCGGCAAGGTCGTGCTGCAGATGTGGCTCGACGGGAACGGCCGCCGCTGCGGGTCCGTCGCGCGCGCTGCTCAGGCCAAGGCCGCCGGCGCGATCGGTGTCATCTTCGGCAGCGACAAGAACGCCTTCTCCGCGGGTGTCACCGGTGACACGGACATCCCCGCCATGCTGACGGTCAACCAGGCGACCACGGCCATCAAGGCGCAGCTCGACGCCTCCGCGGAGGTGCGCGTCACGATGACCAACGCCCTGCGCAACAGCGTCAGCATCAAGAATGCCGGCGCCATCGACCAGCTCGCGGGTTTCTCGTCGCGCGGGGTCGGAGTCGCCGGAGGCGTGAAGCCCGACGTCGCCGCCCCCGGGGTGACGACGTTCTCCGTCGCCGTCGGCACAGGCAACGAGGGTGTTGCCGAGAGCGGCACCTCGATGGCCTCGCCCCACGTCACCGGTGAGGCTGCGCTCGTGCGCGGTGCGCATCCGTCGTGGTCCGTCGAGGAGGTGAAGGCCGCCATCATGAACACCGCCACCCAGGACGTCTACGTGGGTCCCAACCACACGGGCGACGTCTACGGTCCGGAGCGGGTCGGAGCGGGCCGCGTCGTGGCCGACGCGGCGGTCGACACCGCCACGTTGGCCTACGTCACGGACGACAAGGGCGCCGTGAGCGTCTCGTTCGGTCCGGTCGCGGTCACGGGGGCCACCCAGACGCTGACGAAGACGGTCCGGATCGTGAACAAGCGTCCGGTCACGTCCGCCTCCTACGTGCTGTCCTACGACGCCGCGCATCCGGCTCCGGGTGTCACGTACTCGTTCAGCCCGTCGCAGGTGCGAGTTCCGCCCAACGGCAGTGTCGACGTCCAGGTGACGGCGACGTTCACCCGGTCAGCACTACGCGCCGTGGCCGACCCGACCACCTCGCCCGACCCGCTCGCCAAGGGCTTCCAGCGCAACTACCGCGCCGACGCAAGTGGACGCATCGTCCTCTCCCCGGTCCGGGGCACGTCAGGTGGCGCCCTCCGGGTGCCGATCTGGTCCGCGCCGCGCGCGGCGTCGTCCATGGCGGCTCCGTCGAGCACGACCGTCAGCGGCGCCGGTGCTGTCAAGACCTCGTCGCTGCCCCTGACGGGCACCGGCATCCACACCGGTGACAGCTCGACGGACTACCTCTCGACCGTCTCGACGTTCCAGCTCCAGGGCACCAGCCCTGCCATCGTCGCGTGCAGCGCTACGCAGGTCCTCGACTGCATCGACACACCCGACGACCGGGGCGCCGACCTGCGGTACGTGGGCGCGGGCTCGGACTACTTCGGATGGCAGGACCCGCAGAGGGCGACGCTGTCGTTCGGCGTCAGCACGCACGGCCCCTGGCGCACCCCAGCCAGCTCGACCGAGTTCGACGTGTTCCTCGACACCAACCAGGACGGCACGGCCGACGCGGTCGTCTACAACACCCGCGCGGGCACGGCCACTGACGACTTCGACTACTTCCTGTCGGAGCTTGTCGACCTGCGTGGAGCCAAGCCCGCGGTCGTGGACGACCAACTGGTGAACGGCAGCGACGGCTCGTTCGACACGAACGTGTTCAACAGCGACTCGCTCGCACTCCCGGTCAGCGTGGGCGCCCTGCTCAAGGCCGGCCTCGTCTCGGGATCGTCGCCGAGGGTCAACTACTGGGTGAGCTCGTACAGCCAGAACGGCAAGATCGACGCCGTCGGTTCGGCGACCTCGCCGATGACCATCAGCGTCGCATCCCCGGGCCTGTCGGCCTTCGGTGACTCGGGCACCCTCCTCAACACCGACCTCCCGGGCCAGAACCTCGAGGTCCGGCGCGACGGGGCCACCGCCAAGGTCGACCACCCGCAGGGTCTGCTCCTGCTGCACCACCTCAACACCGACGGCTCACGGGCCCAGGTCGTCACGGTGCGCTCGGCGTCGACCACGAAGCTCACGGCCAGCCCGACGAGCTTCACGCAGGGCGGCAAGACCGTCCTCACGGCAACCGTCGACCCGTCGGACGTGACCGGCACGGTGACGTTCCGTCGCAACGGCGCCATCCTGACGACGGTCACGCTCTCCGGTGGCAGGGCGGCCACGACCGTGGCCGGACTGCCGCGAGGCAGCGCGTCGTTCACCGCCACGTACAACGGTGACACCGACACCGTCGGCAGCACCTCGCCTACGGTCACGGTCACCGTCCAGGGCGTGGTGTCCGCGACGTCACTCAAGGCGAGCAGCACGAGCTACCGCTACGGCGGCCGGCCGACGCTGACCGCCACGATCTCGCCGTCCGACGTCACCGGCACCGTCACCTTCCGTGACGGCACCCGCGTCCTCGGCACGTCCACCGTCTCGAGGGGCAAGGCGACGCTTTACGCGCCCGTCCTCCTTCGCGGGACGCACTCGGTGACAGCGACGTACAACGGGTCGATGCGCTACAACCCGTCGGCCTCCTCGAGGGTGACGCTCCGGGTGAGCTGAGCGATCGCCCGCACCACCCCGACGACGTATGCCGTCCGGCCGCCTTCCGGCCGGACGGCATACGTCTGCCAGTTGCACGGCGAAATCCGACCACTCGAGGCATCACGTTCACCTTGCCGGGGGCATGCCGGTTCTGACGATCCTCCTCGACACGCCACCCGGAGGGGGACCCGGGACTTGGCACCGTCATGGACGTCGACGAGGCCGAGCGGATCCATCACACTCCGCTGATGACACGCTCCGCCCGGGGCCCGTTCAGCACCAATGGATGAGGCAGCGGGCTCGCCCTCGCTCGATCCATTCGCGAGGCTCACGAAGGTCGGCTGACGCTCACCAGCGCTCAACCGGCAAGGTTCACTCTCGGGTTCCCGACCGTGGGTCCGCGGCGAGGGTCTGCTGACAGGGCGAGGGTCTGCTGACGCGCAGTGAGGATGCAGACGAAATCTCCTGAGCGGACGATCCGCAGGGTGCCGAAATCGCACTTCGGGTCGAAACGCCGCATTTTTCTCAGCGTGGGCTCAGCACCGATCCGTCATCGTCGTGTCGCCGGAAGGCTCCTTCCGGCGGCTCTGATGCACATCCTCGAGCGCCGGACGGTGAGCCTCCCCGGAGGATCCGACGGGCTGGAGAGGAAGTGCGTGATGCCCCAACCGCACGACGTGCGGCGTCGGTCGCAGACTCAGGGGCGCCGTGAGCGACACAGCCATCGACTGACCTCTCCCAAAGGAAATCTGCATGCCTGATGCCCAAACATCGACCTCGACCGGGACCCCGCCCGGTGTGGCACGTCATCCTGCCGCCACCCGGCTGCTCAACAAGGTGCCTGCCATCACGGCGACCTTCTGGCTCATCAAGGTCCTCTCCACGACCATCGGCGAGACGTTCGCCGATTACCTTTCCGTTCAGGTCGGGCTCGGGCCGCTCGTCACAGACGGCGCCATGGTGACCTTGCTGGTGATCGCTCTGGTCGCCCAGCTACGCACCCGACGGCTCGTGCCCTGGCTGTACTGGCTGACCGTTGTCCTGGTGAGCATCGTCGGCACCCAGATCACCGACTTCTTCACCGATGTCCTCGGCGTCAGCCTCTACGTCAGCACCGCGGTTTTCGCCGCGGTCCTCGCTGTGGTCTTCACCGTGTGGTGGCGTCAGGAGCGGACCCTCGCGATCACCGCGATCGACACGCCTCGGCGCGAGCGCTTCTACTGGGGCGCGATCCTCACGACCTTCGCCCTCGGCACCGCTGGTGGCGACCTCGCCACCGAGGCGCTCTCGCTCGGATTCCGCAACGGTGCCCTGATCTTCGGTGGCCTCATCCTCGCGGTCTGGGCCGCCCGTCGCTTCAGGCTCAACGCGGTCCTGGCGTTCTGGATCGCCTACGTCCTGACCCGGCCGCTCGGCGCCTCGCTCGGCGACCTGCTGACCCAGAGTCATGACTTCGGGGGCTTCGGTCTGGGCGCGAGCCTGACGAGCCTCATCTTCCTCGCCGTCATCGTGATCCTCGTGATCCGCGAGCAGGTCAACGTGAACCGTCACGGCATCCGCGCCAAGGGACAGGCTCCTGCGGTCAGCCCGAAGCACGACTACGCCTGGGCGGCCGCGGGTGCCGTCGCCGTCGTCGCTGCTGCGGCGGTCCTGGCGCCGTCACCCACCCCGGCGGTGGCCTCGCCCGTCACGGCGTCGGGAGGCGCCCACGGGAACCCGTTGGAGTCGGATGCCACCTCCCCGATCGGCGACCTGCGACCGATGGCGGTCATCGTCGACGACGTCGCTGCCAAGACGAAGGCAGGCGACCTGCCGGCTGCGACCGCTCGCGTCAAGGACCTCGAGGTGGCCTGGGACGACGGGGAAGCCGCGATGAAACCGGCGTCCCCGGATGACTGGCACACCATGGACTCGGCGATCGACGGCGTACTGACCGCGCTGAGGGCCACACCGCCGTCGAAGTCGGCGAGTGAAGCGGCGTTGACCACGCTTCAGACCACGATCGGCACGCTGGAGAAGAAGAAGTAATGACCCGATCGGGCAGAATCTGAGGCCGCAGCCCACGTTTGTAGCCATCATCGGAAGGAGCCGCATGAAGGCCCGCTTCCGACTGCCCACCGGCGTTCGAGGGCAGGCGACGGCCGCCGCTGCAGCGGTGGTGGCCGTCGCACTGCTCGTCGGCGGAGCCGTCCTGGTCCTCGTGCTTCAGGGTGCGCTGACACAGACACTGCAGGACAGCGTGACCTCCGTCGTGGACGAGGACGCGAGCGTCCTGTCCGTGCAGGGAACGGCCGGACTGGCCAGGAGCGAACGTAACGAGGGACCCGACAACGTCCTGGTTCAGGTGATCAGCCACGAGGACGGAACGGCGCACGTCGTCTTCTCCTCAAAGGCGTCCCGAACCCAGCCCGTGACGGACGTTCAGCCGGTCATCGGGCAGACGAAGGTCAGCGGTCGGTCGTGGTTCCCCCTTCCGATGGACCTACAGGACCCCCTCGTGGTGGCCCGCGCCATTGACCACGCCGGGATCACCTACGTGCTGGCCGCGCAGGCATCGCAGGAGGCGCGCGAGCAAGCGGTGCGCACGACCGCGATCCTCCTCGCGGTGGCACTGCCCTTCCTCGTGGCCCTCACGGCGATGATCACGTGGTGGCGCGTCGGCCGAGCACTGGGTTCTGTCGAGGCCGTCCGCAGTCACGTCGAACGCACGAGCGCTGCACGGCTGCAGGACCGGGTACCTGTCCCGGCCACCCATGACGAAATCGCCCACTTGGCGGTCACGATGAACTCCATGCTCGCCCGGCTTGAGGCGTCCCAGCGCGCCCAGCGTCGGTTCATCTCCGACGCCAGCCATGAGCTGAGGTCCCCTCTCGCGACGATCCGGGCCTCGCTCGAGGTGATCAGCCCGGGCGACCCGGAGACCTCGTGGGAGCAGCTCGACCCGATCCTGCGGGCCGAGACCGAACGGATGAGCCAGCTCGTCGACAACCTCCTGCTGCTCTCACAGGCGGACGATCACGCCCTGACGGTCAGTCGCCGCGACGTCGACCTCGACGACCTGGTCGACCGAGAGGCCCGCCGTCTGCGCCGGCTGACATCGTTGACGGTGCACGTCCGCACCGCTCCTGTCCGGGTCGAGGGTGACGAGCACCAGCTCCAGCGGGTGCTGCGCAACCTGCTCGACAACGCCGCACGGCATGCCGCCGACGCCGTGGTGATCACGCTTGCGCAGTCTGCTGGCCGCGCCGTCGTCCTGGTCGAGGATGACGGAACCGGCATACCACCGGGGGATCGGGAACGCGTGTTCGAGCGGTTCGTCCGGCTCGACGCGAGCCGGTCACGCCACGCCGGGGGAGCAGGACTCGGTCTCGCGATCGCCCGCGAGCTGGCCGTGGCAAACGGGGGGCAGCTCGTGGTCCGAGAGTCGAGGTCGGGGGGCGCGTGCTTCGCTCTGAGCCTGCCGTTGCCCGGTCCGTCGGACTAGCGGCTGTTCTGCGGCGACGGTCAGGCACTCTCGGACTCCAGCATTCGGTAACCCACGCCACGTACCGTCTCGATGCTGACAACGGCGAACGGCGTGTCGATCTTGCGGCGCAGATAGCCCACGTAGACCTCGACGATGTTGACGTCGCCGTCGTAGGCCGGATCCCAAACGGCATCGAGGATGGTGGCCTTCGTGACCACCTCGCCCACGTGCATCATCAGGAAGGTCAGCAGCGCGAACTCCTTTGGTGTCAGGGAGATCTCGGACCCGTGGCGCAGCACCCGGCGGCGTACGGGGTCGAGCGACAAGGAGCCGTTCGTCATGACCACGGGACGCTCGGGTGCTCCGCGTCGGATCAGTGCCCGCAACCGGGCGACGAGCACGAGGAAGCTGAACGGCTTCGTGAGGTAGTCGTCGGCGCCGAGGTTGAAGGCTTCAGCCTGGTCATGCTCGCCGTCGACGGCGGTCAGCATCAGCACGGGCGTCCAGACGCCGGCCTCGCGCAGCCGAGCAATCACCTGGTAACCGTCGAGGTTGGGCAGCATGATGTCGAGGACGATGACGTCGTATGCCGTCTCGCTGGCGGCCCAAAGGCCGTCCGGCCCATCGTGCATCACGTCGACGACGAAGCCCTCGCGGTTCAGCCCGCGACGGACGACCTCGGCGAGGGACACCTCGTCTTCCACCACCAACACGCGCACGTCAGCCCGCTCGTCCTGGCCGCGGGCAGAGCATCGGGGTCTCGGGCGTGGGAGCCATGCTTCGAAGGGTACGGCTCAATGCCTGAGTCTGGGCTGAGCGCGAAACTCAGCGTCCTCTCAGGGGGTAGGCACCACGATGAGGGCCACAGGACGCCTGGAGGAAACACGCATGGGTGGGATTGCTGGCCACTTCGGCCTGAAGATGGACCGTGGGTCGCTTGACCGGGTGTCGGCTGACCGACGACGCCGTCAACCGTGTCGCCAAAGGTCTGCGCATTCGAGCTGGTGCCGCCAGTTCGTGCTGTTTGAAGGAGACCACTCCAAGCATCAGCCGCAGCCTGAACTCCCTGAGGGGGCGCCCGCAGCCGCGTCGGCGCGTGTAGGCGGCACCGTCGAGGGACGCGCATGACGGGCGTACCCACACGTGAGGCAGGCCGAAACGAGGCCCGTTCGCACCGGATCGGTAGCGCCTTGGTCGGAATTGCCGTACTGGCCGTCGCTCTCGCCCTCGGTCTCACAGTCACGAAGGTCGGGGCCACGCGGACCGGGGAGCTCGCGCTCGATGAATCCATCGCGCAGCACCGCGACGCCGTCCTGACTGCCGTCGCAATGGTCATCAATGTCGGATTCGGCACACTCGTCGCACCGCTTCTGCTCCTCGTGACCTGCGGGACACTCTGGTTCCGAAACAGGTTCGCAGCACTGGCCATCGGCGTCCTGACCATCATCGGATGGTTCTCTGTCGAGGTGGGCAAAGTCCTGGTCCACCGGCCCCGGCCCCCAGCCGCGGCGGTCCACGCTCTCGTCAGCGAGACTGCCCCAGACAGCTATCCCAGCGGGCACACGGCGTTCGCGGCCTCTGCGTTGTTCGCCGTCGTCGCGGTCCTCGTGCTCACCCGACGTCCCACGAGAATCGCATGGATCGTCGGTGCGCCCCTCGTGGGAGCCGTGGCTGTCTCGCGGCTCTACCTCGGGGTGCACTACCTCACGGACGTCATGGCGTCTGTCGTCTTCGCCGCGGCATCCGTGCTGCTCGCGACAACCCTCGCTCTGCCCTGGCTGACACGCCTCAGGGACAGCGATTTGCGCAGGGCACAGCGCCCCCCAGCCTCACGGGACATAGGGCTTCGGCGATCGTGATCGCGCACCGTCCGATACGTCTGCTCACCGCGGATGCCAGGCGGCGTCTCATGACGGAGCCGATACTGCGCTCGAAGAAGGCAAGGGACACATCCCAGCGGTGCGTGCCTCTACCCGCTTGATGCCCGACGGCTGTATGCCGTTCCGGGGCTGACGGAGGCTCTCGTGCCACGGAAGGACGATACTCATGGCAGCACCGAGGAACCGGGAGGAGCTTCGGGGGCGAGCGATCAGAATGGCAATATGCCCGGCGTGACCCGGGCACGCGGTCCGGGGTGCCGAAGCGTTTCGTGATCGGCTCGGATCAACGAGGAGACGGTGCGCAACTGGGTCCAGCAGGCTGAGGTCGACGAGACCCACCGACCGGTTCGGGGCGAGTTTGATCTGCGCGGCCCTGTTGGGGCCACGACGCAGGTCGCCCCGAGGACGTACTGGCCGGCCAAATCCCGCGCGCCGTTGACGCAGTCCGTGCGCGAGGCGGCGACCCTGGCGCCGATCCACGCCATGCACTACGGCGTGTACGGCGTCCGCAAGTTCCATGCTCGAGCTGCGCCCGTCATGGTCGTCTGTGGCTGGCCGCCCACCCGCCGGCTCATGCAGAGGGTCGGGCGTGCCGAGCCGCGCAGAGGGGCCGCGCACGAGGATGCCCGGGCAGCGGACCGGGCACCCGCCCGGAACTGGTGCAGCGCGCGTTCACCGCCACGGCGCCATACCAGCTGTGGGTCGCCGCCATGACCTACCGCCGCACCTGGCCGGCTGGGTGCACGCCGAGTTTGTCATCGGCGTCTTTCCGAAGCGTCCTCGGAAGGCTGCTGGCGACGAACTTGCGCGTCGACATTGCGCTGAGCGCCCTGGAATTGCGTGTGGGACCGGGCCCGCGCCGGTGGGGCAGCACTGGCCTGGTTCACCACTCCGACAAGGGAGTTCCGTACGTCGCCCTGCCGTATACACACAGCGGCTGGTCGACGTGGGCGCTATCGCCGTGGTCGGCTCGACCGGCGACTCGCACGACCACGCCCTGGCGGGGGGCGTTCAACTCGCTGTTCAAGGCCGAGCTGATGCGCAGCCGTGGGCCGTGGCGATCCATCGTTGACATCGAGATCACGCGGTCGCGCAGTACGTCAACTGGTTCAACCATCGACGATTCCACGGCGAGATCGGGCTCATCCCACCCGTGGAGTTCGAAGACCAGGACTACCGCCGCGACCCCGGTGCTTACCCCGTCGCGTCGGTTCCGAGCCTCCATTAACCGGAACGGGACAGATAACCCATGTCGAGTTCGTGGCCAGCGGCTGGGTGTCGTAGTTCAACACCACCCGGCTCCACTTGAACACCGGGTGGTGCAGGCCGAGAAGTACGAGCACACCTGCTACCAAAGCCAGAACAAGCAGACGCAGCCGCAGCACGACGGCCACGACGCCCAGCCTCGTCACCTCAGAGACAGGGCACTCTGGGTCTGGTCTCACTGCGCGAGGTCGACCACTTTGTCTGCTGACTGGGGTCCGGGACGCGGGTAGCGTGGACTGGCAGGCGGCATTCGTTCGGCTCGCCCTCACTTGGTGAAACCGATCATCGATCCGGTTCATCGGCCGAGCCACCTTGGGGATACCAGCTGGCGCAGCGCTCACGTCTGCTCGCGCTGCATCGAAACCGTGGAGGTGGATCATGTCGGCGATTGACAGCGGCACAGTGACGGAACTGGCAACACAGCTACCCGGCAGGGTGTGGACGGCGACGGATGACGCGTTCGAGACAACGCTCGCTTCGGCTGTCTGGAACGGTGCAATTCGGCGGCAACCCGGGGTGATCGCACAACCCACGACCACAGCCGAGGTGGCGGAGGTGGTGAAGACATGCCGGCGAAACTCCGCGGATCTCACCGTCCGTGGTGGTGGGCACGGGTTCGCCGGTCATGCCGTGGCCGACGGCAGTGCGATGCTCGACCTTCGCCATCTGGACCAGATCGTCGTGGACGAGGAGGCGCGACGTGTGCGGTGCGGCGCGGGCACGACGTGGGCCGCCTTGGATGCTGCCACGGCCGAGCATGGGCTCGCGGTCCCAGGTGGTTTCATCAGCCACACCGGTGTCTCCGGGTTGACGTTGGGGGGAGGGATGGGATGGCTGAGCCGGTGGGGAGGCCTGAGCTGCGACAACCTGCTCGCGGTCGAGATGGTGACCGCCGACGGTCAAGTCGTCACGGCGTCGGCGGAGGAGCACCCGGACCTGTTCTGGGCCGTGCGCGGTGGCGGAGGCAACTTCGGTGTCGTCACACGTTTTGAGTTCGCAGCTCACGAGCTGAACCCCATGGCCAACCTCGGCCTCTTCTTCTGGCGCCCGGAGGACGCGAAAGACCCACTGAGGCGTGCCCGCGACCTCATCCCCGACCTTTCCGATGAGTTCAGTGGATTCATCGCCGGCCTCAGTGCCCCGCCGGCACCCTTCGTGCCGCCCGAGCATCACGGAACCCCGGGTTTCGCGGTCGCCCTGGTGAACTGGGGATCGAACGAGGAGCACGCCGAGCTGGTGGCGCCGTTCCAGGAGATGTCGCCGCTGTTCGAGTTGGTGACACCGATCCCACACGTCGCTCTGCAGCAGATGTTCGACGAGAGCTCCCCGTGGGGCGTCCTCGGCTACGAAAAGGCGATCTATCTCGAGACCCTGACCGACAGCGTCATCGACATCTTGATCGAACGCCTCCCCCAGAAGGAATCGCCGCTGAGCTTCGTACCGATCTTCTCCTTGGGTGGCGCGTACGCTCGCGTCCCGGAAGAGGAGACCGCCTTCGGTGGGGCCCGGTCCGTGCGATGGACGGTCAACGTCGTCGCCCTCGACACCGACGACGACATGCTGGTGCGCGACCGTGCTTGGGCGCGCGACTTCTGGGCGGCCCTGCGACCGCACTCGGACAGTTCGGGGGCCTACATCAACTTCCTCGCCGACGACGACGAGGATCGTGTCAGGGCCGCTTACGGGGCGAAGTACGGGCGACTCGCAGCCATCAAGACGGACTGGGACCCCGACAACTTCTTCCACCACAACGCCAACATCAGGCCCGTTGCTCATACCGCTGTTTGAAGGATCGCGTTCCCTCGTCGCAGCTCGCGTCCCCCCCGCTCCAGTGCGGCAATCCGGGCCTTGTCCTGCGTGGCGCCTGGCTGCTTGCTGGCATCGACCCAAGCCTGCTTGACCCAGGTGCGAAGCGTGTCGCCGTTGGCGCCGATCTGCTCACCGACGCGCAGGCACGTTCCGTTGATGCTCGGACCGTTCGGCTGCTCGACCAGGCCCATCAGCAGCCGGATCGCGCGCTCACACTGCTCGTCCGGATACTTCCTCGGTGCTGGCATGACCCCACCCTTTCGCGGGTTCGAGTCTCCCGGCATTCCGGGAGGCCTCTGTTTCTGTCAACGTGGTCGTGCCAAGGTGCGCGGCCGTCAGGGTCCGGTACAGCTGTCGGGTGATGTAGCGCATGAGCGTTCGCATGATCTCCTTCGTGGTGCGTCTCTCGGCACGGCGGCGGGCGACGCAGGAGCGGGTTCCGGGATCGACGCGCATCCGGACGATGACGATGGTCGTCAACGAACGGTTCAGGCGTCGGTCGCCGCCGCGGGTTTAGGCGGTCTCGGATCGTGTTTCCGGAAGAGGTGGGGATGGGCAGGTCCCCGCGAGTGAGCCCTCGGTCGCCTCGGACCGGACCCTGACGGGATGGGACCAGGCGATCACTACTGAAGCCGCGACGACGGGCCCGGCGCCGGTCAGCTGCAACAGCTCGGGTGCGTTCGTCGGTCATCTGGTCGCGGGCAATGACCAAGACTCGCAACGCCACACGTGAACCGCTCGAAGGGTCCGTCCCCGCGGAAAGGATTCGGGGAGAGCGAAGTTCGTGCTCGTGTAGCGCGAGCGCAGCTCGAGCGATTCGTGTCTTATCCAGCGCGTCGCTCTTACCGAGCCCGCGACGGTCCCCCGCCGGCATGCGCGTGGCTTCGACCATCCAGTAGCCAGGCGTGCTCGGCCCGCTCGGTGAAGATCGCACTGTAGGAGCCGCTTCCCTCGACGACAAGCAGGACGCCGGCGTCGGCGGGGCCACCGGTACGTCGAGCAACCCACACCACGGCCCGGTCCAGGCCTGGGTTCGTGGCGAGAGACGTGCCGGTGTCGACGGCCGCACTGGTGGCCGCAGTGACAACGGCGAAGGTGTGGGTGCGGCGGCACCGCAGAACCGCGAGCACCGCCGCGATCTGAGCCGGCGAGACCCCTGACGAGCCTGTCCGGCGTTCTTGCGAGACCGGAAGGACTGATCCTACATCCGCCGGTTCGTGTGGACTTGCGCTCCTGTTGCGCAACGTGGCTCTTCGACGACCGCGCCCTGGGCGGGGCTCAGCTTTCACCTCGTACGCTTTGGGGACGTCGGGGCGCCGGCCGCGGTCCCGGTCGCTGCATACGATCAAAGGCGGGCGTCGAGTTCGGTTCGGAGGGGCTCGAGGGAAGCGGGACCAAGAGGGTGAAACGAGTTGGCTGATGCCGGGTCAGGGCCAGCCGGCCGCCGTGGGCCTCGGCGATCGATCGACCCAGGGAGAGTCCGATTCCTAGTCCGTCGCCGCTGGGCTGGCCTCGGCGGAAGAGCTCGTCGCCGGTAGCTGGGACGGAGCCTTCGTCGGCGACGTCGATCGCGACGAACGAGCCGAGCTCTCGAAAGACGACGGTGACCCGCCCGGCGCCGTGCCGGGTGGCGTTGTCCAAGAGGATCTTCAGAACCTCCTTGACGAGAAAGAGGGGAAGGGCCAAGCCAGGGTCCGTCTGCGTGGTGACGACCAAGGGTCGCCCCGCCTGGGCCAGCGGGGCGTGCCACCGCCGCTCCAGCTCGGCGCAGAGGTCGGCGACAGGGCGCACCGGCCCCGTGCCCACGGCGCGCCCCTGGGGGCGGGCCAACTGGATGACGTCGTCGATGGTTCGCTCGAGATCTCGCACCTGCCCGAGCGCATCGACCAGCGCGGCGCGGGAGTCCGCGGCCGCTGCGTTGCCATCGGAGCTCAGCGCGTTCTGCAGTCCCAGGGCCAAGCCGGTGACGGGGGTCCGTAGCTGGTGAGAGATGTCAGCTGTGAGTCGGCGCTCCCGGGCGATGAGGTCGCATAGCCGGTCGAGCATCTCGTTCTGCGTCCGTGCCAGCCGGACGAGCTCGGGTGTCCCGACAGGTTCGGTTCGTCTCTGGAGGTCTCCGCTGGCGACGCGCTCGGCAGCCGACGCCAGTGCCTCGAGCGGGGTGCTGAGGTATCGCGCCTGATGTCGCGCCACGAGGACCGCGACGCCCAGAGCGAGCGCGGCGGACAGCGCCAACGCTGCCCAGGCCAGCAAGGTGGCAGTCAATGTTTGGCTCGTCGGCGCCGCCACCCGAACGACCGCGATGACCTTCTCGGCGACGGTGACCGGTACGGCGACCACGAGCTGCGCGCCGACCACACCGTCGGACTCGACCCCGCGGGCCGCTGCGCGGGTGACGGAGTCGGCCGTCGGGGGCCCCCCAGTGGCCGGGGAGCGGCGGGTGAGCGAGGCGTCATAGACGGCGACCTGCTTGTCGTCTTCCACGCGCGGGAGCTCGACAGGGTCACCGGCCAGGAAGTCTGGCCCCACCTGCCGGGAAGCGAGCAAAGCCGTGCGTTCGAGCTCGCTTCGTTCCTCGTTGAGGATCGTGGCCCTGGCGGCCAACGCCAACGGAATGCCGAAGAGGACCAGGGCGACCGAAACCGCCACGAGGGCCACGCGGATGATTCGTCGACGCATGCCTGTCATCCTCGCGCGCCCAGCGTCCAGTCTCGAGTGCCTCGCAGTCCCTGGCGTGATGGGCCGGGAAGTTTTGCCCTCCTCTAACCCAGAGTCGCATCACGCTTAACCACCGCATTTCTAGCGTGGTGTCCGAGATCGATTCGGGCGCAACCAGGGAGAGGCATCACATGACTGTCACCAGGATCCGGCTTGCAGCGGCGATGGGGACGGGAGCCATCCTGCTCTCCGGCTGCGCCACCACCGCCACCTCTCCGGCACCTGCCCCCACGCCTGCGCAGGTCACAGCGACTTCGACCAGCGGTCCGGGGCCGCAGCCCGCCGCGTCATCGCCAGGCTCCGCGGCCCCGGCCGCCACCGAGAGCAACCCTCCCGGAGACATCCCCGACACGCAGGTGTACGTCCCCTTCACACCCAGCGGCGCAAACGTCAGTGTCAAAGTCCCCGAGGGATGGGCCCGAGCGACGACCGGCGGCTCCACGGTCTTCAGCGACAAGCTGAACCGCATCGAGGTCCACATCACCAAGGCCACCACCGCGCCCACGACCTCAACGGTCAAGTCCGTGGACGTGCCGCGGCTCCAAGGCAGCGTGCCGAAGTTCGCATCACCGAAGGTGACCACGATCTTTAGGGCCGGTAGACCTGTCGTCCTGCTGACCTACCAAGGTGACTCGGCCGTTGACCCGGTGACGGGCAAGGTGGTCCGGGACGCATTCGAACGGTACTCGTACTTCCGCGCCGGGACCCGCGTGGACCTGACGCTCTCGGGTCCCGTGAATGCGGACAACGTCGACCCGTGGCGCACCGTGTCTGACTCCCTGCGGTGGACCCCGTGACCGCCCTGCGTGGGCCAGGCGCCGCCCCGTTGGAGTCATCCGGCACCGTGCCTGCGGGAGGGACACCGACCGGTTCAGACCCAGCGGCAAGCGCCCTCACTGCCGATCGCCTCTACCGGTTCTTCCGAACCGGGGATGAGGAAACTCTTGCCCTGCGTGGAGTCTCATTGACCGTCGCTCCCGGAGAGACCGTGGCGGTAGTCGGGCCATCGGGGTGCGGCAAGTCCACCCTGTTGGGATGTCTCGCCGGACTCGACGAGCCCGACGGCGGGACGGTGCGCGTTGGTGGGCAACGGCTCAGTCACCGCCCGGAGCCCGAACGCGCGCGGCTACGGGCCCGGCGCATCGGCGTCCTGCTGCAGAGCCGAAACCTGCTGCCGCACCTCAACATCCGCGCCAATATCGAGCTCGCCCGCACGGCCGGCCACGTACGCCCGCAGCTGCGGGGGGCGACCGAACGCCCGGGCGCACCCGTCGCGGTGATGGAACTACTGGAGCGCGTCGGTCTGGCACGGCGCGCTCAGGCGTACGCCTCGGAGCTCTCCGGTGGTGAGCTCGCCCGTGCGGGCCTGGCGGTTGCTCTGGCCAACGACCCAGACATTGTCCTGGCCGACGAACCCACCGGCGAGCTCGACGGAGACACCGAGCAACACGTGCTCGAGCTCCTGCGCGACCGGGCGGGGGCGGGCGCCGCCCTCCTGGTGGTCACCCACAGCCCACGCGTCGTCGCCATCGCCGACCGCGTCATCCACCTTCACGACGGGACGGTCACCTCATGAGCTCGCGCCCTCAACCGACGGCTCGTCCAGCGCTCGCCGTGAGCTGCGACAGTGTTGCCCGCACGTTCGGCCGCGGCGAACGAGCCGTCGTTGCGGTGCACGGCAGCAGCTGCGAGGTGCCCTTCGGCTCACGCATCGCGATCGTCGGACCCTCCGGCTCAGGCAAGTCGACGATGTTGCACATCATGGCCGGTCTCGAGACGCCCACGGCAGGACGCGTGTCCTGGCCCGGTCTCCCAGCCACGGAGACCGAACGGCGCGGACAGATCGGCGTCGTCTTCCAGAGCCCGAGCTTGGTGCCGGCCCTGACGGTGGCCGAGAACGTGGCGCTGCCTCTCGTGCTGGCCGGCGTGCCCGACGCGGAGGCTCAGGAACGCGTCACCGAGGCGCTGGAGCTGGTACAGGTGACGGAGCTTGCCACCCAGCTCCCCGAGGAGCTGTCCGGTGGACAGGCCCAACGCGTGGCCGTCGCACGTGTCCTGGCCAGCAGACCGTCCCTGATCCTCGCTGACGAACCCACGGGACAGCTCGACCGGGCGAACGGCCAACACCTGGTCGACGTGCTGCTCGCCACGGCCGAGGAGCTCGACGCGGCCCTGGTGGTCTCCACCCACGACATCGAGGTGGCCGACAGACTCCAGGAGCGGTGGCTGATGCACGAGGGACGACTGAACACGGCCGAGGCAGGGCTGAATCGCAAACCGGCGCCGCGCAGCACCCAGGCAGGCGCGACCACAGCGGGTGGCCGGCGATGACCGGCACCTGGACGATGGGTCTGCTGCGCCGCCGTGGCGGGCGGCTGCTGGCGGTCAGCGTCGGTATCGCCGTCGCTGTCTCCCTCATTGCCTCCCTCGGGACGTTCCTGACGGCCTCGCAGCAGACCATGACCGCTCGAGCCCTGCGATCGGTGGCCGTCGACTGGCAGGTCGAGGTCCAGCCGGGAGCCGACCCCGCCGCAGTTCGTGCCACCGTTGCCGGGTCCAACGGGGTCCGCGCAGCGTTGCCCGTCACGTTCGCGCGCAGCACGGGGCTGCAAGCCACCGCTGGAGGGACCACGCAGACGACCGGTGCCGCAATGGTGCTCGGGCTGCCGGACGGCTACCGCGCGCAGTTCCCCGCGGAGATTCGACAGCTCAGCGGCGCCCCGAGCGGCGTGCTCGTGGCCCAGCAGACCGCCTCGAACCTGCACATCCGCCCTGGCAGCCAAGTGGTCATCAGCCTCGGTGGGTCACGATCAGCCACAGTCACCGTCGCCGGGGTCGTCGACCTACCCCAAGCCGACTCACTGTTCCAGAAGGTCGGGGCTCCAGTTGGTGCCCAACCCTCTGCGCCGCCGGACAACGTGATCCTGCTGCCCGCGGCCACGTTCGCCAGAGTCGTCAGTGCTCAGCCTGCGGCGACGCCCACGCATGGGACCCGTCCCCCGGCGACCCCGCTGGTCCCGGTGACGACCCAGATCCACGTCGCCCGATCCGCGCCGCTTCCCAGCGACCCGGCCGGCGCCTACGCCGCAGTACTGGGAGCCTCGCACAACCTTGAGGCGACCTTGGCCGGTACCGGAGTGGTCGGCAACAACGTCGGCGCGGCCTTGGACGCTGCCCGCTCGGACGCCGCCTACGCCCAGATGCTCTTCCTCTTCCTAGGCCTGCCCGGCGCCCTGTTGGCCGCCATGCTCACCGCGGCCCTCGTCGGCGCCGGGGCACAGCGACGCCGCGACGAACAGGCACTGCTCCGCACCCGGGGACTCCCTCCGCGGGCGATCGGACGCCTCGCCGCCATCGAGGCGGCACTCGTCGCCGGCGGGGGAGCCGTTCTCGGGCTGGTCGCAGGCGCGATCGCTTCTCGGTGGGCCTTCGAATCGAGCAATGCAACCGCCTCAGGCGGCCTGCTCGGGGCTCTCGGGCTCTCCCCGGCGTGGGCGGTCATCGCGGTCCTGTTCGGCGCCGTCATCGCCGGAGCGACGGTGCTGGCGCCCGCCCTGCGGGACCTGCGCCACCTCACCGTCTCCCACGCCCGGCACGCCGTAGGCCGGGCCCGGTCCCCCTGGTGGATGCGATTCGGCCTGGACCTCGGCATCCTCGCCCTCGCCCTGGTCGTCTTCTGGGTCTCCAGTAGTGACAACTACACGCTCGTCCTGGCACCCGAAGGCGTCCCGTCCATCTCGGTCTCCTACTGGGCCTTCCTCGGACCGACCCTGCTGTGGCTGGGCGGCGCCATGTTCCTGTGGCGCCTGGCCACCATGAGCCTCACCTACGGCCGCGGCCCCATGGCCCGCTTCATCGCGCCGCTGACCGGTCGACTGGCCAAACCGGCAGCGGCCACCATGTCACGGCAACGGCGCCCCCTGACCCGTTCCGTCGTCCTGCTCGCCCTGGCGATCTCATTCGCCGCCTCCACCGCGACCTTCAACGCCACGTACCAGCAGCAAGCCGAAGCCGACGCGCAGCTGACCAACGGCGCGGACGTCGCGGTCACCCCGGCCCCAGGCACGCCCCTGACCGCGACGGCGACCACCGCGATCGCCCGAACACCCGGGGTGGCCCACGTCGAACCTCTCCAGCACCGCTTCGCCTACGTGGGCGCCGACCTGCAGGACCTGTACGGGGTGCACCCGAACACCATCGCCACAGTGACCGCGCTACGGGACGCGTACTTCCAGGGAGGCACCGCGCGCCAGCTGATGGCGACCCTCGCCGCCAAGCCCGACTCGATCCTCGTCAGCGACGAGACCGTCAAGGACTTCCAGCTGCACCCTGGTGACCTGCTCAACCTGCGCCTGGAGAACCAGAGCACTCACCAGCTGACCACCGTCCCCTTCCACTACGCCGGAATCGCCAAAGAGTTCCCGACGGCGCCCAAAGACAGCTTCTTCGTCGCCAACGCCGACTACGTGGCCAAGATGACAGGGTCCAACGCGGTCGGGACCTACCTGGTCGATACCTCCGGCACGAACCAGCCGGCCGTTGCTGCCGCGCTGCGCAACACCCTCGGCACCAGCGCCACCGTCACGGACATCACCCACACGCGGGCCGCCGTCGGATCGAGCCTGACCTCGGTCAACCTCGCCGGGCTGACCCGCCTCGAGCTGGCCTTCGCCGTCATCCTGGCCGCAGGGTCGGGAGGGCTCGTGCTGGCCATCGGCCTGGCCGAACGACGCAGGACCATGGCGATCATCTCCGTTCTGGGCGCTCGACGTCGGCAACTGCAAGGCCTCGTCATGGCAGAAGCGGCTGTCGTGGCAGTAGGCGGACTGCTCGGCGGCGCCCTCATCTCCTGGGCCCTGACGCAGATGCTCGTCAAGGTGCTGACCGGGGTCTTCGACCCGCCACCGTCCAGCATCGCCCTCCCCACGGTGTACCTGACCGTGACGGTGGTGACCGTGGTGGCCGCTCTCGCAGCAGCCGCGGCGTTCAGCGCCCGGTCATCAACCCGACCGGCAGTCGAGGAGCTGCGTGACGCGTAACGGTCCGGGCTGTGGCGGTGGCGGACCCGTCACAGCCGTCCGGATCTTCGGGCCCTAGCATCGAGGCCATGTCACCGACGTGGGGATCCTCCGGCGTCCCGGTCGTCATCGTCGAGGACGACGCCGTCATCGGCCGCCACCTCCAGCAGGCCCTCGAGAGCCACGGCTACCACACCAGCTGGTTCCGCACCGGTCAAAGCGCCCTCGAACACCTCCACACCTGCCCCTGCGAGGTGATGCTCCTGGACCTCGGGCTACCTGACTCGGATGGCGTCGACATCGCCCGGCAGGTCCGCGCCGAGTTCCCCGACCTGTTGATCATCATGCTGACCGCCCGCACCGCGGAAATCGACGTCATCGCCGGACTCGACGCCGGCGCCGACGACTACCTCACCAAGCCCTTCACCGCAACGGTGCTTCTCGCTCGCCTAAGAGCCCACCTGCGCCGCCAGGTCCCCAGCGACAACCCCCAGCCCGCCAGCATCGTGCTCGGCGCACTGACCCTCGAGCGGTCCTCCCGACGAGTCTTCGTCGACGGCCACGAACTACCCCTGCGCACCAAGGAGTTCGATCTCCTCGCGGCCCTGGCCGAACAACCCGACACCGCGGTGAGCCGCGCCGAGCTGATGTCCCGGGTCTGGGACGAGAACTGGTACGGCTCCACCAAGACCCTGGACGTCCACATCGCGCACCTGCGCTCGATCCTGTTCACCGCGGGAGCCGCGGCAACGGGCCGAATGCCGACCATAACCACACTGCGCGGGCACGGCTACCGCTTGGACGCGCCGCCCGGCATCGAGCGCGAAGCCCACGAAAGACGTGACCCGAAACTGCGGTGAGGCGCCCGACGCCCAAGGATGGTGCCCGGCACATGACCTGAGCCCTGTGCACGTGTCTTCGCCACACCTGGCTGGTCGGGCAAGGTGCTTCTGCTTCAGCGCTGTCAGATCCGGACCGGCCACGAAGCGCGTGGTGCGGACTCCGGCCAGTCGACGCTGCAGGGCGGCGGCCCGGCCCAGACGGCACTCTCTAGACGTCACCGTCACGACCTGGCCGATGCAGGGTGTTCGTTCCTCGTCTGTGCTTGGCGCAGGGCCCATGTTGCCGGTCGTGGAGACCTTTGTCGATGCGGACGCAGTCGGTGGTGGACTGCAATCAGGATGATGCAATGAGGCGCAACGACGGCGACATGCGCCGTTGGACGAGAGCTGACGACCCCGAGTCCGCAAATAGTCCGCACGAGGTTCGAAAACGGCCCACCCCTATCGTCCTGACCAACCAGCCAAACGTCACGTAACCGCAGTTCAGTGGCCTGGGGCAATATCGGCGGCACCACTCGACCGGGTCGTGGCAATACCCGGCCTAGAGTGGAGCGTATGACCCGCCTTCCCGACCCGAGCGTGCGACCGGCTGGGCTGGCCGACCAGTTCGGTCGGGTGGCCCGAGACCTGCGCGTGTCGGTCACCGATCGCTGCAACCTGCGCTGCACCTACTGCATGCCGGCCGAGGGGCTGCCGTGGATGCCCAAGGCCGAGATGCTGACGGACGAGGAGCTGCTGCGGATCATCGGCCTCTTCGTGCGCGACGGCGTCACGCAGGTGCGCCTCACCGGCGGCGAGCCCCTGCTGCGCCGCTCTCTCGTCGACCTCGTCGCCGGCATCGCGGCGCTCGAGCCGCGACCGAAGATCGCGATGACGACGAACGGCGTCGGCCTCGAGCGGGTCGCGATCGGGCTCAAGACGGCCGGACTCGACCGGGTCAACGTCAGCCTCGACACGATCGACTCCGAGACCTTCACGCAGCTGACGCGCCGCGACCGGCTCGGCGACGTCGAGGCGGGGCTCAAGGCCGCGTCCGACGCGGGCCTCACGCCGGTCAAGGTCAACGCCGTCGCGATGCGCGGCATCAACGACGAGTCGGTCGCCGACGTCCTCGCCTGGTGCCTCGAGCGGGGCTACGAGCTCCGGTTCATCGAACAGATGCCGCTCGACGCGCAACACGCCTGGGACCGTGATCAGATGATCTCTGCCGACGAGATCCGCGAGCGGCTGTCGCAGCGCTGGGAGCTGACGCCGCTGCCGGCGGCCGAGCGCGGCAGCGCCCCGGCGGAGCGGTTCCTCATCGACGGCGGCCCCGAGACCGTCGGCATCATCGCCAGTGTCAGCGCCCCGTTCTGCTCCGCCTGCGACCGCACAAGGCTGACCGCCGACGGGCAGGTGCGCAACTGCCTCTTCTCGACCACCGAGACCGACCTGCGCGGGCCTCTGCGCGAGGGCGCGACCGACGACGAGCTGCTCGGTCTCATGCGCGGGGAGATGTGGCGCAAGCGCCGAGGGCACGGCATCGGCGACCCGGACTTCGTCCAGCCCGACCGCCCCATGTCCGCCATCGGCGGCTGACCGCAGCCGTCGATGCTCCCCTTCCGCCGAAGGTGTCATGACGCACTCGCGGGGTGCCCGGCTGGTTGGATGAGGCCATGGATCCCGTGGTGCGCGTCTCTGGTGGCTTCGTCCGTGGCTCGAGCCGGAACGGGGTGAGCGCCTTCCTCGGCATCCCGTACGCCGCGCCGGCGGTGGGCGCCGACCGTTACCGCGCCCCGCAGCCGGTCGTCCCGTGGGACGGCGAGCGGACGGCGACCGAGCACGGCCCGACCGCGGCGCAGTCGGCCTACCCCGCGCCGATGGACTCCGTGCTCCCCAGCTCGGTCGACCCCGGTGACGACTACCTCAACGTCAGCGTGTGGGCTCCGGAGGGCGCGGACTCGCTGCCGGTCATGGTCTGGATCCACGGCGGCGCGTTCGTGCGTGGGGCCAACTCCGTCGTCACCTACGACGGGTCCGCGTTCGCGCGCGACGGCGTCGTGGTCGTGGGCATCAACTACCGGCTCGGTGTGCCGGGTTTCGCGGCGCTCGAGGGAGCCCCCACCAACCTGGGCCTGCGTGACCAGATCGCGGCGCTGGAGTGGGTGCGCGACAACGTGGCCGTCTTCGGTGGCAACCCCGACGACGTGACGGTGTTCGGTGAGTCGGCGGGCGGGATGAGCGTGGCCACGCTCATGGCCTCGCCCGCCGCGCGTGGCCTCTTCCACCGGGCCGTCATCCAGAGCGGCAACGGCGCGGCGGTCTGCTCGCTCGACGACGCTCGCCGGGTGAGCGCGGAGGTCGCCGCGCACCTCGGCGTGCCCGCGACCGCCGAGGCCTTCGGAGCCCTCGACCCGGAGGACGTCGTGGCCGCCCAGACCGCCGTGGCGCTGGCGATCCAGGCCGACCCGGACCCGCAGCGGTGGGGCGCGTCCGTGCTGCGCGGCGGCCTCGGCATCATGAGCCTCTTCCCGGTGATCGACGGGGAGATCGTGCCGGGGGTCCCGGAGGAGCTCATCGCCGACGGGGCCGCGGCCGGCATCCCGCTGCTCATCGGCACGACGCGCGATGAGTTCCGCCTCTTCCTCGTGCCCACGGGCATCGCCGGCGCGGTGACCACACCGGCCCTACCGGTGCTGGCGACCCGCTACGGCTGGCCTCACGGCGTCCTCGAGACGTACGCCGTGAACCGGCCGGCCGCTTCGCCGGGCGACGTCGTGTGCGCCATCCTCACCGACGCCGCCTTCCGGGCCCCGACGGCGCGCCTGGCCGCTGCGCACCACGCGTCCGGCGGCGTCGTCCAGGTGTACGAGTTCGACTGGGAGACGCCGGTCGCGGGGCTGGGCGCCTGCCACGCGCTCGAGCTGGCCTTCGTCTTCGACACGCTAGCGACCGGCGCACTCATGGCAGGCGAGGGCGCACCGCAGTCTCTCGCAGAGCAGATGCACCGCGCCTGGGTGGCCTTCGGGCGGGAGGGTGACGCGGGCTGGTCGAGGTGGACACCCGAGCACCCCGTCGTCATGACCTTCGGCGCCGAGTCGGGCGTCGTCGAGGGTCCGCGTGCGGACGAGCTTGCGCTCTGGACGTGACACCCTGCCCCGACGAGCCGGGGGTCAGCCGTCGGTGTCGACCAGCTGCTCGACGGGGACGACCTCGATGAGGAAGCCGCGGAGCGCGACGAAGTCCGCCAGTGACTTCTCGTGGCCGTCGCAGGCCAGCCACACCTTGCGACGGTCGCGCGTGTGCAGCTTGGGGTTGTTCCAGATGACGGCGTGAACGGCCTGCGCGCGGCAGCCCTTGGCGCTGCAGACGTGGTCCGTGTGCGTTCCGCCGGTCGGTGTCGGGGAGAGCGGTCCGCTCACTGCTCGAGTCGCTGCGTGTCGTCCTGGGGCACGACCGACTGGATGCTGCCCGGCTCACGGGGGCTCACGGCATTCGCGATGACGACGGCCACGTAGGGGATGAAGACGGCGGCGATGACGGCCGTCCAGCGGAGCCAGCCCGAGGTGACGAAGACGAGCCCGAAGCAGGCGATGCGGATGCCCATCATCGTGAGGTAGCGCTTGATGCGCTTGTCCTGGTCGTCCGTGCTGGACGACGAGGCCGAGGTGACGGAGTACACCACGGGTTCGTTCTTGGCTCTTGACACCCTTCCACCATAAGCCCGTGCCGCCCGCGTGCCGCGGTGCTGTCTACCCTTCGGTAGTCCGTTAGGTTTCGTGGCAGGGCAGCGACCCGGCAGCGACCGGACGGATGGAGGAACGCACTGTGTCAACGACCGAGGCGCGCAACGTGCTCGTGACCGGAGGCAACCGCGGCATCGGCCTGGCGATCGCCAGAGCCTTCGCCGACGCGGGCGACAACGTCGTCATCACCCACCGCTCCGGGGAACCGCCGGAGGGGCTGCAGGGCGTCCTGTGCGAGGTCACCGACTCGGCATCGGTCGACGCGGCCTTCACCGCCGCAGAGGAGATCTTCGGCGGCCCCGTCGAGGTGCTCGTCGCCAACGCCGGCATCACCCGCGACACCCTCCTCATGCGGATGAGCGACGAGGAGTTCGACTCCGTCATCGACACGAACCTCGCCGGCGCGTTCCGCTGCGCCCGCCGCGCCGCCACCGGCATGATCCGCAAGCGTCGTGGGCGGATCGTCCTCATCAGCAGCGTCGTCGGCCTCTACGGCTCGCCCGGCCAAACCAACTACGCGGCCTCGAAGGCCGGTCTTGTCGGTCTCGCCCGCTCCATCTCGCGCGAGCTCGGCGGTCGCGGCATCACCGCCAACGTCGTCGCGCCCGGCTTCATCGACACGGAGATGACCGCCGTGCTGCCGGACGACCAGAAGAAGGCCTACCTCGCCAACATCCCCGCGGGCCGCTTCGCGACGCCCGAAGAGGTCGCGTCCGTCGTGCGCTTCGTCGCGAGCGACGACGCCGCCTACATCACCGGTGCGGTGATCCCCGTCGACGGCGGGCTCGGCATGGGGCACTGAGCCCACACACGGCATACGTGCGTATGCCGTGAAACCCCTTGTGCAGCAAGCGTCCCCACCCACTCGAGAAAGTCGCAGGCATGGGAATCCTCGAAGGCAAGAAGCTCCTCATCACCGGTGTCCTCATGGACAGCTCGATCGCGTTCCACGTCGCGAAGATCGCCCAGCAGGAGGGCGCGACCGTCGTCCTCACCTCCTTCGGCCGGACGATGAAGATCACCCAGACCATTGCGAAGCGCCTGCCCGAGACGCCGGTCGTGATCGAGCTCGACGTCGCCGACCAGGAGCACCTCGACACCCTCGCCGACCGCCTTCGCGAGCACGTCGACAGCCTCGACGGTGTGCTGCACTCGATCGGCTTCGCCCCGCAGGGAGCGTTCAACTTCCTCGAGGGCACCTGGGAGGACGTGTCGACGGCGCTGCAGATCTCCGCGTACAGCCTCAAGTCGCTCGCCGTCGCGACCCTGCCCCTGATGTCCGAGGGGGGCAGCGTCGTCGGGCTCACCTTCGACGCGAAGTTCGCGTGGCCGGTCTACGACTGGATGGGTGTGGCCAAGGCGGCCTTCGAGTCGACCAATCGCTACCTCGCCCGCGACCTCGGCCCCAAGAACGTGCGCTGCAACCTCGTCGCGGCCGGCCCGATCCGCACGACGGCGGCGAAGTCGATCCCCGGCTTCGAGCAGTTCGAGAAGGTCTGGGACGACCGCGCGCCGCTCGGCTGGGACGTCAACGACCCGGAGCCCGCGGCCAAGGCCTGCGCGGCGCTGCTGTCGGACTGGTTCCCTGCCACGACCGGCGAGATCGTCCACGTCGACGGTGGCGTGCACGCCATGGGGCAGTGACCGCGCACGCCCCGGGCGGCTCTCGCTAGAGTCCTGCCCATGCCTCACGCCGGGACCGAGTCCAGCCCCTTGCCGACGACCGAAGCCGACGGGGCGCCGCAGGTCCGGGTCGACGAGGTGCGGGTGCTCGACGGGCCCAACCTCTACTTCGCCCGGCCCGCGATCAAGGTCATCCTGCACGTGCCCGGCTACCTCTCGCTCAAGCGCACTGACGCCGAGGCGCTGGCCCGGCGGCTCGGCATGCGCTCGGCCCGTCCCGGCAAGCGTGGCACCGCGTTGCGCCAGCGGTTCGTCATGCGCGTGATCCGCACCGTGACCCGCCGGGTCGGCGCAGAGATCGGCGCGGGACGGCTGGGCGTACGCGTGCGCGCGGGTCAGACGGTCGAGGACGTCGTGCTCGCCTTCCCGTGGGTGCACCGCACGCGTGGACGCGTCGCCGGGGAACAGGTCGGCGCCGTCATGGCCGGGCTGCTCGACCCGTCGCGCCGCGCCGACGCGGTCATCGAGGAGGCGGCCGCAGTCATCATGGCCGCCCCCGACGGTCCCGGCCCCAGCGTCATCACTCCTCGCGTCCCCGTCGCATCCGTCACCGGCACCAACGGCAAGACGACGACGACCCGGCTCATGGCCCACATGTGCATGGCCGCCGGCCTCACGACGGCCTGGAGCTCGACCGACGGTGTCGTCGTCATGGGCGAGACGAAGGAGGAGGGCGACTTCTCCGGACCCGCCGGCGCACGCGGCGTCCTCGAGACGCCGGGCCTCGACATCGGCATCCTCGAGACCGCCCGGGGCGGCATGCTCCTCAAGGGCATGGGCGTCACGGCCAACGACGTCAGCGTCGTCACCAACGTCAGTGCCGACCACCTCGGCCTGCAGGGCATCGACACCCTCGACCAGCTCGCCGAGGTCAAGGCGATCGTCACGACGGTCACCAAGCCCCAGGGCTGGGTCGTGCTCAACGGTGACGACCCGCGCGTCTGGGCCATGCGCTTCCGCATCAAGGCCAAGCCGTGGGCCTTCAGCCTCGACCCCGCGTCACCGGCCCTGTGGGAGTCCATCAACTCCGGAGGTCGCGGCATCACCGTCCTCGACGGAGAGATCGTCGTCCTCTCGCCGAACGGCGACCCGGACCGGCTGGTCAAGATCGTCGACGTCCCCATGACGCTGAGCGGCTTGTCCCGCAACAACATCGCCAACGCGCTGGCCGGTGCGGCCGCCGCGCTGGGCCTCGGGGTCCCGCGCTCGGCCGTCGTCGAGGGCCTGCGGACCTTCGCCCCCGACCCGGAGCACAACTGGGGCCGCCTCAACACGTACTCGGTGCCGCTCCCGAGCGGTGGCAAGGCCACGGTCATCATGGACATGGCGCACAACGAGGCCGGCCTCGAGGCCCTGCTCGACGTCGCCCGCGGACTGGCCGCACCCGGAGGCGCCGTGCGTCTCGGACTCGGCTGCGCAGGGGACCGTGCCGATGAGGCCATCATCGCGATGGGTGAGATCGCGGGCAAGGGCGCCGAGGAGGTCGCCCTCAAGGTGGCCCGGCACTACCTGCGGGGTCGCGAGGAGGAGGACCTCCTGGCCCTCTTCCGCGAGGGACTCGCCAAGGTCGGCGTCCTCGATGTGCCTGGTTACGAGACCGAGCTCGAGGCCCTGCAAGCCCTCGTCCCGCACGCTCTCGACGGCGACGTCGTCGCGCTCATGTGCCACGCGGAGCGCGCCGAGGTGGACGGCTGGATCCGCGAGCACGGGGGCAAGGTCGACGACGCACGGTCGATCCGGCGCAAGGTCGTCGCCGCGCGGGGCGAGCACGAGCTCGAGAGCGAGATCGCGGCCCTCTGGGAGACCGACGACGAGCAGGCGCGGCTCGTCTCGGCCCAGCGGCTCGTCGACGGTCACCCCGGGGACCCGCGCCTGGTCTTCGAGCTGGCTGGCGCGAAGGACGCGATGGGCGACGAGCACGGCGCCATCGGTCTGTACGAGGAGGCTCTGGCCGGCGGCCTGCGCGAACCGCACCGGCACCGCGCCCAGCTCCAGCTCGCGTCGAGCCTGCGTGTCGTGGGACGCGCGGCCGAGGCGCAGGGCCTTGTCGCCGAGGTGCTCGAGGCCCGTCCGCACAACACGGCGGCCCTCATGCTCCGCGCGCTGGTCCAGGCGGACCTCGGTCAGGAGCGCCAGGCCGTGGCCGACCTCATCCGGGCGACGCTCGAGGCGACGACCGATGTGGACACGCAGGCCTACCGCCGCGCGCTGCGCGCCTACGCCGACGAGCTGGCCCCGGTCGCCCACTGATCCAGTCCACCGCGCTCCCTGCGGCGGTGGCGGGCCTCCACAACTCCGCCCGGGCGGAGTTGTGGAGCACCGGCGGGGTGTTTCGACTGCCAAAGCTCCGCCCGGGCGGAGATGTTGAGCGAGCAGACGCGGGACCAGCCGCCATAAGTCCGCCGGGGCGGAGTTGTGGAGGGGAGGCGGGGTGTTCCGACTGCCATAAGTCCGCCCGGGCGGAGATGTTGAGCGAGCAAACGCGGGACCAGCCGCCATAAGTCCGCCGGGGCGGAGTTGTGGCGTGGTGCCGGGGTGTTCCGACTGCCATAAGTCCGTCCGGGCGGAGATGTTGGGCGAGCAGACGCGGGACCAGCCGCCATAAGTCCGCCCGGGCGGAGCTTTGGGATGTTGCGGCGTCGGTCGGGAGGCGTCGACCCCGGCGTCAGATGGCGGTGTCGTCTGCAGGCGTGGGCTGCGCCTCCGTCGGCACGGCTCCGAGCGCCTCGCCCTCGGCCTCCTCGCCCTCGGCCTCGGCCGTCTCGGTCAGGGTGCTGGGGTCGAGGTCGGGGTCGCTTGTGGCCGCCGCCGGCGTACCGATGCGGGCTCCGGCCTGGGCGTGCTTGGTGCGCTCCTCGAGCTCGGCGACGACGAGCGCATGCTGGTCGACGCACATGACGACGAGGTCGCCGGGGTTGGTGCGCGCGAGGACGTGCCTGGTGGCCTCGAGCTCGTCGAGGACGACCTCGACCTGCCGGCACCGGGCGCCCTCCTTCATCGCGGTCTTCGCGCCCTCCGCCACGAGCGCCGCCGTCGCCCCCGGCTTGCGCCCGCGAAGGCGCTCGTCCTCGCGGACGACGATGACGTCGAAGTGGTGGGCGGCCACGGCTCCGAGCTCGCGAATGTCGTCGTCGCGCCGGTCGCCCGCTGCGCCGATCATGCCGATGCGCGACGTGCGGCCCAGGTCGGACTGCCCCTCCTTCTGCGCGGCGTAGCGGTCGACGAACGCGCCGAGCTCCTTCATGCCGGCGGCGTTGTGGCAGTAGTCCACGAAGACGTCGGCGTTGCCCACCTGGACGAGGTTGAGGCGACCGGGGGAGAGGTAGTACGTCGTGGCGAAGGTGCGCAGGCCCTGTCGGATGTCGTGCAGCGGTGCCCCGGCGGCGAAGGCCGCGCCTGCAGCCGCGAGCGCGTTGGCGACGTTGAAGCGGGCCGCCCCACCGAATGTCGACGGCAGCAGGTGCGTCCAGGCGAGCTGCATGCTCCGCCGGCCGTGCTTGATGACGATCATCTCGCCGCGGTCGCTCGGCTCGAGCACGACGGCACGACCACCGCGACGGCAGTAGTCGTCGACGAACTCGCGCACCTCGCTGCCGGGCTCGGACATCGTGAACCAGACGATGCCGCCCGAGCAGCGGCGTCGCATGTTGCGCACGTGCGGGTCGTCGGCGTTGAGCACGGCGAAACCGTCGCGCGGCACGGCCTCGACGATGACGGCCTTGACGTCGGCCAGCTGGCGGAGGGTGTCGATCCCCTTCATTCCCAAGTGATCCGGCGCGATGTTGGTGACGACGGCGATGTCGTTGCGGTCGTAGCCGAGGCCTTCGCGGAGGATGCCGCCCCGGGCGACCTCCATGACGGCGAAGTCGACGCGCGGGTTCTGCAGCACCATGCGGGCCGAGCGCGGGCCGGACGCGTCGGCCTTGATGACGAGCCGCTCGTCGATGACGACACCGTCGGTCGACGTCATGCCGACCTTGCGGCCGAGGCCCTTGAAGATGTGGGCGATCATGCGCGACGTCGTCGTCTTGCCGTTGGTGCCTGTGACGGCGACGATCGGCACGCGCGACTGGGCTCCCGGCGGGAAGAGCAGGTCGACGACGGGCTTGGCGATGAACTGCGGCTCGCCGATCGTCGGGTGCGTGTGCATCCGGAAGCCGGGGGCGGCGTTGACCTCGCAGATCGCACCGCCCGTCTCGCGGACGGGGTAGGTGATGTCGGGGCAGATGAAGTCGATGCCGGCGACGTCGAGGCCGACGATGCGTGCGGCCTCCTCGGCGATCTCGACGTTGTCGGGGTGCGCGTCGAAGGTGCGGTCGATGGAGATGCCGCCCGTCGACATGTTGCCGGTCAGGGCGAGCTTGACCATCTCGCCCTCGGGCGGCACCGACTCGAGGGTGTGTCCCTGGCCGGCGAGGATGTCGAGCGCGTTGGCGTCGACCTTGATCTTGGTCAGCACCTTCTCGTGACCGACGCCGCGGCGGGGGTCCGCGTTCGTGATGTCGACGAGCTCGCCGACCGTGTGGGTGCCGTCGCCGACGACGTGCGCCGGCACGCGCTCGGCGATCGCCTGCATGCGGCCGCCCACGATGAGGCAGCGGTAGTCCCGGCCGGTCACGAACGACTCGACGATGATCGTGCCGCGCCGCGACTCTGCCTTGGCGATGTCGTATGCCTTCTCGACCTCCGCGTCGCTCTGCAGGTTGAGGCACACACCGCGACCGTGGTTGCCGTCGAGCGGCTTGACGACGACGGGGAACCCGATGCGCCGGGCCGCCTCGACCGTGCCGCGCATCGTGCGCGCGGCCTCCTGCTTGGGCACCGGCAGGCCGGCCGACCCGAGCAGCTTCGTCGTCAGGTCCTTGTCGCTGGCGATGTCGACCGCGAGGGCACCGGTCTTCGACGTCATCGTGGCGCGGATCCGCTGGGCGTGCACTCCCTGTCCGAGCTGGACCAGGGAGGCCGAGTTGAGGCGGATGTAGGGGATGTCGCGCGAGGCGGCCTCCTCGAGGATGGCCGCGGTCGAGGGGCCGAAGGCCACTCGCTCGGCCTGACGGAGGAAGGCGTTGAACTCCGTCTCGAAGTCGAAGCCGTCCTCCGCGTCGACGAGATGGTTGATGAGGCGCACCGCGAGCTTGCCCGCCGCGACGCCGACGGTCTCGTCGGTGTAGCTGTAGACGACGTTGTAGTGGCCGGGCCGGCCCTTGACGGCGCGGGTCTTGCCGCGGCGGGAGTCGTGGCCGGCCAGGGTCTGCAGCTGGAGCGCCACGTGCTCGGCGACGTGGCCGAGCCAGGTGCCCTCGTGGAGGCGCTCGATGAAGCCGCCACGGCGCCCGAGCGAGCAGGTGTGACGCTCGAGCCCGGGGACGAGCTCGACGAGGTGGTCCGTGAAGCCGGGGAGCGAGACGGTGGGGTAGTCCTCGAGGCTTCCGAGGTCGACGACGAGGTGGACGGCCGGCTGGTAGGACCAGACGTTCGGTCCGCGGTAGATCCGGGTCTCGAGGATCTTCAGGTCCGGACGAGCCGGTCCTGCGGGGGTGGGTACCTCGACGGCCATGGAAATCCTCCTACAGGGGTCGTGCGGGACGTGCGATGCGGCATACGCGCTCGGCCGTTGGTGCGGCGCGGGGTGTGCCGGACGGGCGGACGGAACTCAGTGAGCGGCGCTGCTCGTCGCCGAGCGCGCCGCGCGGACCTTGGCCGGGACGACCGCACCCTCGATGTCGGGGTGACGCTCGACGAAGGCGGTCAGCTCGACGTGGTCCAGGTCGAACGTACTGCCCGTGGGCAGCGAGTGCACGACTGCGCCCGAAACGAGCAGCGGGGCCCCCCGGCGCGCGTCGGCGGCGTCGGTGATGGCGTTGCGGGCGTTGATGACGAAGATCGACCCGGCGCCGATGACCGACATGACCTTGCCGTCCCGGATCTCGGCGGCGGTGTTCTCGTCGATGCCCATGCCGAGGAGGTTCGGGGAGGCGGCGACCATCGACATGAGCCGGCCGTAGCGGCCCCGCTGGTCGAAGTGCTGGTCGATGATGACGTCTTCGACGAGACCGAGCCCGGCGGAGATCTGGCTGGCGCGCTGCTTCGGGGTGAGCCCCTCCTCCCCGAGCGAGATCATGAAGCGGCTCATGATCGAGGCACCGGCCGACGTGCCCGCGACGACGGCGCCGCGCTCGTAGGCACGGATGACGGCGGCCCCCACGGGGGTGCCGACGATGTTCTGGGCCAGTTTGACCTGGCTGCCGCCGGTGATGAAGACGCCGGTCGCCGTGTCGAGCGCCTCGACCATCGTCGGGTCGTTGGAGTCACGGCGGGTCTCGGGGTGGACGACCGAGACGTCACCCCCGCGCAGCCGGGTGAAGACGTCGCGGTAGGCCTCGGACACCTCCCCGGCGTAAGACGACGCGGTGGGGATGACGACGATGTGTGACCGCCGTCCGCCCGCGAGCTTGATGAAGCGCTTGAGCACGACCGACCGCCCGATCCGGTCCTCTGCACCACCGATGATGAGCAACGTGCGGCGAACGCCGCTGGGGTTCAGGGGTTCGGACGATGGAGCGACGGACTGCATCGCGCCAGCCTAGTGACCGGCGTGCGGGACGGGCGGAGCCTGGGTCGGCGTGCCGTCGTCGAGATCGGCCTCCTCGATCTCCTCGCGCGAGATCCCGAGCAGGTAGAGGACCGAGTCGAGGTAGGGCACGTTGACCGCGGTCTGTGCCTGCTCCTGCACCACCGGCTTGGCGTTGAAGGCGACCCCGAGGCCCGCGACGTCGAGCATGTCGAGGTCGTTCGCGCCGTCGCCGATGGCGACGGTGCGGCTGAGCGGGAGCCCCTCCTGCTCGGCGAACTCGCGCAGGGCGCGGGCCTTCCCGGCCCGGTCGACGACCTCGCCGACGACGCGTCCGGTGAGGCGGCCGTCCTCGATCTCGAGCCGGTTCGCGCGGGCGTGGTCGATGCCGAGGTCGGCGGCGAGGGCGCCGACGATCTCGATGAAGCCGCCGCTGACGAGCCCGACGGTGAAGCCGAGCCGCTTGAGGGTGCGCACCAGGGTCCGCGCGCCGGGCGTCAGCTCCACGGCCTCCCGCACCTCGTCCAGGACGGAGGCCGGCAGGCCCGCCAGGGTCGCCACGCGGGCGCGCAGCGACTCCTCGAAGTCGAGCTCGCCGGCCATCGCCCGGGCCGTCACCTCCGCGACCTCGGCCTCGCGGCCGCAGTGCGCCGCGAGCAGCTCGATGACCTCCTGCTGGATGAGGGTCGAGTCCACGTCGAGGACGACGAGGCGGCGGCCACGGCGGGCCAGACCGCCCGGTGCGACCGCGATGTCGATCCCCTCGGACGTGGCGACGAGCGCGAGCTCGGTGCGCAGGGACGGTACGTCGGCGCCGGAGATGTCGAACTCCACGGTCGTCACGGGGTAGCGCGACAGACGACGGATGCGGTCGATGTTGGCGCCGTGGTCGGCGATCCGGGTCGTGACGAGGGAGACGGCGTCCGCGCTGAGCGGCGCTCCGAGGATGACGACGGCGGCGCGCCCGTGCCGCGAGCGCGCGTTGACGCCGGTGCCCTCGACGACGCTGAGCGTCAGGCCGAGGCGGTGGGCGGCGACCGCGGCTCTGTCACGCAGCTCGTCGACGTGCGCCCCCGGGCGCAGCAGGACGGTGAGCGTCAGGTGGCCGTTGACGACGACCTGCTGGATGTCGAGGACCTCCGCGTCGACCCCGGACAGGGCTCCCAGCAGCGTGCCGGTCACACCGGGCCGGTCGTCTCCCGTCACGGTGACGCTGAGGGTCTGGATGTCCGTTCCGTCCGTGCTGTTCGCTTCGGTCACCGGGTCAGGGTAGTGACGACGGCCGCGCGCCCGCGTCACCTTCCGGCATACGGCCGGTGAGAGTCCGCGGCAGCGGCGCTGGCGAGGGCAGCGGCAGTGGCACTCGGCAGATCACGCCGTGTGGCTCGGCCGGCTCACGCGTGCGGCGTTGACCTCGTCGCGCCACTGCAGCAGGTCACGCACGCGCGCGAGGTCGGGGTCCGCCGCGGCGACGCTGGCCGTGAAGAGACGCGTCCCGATGTCGTGGAGCTGCTGGGCGTTGCTGGCGTAGTCACCCGACTGGTCGGGGTTGCGGCCCGGCACGAACGCGACGCCCGCCGACCGCTCTATCTCCAGCGGGTTCCGTCCGCGGCGCGCGCACCACTCGTCGAGGACCCGGTGCTTGTGCTCGATCTCCGCGCGGTCGCCGAACCCGTGCCAGATGTCCGCGTGCTCGGCGACGATCCGCAGCGTCTTCTTCTCGCCGCCCCCGCCGATGAGGATCGGGATGTCGCGGGTCGGGGCAGGGTTGAGCCGCGTCCACCGGTCGCGGATCACCGGGAGGTCGCGTGCGAGGGCGTCGAGACGTCCGCCGGCCGTGCCGAAGTCGTAGCCGTACTCGTCGTAGTCCAGCTGCTTCCAGCCCGAGCCGAGCCCGAGGATCAGACGGCCACCGCTCATGTGGTCCACGGTTCGTGCCATGTCGGCGAGCAGGCTGGGGTTGCGGTAGCTGTTGCACGTCACGAGCGCGCCGATCTCGACGGCCTCGGTCGACTCGGCCCACGCCCCCAGCATCGTCCAGCACTCGAAGTGCAGCCCGCCCCGGTCACCGCTCAATGGGAAGAAATGGTCCCAGTTGAGCAGGACGTCGACCCCCATCTCCTCGAGCGTCGCCGCCGTCCGCCGGATCTGGGCCCACGTCGCGTGCTGCGGAGGGATCTGGATGCCGACGCGGGCGGGGCGCGGATCGCCCACGCTCGCAGGGGGATCGAGGTCTGTCGTGGTCCGGACGTGGTCGGACGGGCTCACTTGGTGACGACCTGGCCCTTGCCCACCACGACGATTCCCGTCTCGGTGACGTGGAAGCCACGGGCCCTGTCGTGCTCGTGGTCGATGCCGATCTGGCAGCCCTCCGGGACGATGACGTTCTTGTCGATGATCGCCCGACGGATCTGCGCGTGCCGGTTGACCTCGACGCCGTCGAGCAGCACCGAGCCCTGGATGCTGGCGTACGAGTGGACGTGCACGAGGGGCGAGAGCACGGAGGCGTAGATGTGGGCACCCGACACGACGACGCCGGGGGAGACCGCCGAGTTGAGGGCCTCGCCGATGCGGTCGCCGCTGCCGTGCACGAACTTCGCGGGCGGGTAGGGGCTGTGCTGGGTGTAGATGGGCCACTCGTAGTTGTAGAGGTTGAAGACCGGGTGGATCGAGATGAGGTCCATGTGCGCGTCGTAGTACGACTCGATGGTGCCGACGTCGCGCCAGTAGCCGCGGTCGCGGTCGGTCGCCCCCGGCACCTCGTTGTCCTTGAAGTCGTAGACGCCCGCCTCGCCGCGCCCGACGAAGTAGGGCACGATGTCGCCGCCCATGTCGTGGTTCGAGTCGGTCTCGCGGTCGGTCGTCACGGCCTCCTCGAGGGCAGCCGCGGTGAAGACGTAGTTGCCCATCGAGGCGAGCACCTCGTCGGGGTTGTCGGGCAGGCCCTTGGGGTCGCTCGGCTTCTCGAGGAAGGCGGCGATCTTCGACGGGTCGGCGTCGTCCACCTCGATGACGCCGAACTGGTTGGCGAGCGAGATCGGCTGGCGGATGGCGGCAACGGTGCAGGCCGCGCCGGACTCGATGTGCTGCTCGACCATCTGGCTGAAGTCCATGCGGTAGACGTGGTCCGCGCCCACCACGACGACGATGTCGGGTCGCTCGTCGTGCATGAGGTTGAGGCTCTGGAAGATCGCGTCGGCGCTGCCGAGGTACCAGTTCTTGTCGACACGCTGCTGGGCCGGGACGGTCGTGACGTAGTTGCCGAGGAGCGTCGACATGCGCCACGTCTTCGTCACGTGCGCGTCGAGGCTGTGCGACTTGTACTGCGTCAGCACGACGACCTTGAGGTAGCCGGAGTTGACGACGTTGGACAGGGCCAGGTCGATGAGCCGGTAGATGCCGGCGAACGGTACGGCGGGTTTGGCCCGGTCGGCGGTGAGCGGCATCAAGCGCTTGCCCTCACCGCCAGCGAGCACGATCGCGAGGACTTTCGGACCAGCTGCTGGGCTTCGTCGGGCCATGCACGCCACCCTAGGGCAGCGATCCGTCGCTCGGCAGGTTCAGCACGCAAGATGGACAGAGCTTTCCGCTCCTCGGGATCGCACCGGCACTAGGGTCGGAACGTGCGCGTCGACATCCTCAGCAAGGAGTACCCGCCGGCCATCTACGGAGGCGCGGGTGTTCACGTGGCAGAGCTCGTCCGGGCGTTGCGCTCGCGTGGCGACATCGACGTGCAGGTGCGCTGCTTCGGCGCCCCCCGCGACGAGGAGGGCACGACGGCGTATGCCGACCTGACCGAGCTCGCCGACGGCAACGCGGCGATGCAGACCCTCGGCGTCGACGTCAGCATGGCCGGCGACTGCGTCGGCGCCGACCTCGTGCACTCGCACACGTGGTACGCCAACATGGCCGGACACCTCGCCTCGCTCCTCGGCGGGATGCCGCACGTCGTGACCGCGCACTCCCTCGAGCCGATGCGGCCGTGGAAGGCGGAGCAGCTCGGCGGCGGCTACCGCGTGTCGTCGTGGGCCGAGCGCACGGCGTACGAGTCCGCAGCTGCCGTCGTCGCGGTCAGTGCCGGTATGCGCGCGGACATCCTCAAGAGCTACCCCTCCCTCGATCCGGCGCGGGTTCACGTGGTGCACAACGGAATCGACTCCCAGCTGTGGTCTGCCGACCGCTCGGCCGAGGCCACCGAGATCGTCCGCCGCCACGGCGTCGACCCCGACAAGCGCTCTGTCGTCTTCGTCGGTCGCATCACCCGCCAGAAGGGGCTGCCGTACCTGCTGCGCGCGTGCGCGCAGCTGCCACCCGACGTCCAGCTCGTGCTCTGCGCCGGCGCCCCCGACACCCCGGAGATCCTCGCCGAGGTCGAGGGACTCATGAACGAGCTGCGCGCCCAGCGCGAGGGCGTCGTCTGGATCCCGGACATGCTGCCCCGCAACGAGGTCGTCGCGCTGCTGAGCCATGGCACGGTCTTCGCGTGCCCGTCGGTCTACGAGCCGCTCGGCATCGTCAACCTCGAGGCCATGGCGTGCGAGCTCGCCGTCGTCGCGACCGCAACGGGTGGCATCCCGGAGGTCGTCGTCGACGGTGAGACCGGGTGGCTCGTGCCGATCGAGCAGGTCCAGGACGGCACGGGGACGCCCGTCGACCCCGACCGTTTCGTGGCCGACCTCGCCGGAGCGCTGACCGAGGCGGTGTCCGACGTCGACCGCGCCCACGCCTTCGGTCGCGCCGGTCGCTCGCGGGCCGTCGACTCGTTCTCGTGGGCCTCCATCGGCGACCGCACGCTCGAGGTCTACCGGGCGGTCCTCGGCCGCTGAGGTCCCGGCTCGGGCGCACCCCAAGGAGATCCGGTCAGCCGAGGAGGCGTCCGGTGAGCGAGTAGGGCACGCCGACGACGTCGGCGGGGCCGCCGAGGATCCTGCCGAGCAGGTCGGTGGGCTCCGGGTAGTCGGGCCCGAGCGCCGCGAGGTACGCCTGGTGGGCCGACAGCGACGCGACGGCGGCGTCGACGTGGTCCGAGACGTCGACGTAGTGCGTCGGCTCGGGATCCATGACGACGAGCACCTGCGCCACCTTCCACGGTTCGTGGCCCTCGTCGACGAGGTCGGCGAAGATCCACCGGTTGCCGGCATCGGACCTGGCGTCGACGACGGCGAGGCCCACCGCGCGGTGGTCGGCCTGGTTGACGGAACCGCGCGGGAAGCGGTCGGCATACGTCATCGTGACGACCAGGTCAGGTCTGCGGATCCGGATCTCGCGTGCGATGGCGCGACGCAGCGCAACGCCGAACTCGACGACACCGTCGGCAAATCCGTCGAGGAACTCCACGACGTCGACCCCCACCCGGGCGGCGCCGGCCCGCTCCTCCTGCTCGCGCAGCGGCCCGGCCTCCGCCGGCGGCATGGTGTCGATGCCGGCCTCCCCGCGTGTCACGAGCAGGTACGTCACGGCCTTGCCCGACCGCACCCACTTCTCGACTGCAGCGGCCGTGCCGTACTCGAGGTCGTCTGGGTGCGCGACGACACAGAGGACGGTCTCGAAGGTGCTCTCGTCCAGTGCTTCCAGCCCGGGGCGCTCCGTCATGGACCAAATCTAGGGTTGCTTGGCGATCTCTCGGGGGGATGTGACCATGGAGGACATGCTGACCATCGAGCTCGCCCGCCGGCTCTCCGACGCGGGACTGCGCTGGGAGCCCGTCTCCGGGGACCGTTTCGTCGTGCCCGTGAGCGGCATGGAGAACGACGTCTTCGTCATCAGTGAGATCACCGTCGACGTGCACCACTTCACGACCGGCGACGTCATCGGCTTCAACGGCACGACCGAGTGGGCCCTCGACAGCGTCGAGCAGGACAAGGTCGTGTGGCTGCCGCGCGAGGACCAGCTGCGCGACCTGCTCGGCGAGTCGTTCGTGTCGCTCGAACAGCTCGAGGGTGGGTATGCCGTGTCGGCCCGAAGGCGTGACGGCGCGGTCGAGCGCCACGCCGACATCGACGCCGAACGCGCCTACGCGCGTGCGCTGCTCGCACGTCTCGAGACGTCCGCCCCCGAGGGCGAGCAGACTGCCTGAGTCACGCCGGACGCCAGCCCGCGATCGACATGACCGCGACGTTCGTCGCGTCGGCGAGGGCCACGTCCGCGTCGGCTGCCAGGTCGCGCAGGAGCCGTGTGCGGGTGGCCGTGGTCCCGGCGTCGAGCCCTCCCGACCCGAGGGAGGTACGGGTGGCGTTGCGGTGGGCGACGCGGGAGAGGTTGGCCGCCAGCGACATCAGGCGCAACGCGCGGCCGGACGTGGCCGGTGGGATGCCCCACAGGCCGGTGTCGAGGTCGGCCTGCGCCTCGGCGCGTGCCTCGTGGCCCCACGGGTGTCCCCCGACCGCGTCGAAGCGCTCGGTGTGCTCGCGCAGGCGCGTCATGAGCTCGCGCTCGATCTCGCGCAGGTCGAGCATCTCCATCCGGTGCCGCGGCATCGGATCCGCCTCGTAGGCGGCCCAGTCCGCGCGCACGCCGACGTCGCCCTCGGGTCCGAACTCCGTGAGCGTCGGGACGAGGATCCCCCCGATGCCGGCCACGAAGACGCACTCACCGGCGTCGGCGGCCGCAGCGGTGGCAGCGGCCGAGCCACGCGGCATACGACTGAGGTCTCCCGGACGGGGGAGGGCCACGAAGAGCGCTCGCTCCCCGAGGTCACGCCAGACGTCCAGTCGGGCGAGGTCGCCGGCCACGTGGTCGAGGTCGGGAAAGGCGCGTCCCAGGGCATCGGTCGTCCCGAGGTCGCCGCGCCACGATGCGGTGATCCACAGCGCCAGGCGCACGGACGCGGGCAGCTCGGACACCACGCCATCCTAGGGTGCGCCGCGTCGGCGCCCCGGTGGTGCTTGCCATAGGGTCGAGCCATGAGCGACGTCCTCGCCTTCGCCGGAGTCACCGTTCGACGCGGTGCCTCGACGCTGCTCGACGACGTCACGTGGGAGGTCGAGGAGGGGGAGCGCTGGGTCGTGCTGGGCGCCAACGGTGCCGGCAAGACGACGCTGCTGCAGATTGCCGCCGCGCGCATGCACCCGTCCTCCGGGGTCGCGGGAGTCCTCGGGGAGGTCCTGGGAGCCGTCGACGTCTTCGAGCTGCGTCCCCGCATCGGCCTGGCGAGCTCGTCGATGGCCGAGCGGATCCCCGCCGGCGAGCTCGTCGGCAACGTCGTCGTCACCGCCTCGTACGGCATCATCGGCCGGTGGCGTGAGACCTACGACCACGTCGACTACGTCCGCGCCATGGAGCTGCTCAAGACGCTCGGCGCCGACCATCTGGCCGACCGTCCCTACGGGACCCTGAGCGAGGGTGAGCGCAAGCGCGTCCAGATCGCGCGTGCCCTGATGACCGACCCTGAGCTCATGCTCCTCGACGAGCCCGCCGCCGGGCTCGACCTCGGTGGCCGGGAGGATCTCGTGCGCCGGCTCGGCGAGCTCGCCGCCGATACGGAGGCCCCGGCCATGGTGCTCGTCACGCACCACGTCGAGGAGATCCCCCCGTCGTTCACCGACGTCCTCATGATCCGCAACGGGCGGGTCGTGGCCGCCGGCCCCATCCCCGTCACGTTGACGGCCGAGAACCTCAGCGCGACGTTCGGGCTCCCGCTCGTGCTCGAGCAGCACGGCGAACGCTGGTCGGCACGAGCCGAGTCCTGATCGCAACCTGTCCCAGTTGCCCGATCCGTAGGTCGGTGGAGGGAACTGAGGCAGAATCGAGAACGTCACTGGAGTGACGCACGGGACGTCGGCGTCCGTCGCCGGCTCGGATGAAGGCAGGGTGGCTACGTGGTCGAGGGACACGCGTGGATGGTCTGGGTGGCGGTGGCCCTCGTGCTGGTGGCCATCGAGACGGTCACCGCCGACTTCACGTTCCTCATGCTCGCCGGCGGCGCCGTCGGCGCCTCCATCGCGGCGGCCTTCGGGGCCCCTCCCGTCGTCCAGGCGATCGTCGCGGGCCTCGTCGCCGTCGCCCTCCTCGCGATCGTGCGTCCGTGGCTCAAGAAGCGCATCCAGGCCAGCAGCCCACCCCAGCTCATGGGAGCTGCCGCCCACGTCGGCCGTTCGGCCGTCGCCATCGACCGGGTCAACCCGGCCGGGGGCCAGGTCAAGCTCGCGGGCCAGACGTGGTCTGCGCGCACGCTCGGGGACGACATCGAGCCCGGCGAGGAGGTCGTCGTCGACTCCATCGACGGCGCCACCGCCATCGTGAGCCGCGCACGCGTCGTGGGGAGCTGAGCCCCTCACCGGCGCCACTGCTCAACCGACACCACCGAACGAACGAGCGGGTCGATCGGCCCGCTCGCACCAACCGTGCCTCCTCGGGGGAGCACGGACCACACAGGGAGAAGGTCGAGAAGGTCGTGGACCCGGTTTACATCATTCCGATACTCATCGTCGTCGTTGCGTTCGTCATCGTGCTGCGCACCGTGCGCATCGTGCCGCAGCAGACGGCACAGATCGTCGAGCGTCTCGGCGGCTACAACAAGACGTTGACCGCGGGGATCCACTTCCTCATCCCGTTCGTCGACAAGGTGCGCGCCAACATCGACCTCCGGGAGCAGGTCGTCACCTTCCCGCCGCAGCCCGTCATCACGAGCGACAACCTCGTCGTCAACATCGACACGGTCATCTACTACTCGGTCACCGACGCCAAGGCCGCGGTCTACGAGATCGCCAACTTCATCCAGGGCATCGAGCAGCTGACCGTCACCACCTTGCGCAACGTCATCGGTTCGCTCGACCTCGAGCAGGCCCTGACGAGCCGCGACCAGATCAACGGCCAGCTGCGCGGCGTGCTGGACGAGGCCACCGGCAACTGGGGCATCCGCGTCAACCGTGTCGAGCTCAAGGCCATCGACCCGCCGCACTCCGTCCAGGAGACGATGGAGAAGCAGATGCGTGCCGAGCGCGACCGTCGTGCCGCCATCCTCACCGCCGAGGGCTTCAAGCAGTCCGCCATCCTCACGGCCGAGGGTGAGAAGCAGAGCCAGATCCTGCGGGCCGAGGGTTCAGCCCAGGCCCGCATCCTCGAGGCCCAGGGCCAGGCCCGCGCCATCCAGCAGGTGTTCGCGGCTATCCACCGTGGGAAGCCGACCCAGAAGCTGCTCGCCTACCAGTACCTCCAGGTGCTGCCGCAGCTCGCCCGCGGCGACTCCAACAAGATGTGGATCATCCCGTCCGAGCTGACCGACGCTCTCAAGGGCATCGGCAACGCGCTGGGTGGCGGCGAGCAGGGCCCGATGGACGCCGGCGACGAGCAGTGGATCGACACCGGAGACGCCGACGACAACGCGTTTGCCGAGACGGTTCTCGAGGACCCGGCCAAGGCCCTCGCCGAGGCCCGGGGCGAGGCGGCTGCACTCAGTGCACAGTCGACGGAGCACTCCAACCCAGCGGGTCTTGCACAGCCGTTCATTCCGCCGGCCGGTGTGGAGCTGCCTCCGCCCCCGGCAGCTGCTCCTCCTGTGTCCGCCCCCGCGGTGGGTCCCGTCGATCCTTCGGCTGACCTCGCCGGGGGGCTGTCCGGGACGATGCCCGGGACGACGCCCGACGCCCCGCCGGAGCCTCCGGTCCAGCCCTGACGGACACCGTCCGACGACACCCGGTCACCCTCTGTAGGGTGACCGGGTGTCGTTCTGGTCCGCCGTCGCCATCGCGCTGGCCGGGACCGGGGCCGGCGTCATCAACACCATCGTCGGCTCGGGCACGCTCATCACCTTCCCGACCCTGCTCTTCTTCGGCATCAACCCGCTCGTCGCGAACGTGTCGAACAACATCGGTCTCGTCGCCGGCGGCGTGACCGGTGCCTGGGGCTACCGTCACGAGCTCGGCGGACAGGGGCGCACCCTGCGCCGTCTCATGCCGATGTCGTTCCTCGGCTCGGTGGTCGGAGCGGGTCTGCTGCTCGTCCTGCCGGCGGCGGCCTTCCGGGCCATCGTGCCGGTCCTCATCCTCATCGCGCTGGTCCTCGTCGTCGCCGGTCCGCGCATCCAGGCCCACGTGCACGCCGGCGGTGAGGGGGCGCGCACGCCTCGCTGGCACACTCCGGCCATGGCCGCCGGGGTCTTCCTGGCCGGGGTCTACGGCGGCTACTTCGGCGCTGCCCAGGGAGTGCTGCTCATGGGCCTGCTCAGTGCCCTGAGCCTCGAGCCGCTCCAGCGTCTCAACGGCTACAAGAACGTCCTGTCGCTCGTCGTGAACTTCGTGGCCGCAACGGTGTTCGTCCTCTTCGCGCGCGAGCACATCGACTGGCTCGTCGTCGTCCTCATCGGGGTCGGTGCCTTCGTCGGCGGGATGATCGGTGCGCGGGTCGGGCGCCGCATCCCGCCGAACGTGCTCCGGGGGCTCATCATCGTCATCGGCCTCGTGGCCATCGTCAAGCTCGTCTGGTTCCCCTGACCGTCGGCGCGGGCGTGGGCTCGACCCCACGATGTCGGGCGAGCGGCGCGCCAGCACTAGCCTGACGGCGTGCCGATCGAGATCTCCGACCCCACCGACCCGCGCCTGGCCGACTACGTGTCGCTCACCGACGTCGTGCTGCGCCGACGGACCGAGCCCGAGCGCGGGCTCTACATCGCCGAGAGCCAGAAGGTCATCCGTCGGGCGCTCCGGGCCGGGCACCGGCCCCGGTCCTACCTCATGGCGCGGCGGTGGCTCGAGGACCTCGCCGACATCGTCGCCGACGCCGAGGCGGACGGCATCCCGGTCTACTTCGGGGACCACGACGTCATCGAGCAGCTGACCGGCTTCCACCTGCACCGGGGCGCGCTCGCCGCCATGCAGCGACCGCCGCTTCCGAGCGTGGAGTCGCTTCTCACCGACGCGCGGCGGGTCATCGTCCTCGAGGACGTCGTCGACCACACGAACGTCGGCGCGATCTTCCGGTCGGCCGCCGCGCTCGGCGTCGACGCGGTCCTCATCACTCCGCGCTGCGCGGACCCGCTCTACCGCAGGTCGATCCGCGTCTCCATGGGCACGGTCTTCCAGGTCCCTTGGACCCGGATCGACCCGTGGCCGCAGGGGATGGGCCTGCTGCACGACGCCGGGCTGACCGTCGCCGCCATGGCGCTCTCCGACGACTCGGTGTCGCTCGACGACCTCGAGACGGAGCCGCCGGAGCGGCTTGCCCTCGTCGTCGGCACCGAGGGCGACGGCCTGTCGCACCGGACGGTGGCCGAGGCCGACCTCACGCTGCGGATCCCGATGGCGGGCGGTGTCGACTCGCTCAACGTCGCCGCGGCCAGCGCCGTCGCGATGTGGGCCCTGCGCCCTCGGGGCTGACGGGGTCGAGTCCGACGGGATCGAGTCGGACGTCGGCAGGTCAGGCGTGCGCGGGCCGGACGAGCCGGTCGAGGAGGCGTTCGAGCTCCACTGCGGGGTCGTCGCAGAGGCCCCCGTGGACCGGTCCCGGCTGCACCACGGTCGAGCGTGGCGCGATGATCCACCCGAATCGCTGACCGGCCTTGTCGAGGGTCGGCAGCCCGCGTCCCGTCTCGCCGCGGCACACCGCGCGCACGCGTTCGAGCATCGCCCGCACCCCGTCGAGGTCGCACGTCGGTGACAGGGCGGCCGCGCGACGCTCGTCGAGCTCCCATGCGGCGTCGAGGAACCCGGCGTCCTGTGAGTAGAGCACGACGCCGACGTTGATGAACTCCTCGCGGTCGACCCGGGGGACGAGCCGGAGCAGGACGTACTGGTACGCGTTCACGCCGCGACTCCCGTGGGCACCCACGTCAGTGGTCCCTCGAGACGGGCGCGGAGCATGAGGGCGTATGCCGCCCGCACCGCTGGAGCGTCAGCCAGGTCGGCCGTGGGCTCGATCCACTCGTCGGGCACGTCGGCGATGACCGCCTCCAGGGCCTCCGGGGTGAGCCGGGCAGCGAGCTCGTCGTGGCGCCGACCGACCTCGCCGGCGACGTCGCGCAGGACGTGGCGGCTCGCGTCGAAGGGCTGTGCGGCGAAGCGCTCGGGGGAGGGCGCCCTGCTCGGCCACGAGTGGTGGAAGTAGAGCGCGGCGCCGTGGTCGATCGCCCAGGTGCGGCCGTGCCAGACGAGCAGGTTGGGGTTGGACCACGTGCGGTCGACGTTGGCGGTCAGCGCGTCGAGCCAGATGATCCGCTCCGCGAGGTCGGCGTCCGGTGGGCGTGACCCGTCGTAGCCGAGCGAGCCGGGCAGGAAGTCGACGCCGAGGTTGGTCCCCACGGACGCCGTGAGGAGGTCCTGGACCTCCTCGTCGGCCTCGTACTTCGCGATGCGCGGGTCCAGGCGGACGACGGCGAGATCGGGCACGGGCACGTCGAGCAGCCGGGCGATCCCGGCCACGAGCACCTCGGCCACGAGGACCTTGAGCCCCTGTCCGGCGCCGCGGAACTTCAGGACGTACGTCCCGTCGTCGTCGGCCTCGACGAGGCCGGGCAGCGACCCACCCTCCTTGAGCGGCGTCACGTAGCGGGTGGCGGTCAGCTCCGGAAGCACGCCGTCAGCCTAGTGGCCGGGCGTGGTCGAGCTGGGTGGCCCGCGACCAGGCCCGTCCGAGCAGCAGTGCCATGGCGCCGTAGAGGCAACCGAACGCGACGAGGGGCCACCAGGCGAGCCCGCTCTCGGGCAGCACGAAGGCGCCGAGCGCAGCGGCCGCAACCATCCCCGCGTTGTAGACCACGTCGTACGCCGAGAAGGCCCGGCCGAGCAGGTGGTCGTCGACGTGGGCCTGCATGAGCGAGTCGACGGTGATCTTGACGCACTGCGACGTGAACGAGACGGCGAACGAGACGGCGATGATGCTCCACGGCATGAGGAAGGGGCCCAGCACCGCGCAGACGGCGCCGCCGATCGCGAGCATCCGGGCGGCATACGGCACGGCGGTCAGGCGCGGCGCGAGCCACGGCGTGACGAAGGCGGCAGAGGCGAAACCGACGGCGGAGGCGCCTGCGGCGATGCTGAAGCCGAGGGCGCCGTGACCAGCCTCGAAGGGCCCGCGGAAGAGCAGGAGGGTCTGCAGCAGCAGGAATCCGAAGGGGATCCGGGTGAGGAAGACGAGGACGAGCAGCAGCCAGGCGCGACGTGGCAGGGTCTGGACCGCCTCGACGAGTCCGGTCACGACCGAGCGGGCGATCTGCCCGACCGAGGGGGCCCCGCTCGCGTCGTCGGGGCCGATGAACGGCAGGCGTGTGGCGACCCACGCGGCAGCGAGCACGCCCACGGCACCCAGGAGCACGTCCAGCACGTCGCTACCGCCGAGGGCCACCACTCCGGTGCCGACCGCGCCACCGAGCAGATAGGCCAGCGAGCCGCACGTCGGGGCCACGGAGTTGGCGCTGACGAGCAGGTCGCGGGTGACGACGTGGGGCATGGCCGAGGAGAGACCGGCGAGGATGAAGCGGTTGACGGAGAAGACGAGCAGGACGAGGCCGAAGAACGCCGGGCCGGAGTCCGACGTGGTGACGAGCGCCGCGACGCCGAGCATGGCCCCGGCCCGGATGAGCTGGCTCACGACGATGACCCGACGACGCGGCCAGCGGTCGAGCAGGACGCCGACGAAGGGGCCGAGGGCGCTGTAGGGGAGCAGGACGACGGCGAAGGCGATCGCGATGCCCCGGGCGTCGGCGGCCTTCTCGGGATTGAAGAGGATGTGGCTCGCGAGCGCGACCTGGAAGACGCCGTCGCTGAAGGATGAGGTGACCCGGCTGAGGAAGAGACGCCGGAATCCGCGGACGCGCAACAGGGTCCACAGTGCGCGCAGGAAGGTCACGCGGCACAGCGTACGGTCCGGCGCGTCGGAGCCGGGGCAGGGCGGCGCGTCCGCGCGTCAGCACGCACCCACGTCGGCGCCGACCGGTCAGCGGGCCAGGCGGCCGATGAGGGCCGCGGCGCAGACGATGCCGGCGACGGCGCTGCCCACAAGGACGCCGAAGTCGACCCAGTAGCTCGTTGGGGTGCCGAGGAGGAGGCCGCGCAGGGCCGACACCTCGTAGGTCAGTGGGTTGACGTGGCTGATGACCTGGAGCCAGCCGGGCATCATCTCGATCGGGTAGAGCGCGTTGGAGGCGAAGAAGAGAGGCATGGTGATGGCCTGCCCGATGCCCATGAGGCGGTCGCGCTTGAGGGCGACCCCGGCGATGCTGAGGGACAGGCACGAGAAGAACGCGGCTCCGAGCATGACGACGACCACCACCCCGAGCAACCGGACCGGGTTCCACGTCATCGCCACGCCCATGACTGCGGCCACGACGACGACGATGACGGCCTGCGCCACGGACCGGACCCCGGCCGCGAAGGCCTTGCCGGCAACGAGCGCCGCACGCGGGGTCGGGGTCACGAGCAGCTTGGTCAGCACGCCCGCGTCGCGCTCCCAGATGATCTGGATGCCGTAGAAGATGGCGATGAAGAGGGCCGACTGCGCGATGACCCCCGGGGCGAGGAAGTCGAGGTAGGGGATGCCGCCCGTGGGGATCGCCCGGATCTGGCTGAAGGTCGTGCCGAAGATGACGAGCCAGAGGATCGGCTGGATCGCACGCGTCACGAGCTCGCTGCGGTCGTGGCGCAGCTTCTGCAGCTCCACGAGACAGAACGTGCTGATGCGCGAGGTGAGCAGCCCCACCCCCGTCCGGCTCTGCCGGTCAGCCCAGACGGCGGGCGGTTCGACGAGTCGCTCGGACACCGCGCAACCCTCCCTTCTCACCCTCCACGTCGTCGAGGGCCTCTCCGGTGTGGTGACGGAACACGTCCTCGAGGCTCGCGCCGGCTCCGGCGGCTGCCTTGAGCTCCTCAGGGGATCCGATGGCGCGCAGGGCGCCCCGGTGCAGGAGTGCCACCCGGTCGCACAGCGCGTCGGCCTCCTCCATGTAGTGCGTCGTGAGCAGCACGGTCATGCCGTGGTCACGTTGCATCTGCGCGACTCGCAGCCACACGCTGTCGCGCGCCACAGGGTCGAGCCCGACCGTCGGCTCGTCGAGGACGAGCAGCGCCGGCCGGTTGACGAGGGCCTGCGCCAGTTCCAGCCGGCGCACCATGCCACCCGAGTAGGTGGACGCCAGGCGTCGCTCGTCCTCCCGGAGGTCGACCATGTCGAGGACCTCGTCGACGCGCGCCGCGCGTTCGCGTCGTGGCACGTCGAAGAGACGGGCGAACCACTCGACGTTCTCGCGGCCGGTGAGGGCGCCCTCGATCGAGAGCTGCTGCGGCACGTAGCCCAGGAGACGACGCACGAGCATCGCGTCGGTGCGCACCGACCGGCCGAAGATCCTCACGTCGCCTAACTGCAGGGGCAGCAGCGTGTTGAGGAGGCGGATCGTCGTCGTCTTGCCGGCCCCGTTGGGCCCCAGCAGGCCGAAGCACTCACCCGGCTCGACCGCCAACGTCAGGTCGTCGACCGCGACGTGGGTGCCGAAGCTGTAGCTGAGGTCCCGGATGTCGATGGCGGCGGTCACGGACGGCCACCGGACGGAACGGGCGACGCGGGGGCCGCAGAGCTCTCCGGCAGGTCGGCGGCGATCCGGGCGATCGTGGCCAAGGCCTCGGACAGACGGGCACGCTCACCGGCAGGCAGTCGCGCCAGTACCGTCGCCGTCGCCTGGGTCCGCCGGTCGCGCCACCGCTCGAGGCCCTCGCGAGCGAAGGGCGTGAGGTCGAGGCGGGCCACCCTGCGGTCGGTCGCATCGCGCTCGCGGACGAGCACGCCGAGGGGGAGCAGCTGGCTCACGAGGGTCGAGACGGTGTTGGCAGCGAGCCCGAGCAGCTGGGCCGCCTCGGTCACCGTGATGCCCGGGTTGCGCCGCACGACGCGCAGCAGCTCGTGCTGGGCGCCCGAGAGCGCGAGCTCCGGCAGGGGAGCGCCCACGAGTCGTCGTGACCGGCGCCGCAGCAGCCCGATCGCGTCGTAGAGCTCGTCGGCCAGGCCGGCCACGTTCTCGTCGCTCACCATCGAAGATTACGTCTGTCGCAGAGGAGCGGCCAAGGGCCTGGGCAGCACCCGCCGACGCGGTCCGTGTGACGGCCGGGAGACGAGAAGACCCCCGGGTCCTGACCTGCAGGAACCCGGGGGTCTCATGGTGTCGAGGGGGGGACTTGAACCCCCACGCCCGTTAAGGGCACTAGCACCTCAAGCTAGCGCGTCTGCCATTCCGCCACCCCGACGAGGTGATGCAAGGGGCTCGTGGGATTCCCTTGCGGCGAGGCGAAACGTTACACGGGGCCCGACCAAAAGACCAAACGGGTGGGCGCGAGCGCCAGAAGGACGCGGCATACGCTGATCGGCATGAGCCACGACGACGCCGCGCGCACCGGGACACCCACACCGACAGCCGAGGCGGAGGTGGCGCGGATCTGTGCCGAGCTCATCCGGATCGACTCGTCGAACTACGGTGATGGGTCGGGCCCGGGGGAGCGCAAGGCCGCCGAGTACGTCATGGGTGAGCTCGCCGAGGTCGGCCTCGACGGCACCCTGCTCGAGAGCGAGCCCGGCCGCGCCACCGTCGTCGTCCGCCTCGAGGGCGAGGACTCCTCGCGGCCCGGCCTCGCGGTGCACGGCCACCTCGACGTCGTGCCGGCCAACGCCGCCGACTGGCAGGTCGACCCCTTCGCCGCCGAGGAGCGCGACGGCTGCATCTGGGGCCGCGGGGCGGTCGACATGAAGGACATGGACGCCATGATCCTCGCGAACATCCGGCACTTCGCTCGCACCGGGACCAAACCTGCACGCGACACGACCTTCGTCTTCTTCGCCGACGAGGAGGCCGGCGGCACCCACGGCAGCCACTGGCTCGTCGACCACCACCCCCAGTGGTTCGACGGGGTCACCGAGGCGATCAGCGAGGTCGGCGGCTACAGCGTCACCATGCCGACCCAGCAGGGCGAGAAGCGCGCCTACCTGCTCCAGACGGCCGAGAAGGGCCTCGCCTGGTTGCGCCTGCGGGCGCACGGCCGCGCCGGCCACGGCTCCGTGCCCAACGACGACAACGCCATCGTCCGGCTCGCCGCCGCGATCGGCCGCATCGCCGCCCACGAGTGGCCGCGCGAGTACATCGCCTCGGTCCGCGAGCTGCTCGACACGCTGAGCACGATGACCGGCCTGTCGTCGGCCGACGGCGACCTCGAGCCCCTGCTCGCGACCCTCGGCGGCGCCCAGGGCTTCGTGCGCGGCACCCTGCGCGACACGGCCAACGTCACGATGCTCGAGTCGGGCTACAAGCACAACGTCATCCCGCAGACCGCGTCGGCAGCGGTCGACTGCCGCTTCCTGCCCGGCCACGAGGACGCCTTGATGGCCACGATCCGCGAGCTCGCCGGGGAGCACGTCGAGGTGGAGGTCGTGCACCGGGACGTCGCCATCGAAGCCCCCTTCTCCGGCGACCTCGTCGAGTCCATGAAGCAGGCGCTGCTCCGCGAGGACCCCGAGGCGGCCGTGCTGCCCTACTGCCTCTCCGGCGGCACCGACAACAAGGCGTTGAGCCGGCTCGGCATCAGCGGCTACGGCTTCGCGCCGCTGCGGCTGCCCGCCGACCTGGACTTCGCGCCGATGTTCCACGGCATCGACGAGCGCGTGCCCGTCGACTCGCTGCGTTTCGGGGCGCGTGTCCTCGGCGACTTCCTGCGCACCTGCTGAGGTCGGGACGACAGGGTCAGGCTGTGCGCTGCACGCGCATGATCTTGCGTCGCAGCCACATCCGCCGCACGCCGCCCTCGTAGATCACCGTGCGCGAGAGCTCCCAACGGCCGTACTCCGCATGCTCACGGACCGCCTGCCGCGCCTGGGCCTTCGACGTGTGGCGGTCGAACGTGAGGACCCGGTACTCGTAATCCGTCATCGCCATCCATTCTGACACCAACCGTGACCCCACCGAGACCGTATGCGTGGCGTGGCGGACAGGTGCCCGCGATACCGTCGCTGGGTCATTCGACCGCAGACCCGGGACCGAGCGCGACCCCGTGCGGCGCGGCGCAACAGCGGAACCGCCCGGAACCGTCCGGCGTCAACGGCCCAGGAGGTCAACACACATGAAGTGGAACACCCGCCGCATCGCGGCAGCAGTCATCGTTCTCCCTGCCGTTCTCGGCGTCGCTGCCTGCGGCAAGAGCGAGAGCCCGGCCCCCGCGGCGGGGCAGACGCAGGCCAGCTCGGCTGCCGCGACGAGCGACGCTCCGGCCGCCGGTCAGCCGTACAAGGACAAGGCGTCCTTCGTCGCCGCCATGAAGGAGGCCGGCAAGAACGCCACGACCGCGCACGTGAACATGACGATGGATGCCGCCGGCCAGAAGATCGCTATCTCCGGCGACACGAAGGTCGACCCGGGCAACCCGGCCATGAAGATGTCGATGGACATGGGGTCGTCGATGAAGGTCGACATGATCCTCGTCGACAAGAAGGTCTACATGAAGGGCTTCCCCGGCCTGCCCGCGGGCAAGTGGGCAGTCATCGACAGCAGCTCGACCATCGGCAAGCAGCTGTCGCAGTCGCTCGACCAGGCCGACCCGACGAAGATGTACGACCAGTTCGGGGCGGCCGTGACCGACGTGAAGTACGTCGGCGAGGACACCGTCGACGGTGACAAGACGTGGAAGTACGACCTGACGCTCGACACCAAGGCCATGCAGGCCCAGCTGCCCACCGACGCCAAGACGCAGCTGCCCAGCACCATCGCGTACACCGCCTGGCTCGACGAGAAGAACCAGCTGCGGAAGGTCACCTTCGACCTGTCGGGCGTCAAGGCCGACATGACGATGAGCAAGTACGGCGAGCCGGTCGACGTCACCGCCCCGCCGGCGGCCGACACGGTCAAGGCGCCCATGTGACGCCGCGCGCCGCCGTCGGGTGAACGGCCCGACAATCGCGCGTGAACGGTCCCGCAGCGAGCACGGCTCGCTGCGGGACCGCCGTGTTTCCAGCCGATCCGGGCACGGATTCGGTTCTCTCGCCTGCGGGGGTCCACTACGGTCGAAGCATGACTGTCGACCCCCGCGCCGCCCTCGAGCAGCTGATCGCCGCCCTCGAACGCCACCTCGAGGCCGCGAACGCGAGCCGAGACCCCGACCACCCCAGGGTGATGGCCGCGGCGCAGGACCTGGCCGAGGCCTTCGACGACTACGACGAGGCCCTCTACGAGGCGACCGAGGTCGCCACGCCCCTCGCCATCTACGGCGACGACTTCGACGGTCACGAGGACGAGGACGGCACCGAGAACCGCGTCTACGCCGGCCTCGACTCGGACGACTACGACGAGGAGGAGGACGACGACGAGGACGACGACGATGACGACGACGAGGACGACGACGATGACGATGACGACGACTACGCGGACGACGAGGAAGACGACCTCGACGAGGAAGACGACCTCGACGACGTCGATGACATCGACGACGTCGGTGCGGTTGGCGTGACGGGCAGGACCGAGGGCAGGAGCTCCCGCGCCTGACGCGGGGCCGCGCCGGCTAGGCCGAGACGTCGTCCAGCGCAGCCACGATCTCCGAGGGCAGCGTGAGCTCGAGGCTCGCGAGCGCGGACCGCAGCTGTGCCGGCGTCCGCGCGCCGACGATGGGCGCGGCGACCCCAGGACGGTCACGCACCCAGGCCAGCGCCACCTCGGCCGGCTTGGCCGCCAGGCCTCGCGCAGCCATCGCGACCGCATCGGCCACGCGGGCCGTCTGCTCGTCGAGGAACCGCTCGGCGAAGCCCGGGAAGTCGGTGGACGCGGCCCGGGACCCCGACGGGATGCCGTGGCGGTACTTGCCCGTGAGGACGCCCCGTCCCAGCGGAGACCAGGGCAGCAGGCCGAAGCCGAGCGACGTCGCAGCGGGTGTGACCTCGTGCTCGGGCGTGCGGCATACCAAGGAGTACTCGATCTCGTTGGCCACCATGGGGATTCGCGCTGACTCGAGCACGCTGAAGGCGCGCGCGGACTGCCATCCGGTGTAGTTGGAGACGCCGACGTAGCGTGCGCGACCCGAGGCCGCAGCCCACTCGAGGGCCGACAGGGTCTCCGACAGCGGCACGTCGTCGGACCACGTGTGCACGAGCCAGAGGTCCACGTGGTCGGTGCCGAGACGGCGCAGCGACGTCTCGAGCTGGGACATGAGCCCTCGGCGCGACACGTCGACGCGGCGCTGGCCACCGGAGCGGGAGATGCCCGCCTTGGTGCAGATGACGACATCGTCGCGGGGCACCGTGCCGTCGAGAAGCCCGCCGAGGATGGTCTCGGCGTCGCCGCCGCCGTAGCCGTATGCCGTGTCGACGAGGTTCCCGCCGGCCTCGACGAACGCACGCAGGTGGTCACCTGCCTCGTGACGGTCGACGGCGTTGCCCCACAGCATGGTGCCGAGGGCCAGGGGGGTGACCGAGAGACCGGACGAGCCGAGACGCCTGCGCATGTCCCGAACGGTAGTGGGCGACACCGCACCCCGAGCGAGCGGCACGACGTGGGCGACGCCGATAGCCTGCCCAGCATGAGGATCGGTGTGAATCTCGGGTACTGGGGCCGCGGCACGACGGGCCACGACCAGGTCGCGATCGCCCAGGCGGCCGACCGGCTCGGCTACGACAGCGTCTGGGTGGCAGAGGCGTACGGCTCGGACAGCCCGTCGATGCTCGCCTGGATCGGGGCCCTGACGGAGCACGTCGCTCTCGGGTCCGCGGTCATGCAGATCCCGGGGCGCACCCCGGCGATGACGGCGATGACCGCGGCGACGATCGACACGATGTCAGGGGGTCGGTTCCGGCTCGGTCTCGGGGTCTCGGGTCCGCAGGTGAGCGAGGGGTGGCACGGCGTGCCGTTCCGCAGTCCGCTCGGCCGCACGCGGGACTACGTCGAGATCGTGCGGGCGGCCTTGCGCCGCGACACGGTCACCCACGCCGGGCCGCACTACCCGTTGCCGCTGCCCGGCGGTCCGGGCAAGCCGCTGAAGCTCTCCGCCCGGCCCGTGCGCCCGGACCTGCCCGTCTACCTCGCCGCGGTGGGTCCGAGGAACCTCGAGCTGACCGGGGAGATCGCCGACGGCTGGCTCGCGATCTTCTTCAGCCCCGAGCACGCCGGCGACCTGCTCGCGACGCTCGAGACCGGTCGGCGCCGGGGTGGCCGGGGTCCGGTCGACGCGCCGATGACGGGTTTCGACGTCGTGGCGACCACGCCCGTCGTGCTCGTCGACGACGTCGAGGAGGCGGCCGCCCACGTGCGTGACTACTGCGCCCTCTACATCGGCGGCATGGGCTCGCGCGAGCAGAACTTCTACAACCAGCTCGCGTGCCGGATGGGCTTCGAGGAGGATGCCGCGCGGATCCAGGACCTCTACCTCGCGGGCCTCCACCGGGAGGCCGCGGCGGCCGTGCCCCTGGAGTTCATCGACGAGACGGCCCTGCTCGGCTCGCCGGAGCGGGTGGCCCGACGACTCGGCCGCTACGAGGAGGCCGGCGTCACCACGCTCGCCGTCGCCGTCGGCGGGGGCATGACGCGCCAGCAGGCCGTGGCCAGCCTTGAGGTCGTGGCCGGGATCGCGGGACTCGAGACCCCCAGCCGCCGTTCAGGTGACGTCGCCCCGGACGTTCACTAGGACGTCGCCCACGCGCCTCTTTGACGGTCGCGGCTCCCAGCCCACGTTGCAGGTAGGGTGCGACATTGTGCCCCGCGGCCGATGACCCCGAGCGGGTCAGCGGCCCCCGTCCCGTCCCTCCTGCGCAGAAGGCCCACCTGACCCATGGCTGACCTCAGCTACCTCGACGCCGTCATCCTCGGCGTCGTCGAAGGCCTCACCGAGTACCTCCCGGTCTCCTCGACCGGACACCTGACCATCACCGAGAAGCTGCTCGGCCTCGAGGTGAACGACCCGGCCGTGACGGCCTACACCGCCGTCATCCAGCTCGGCGCCATCGCTGCGACGCTGCTCTACTTCTTCCGCGACATCATCCGCTTCGCCGTCGCGTGGTTCCGGGGGCTGGGCTCGGCCGCCGCTCGCACGGACCCCGACTACGGCCTCGCGTGGGCCGTCGTCATCGGTTCGATCCCGGTCGGCATCGTCGGCTTCCTCGCTCGTGACCTCATCTCGGGCCCGCTGCGCAGCCTCTGGGTCGTGGCCGTCGCCCTGCTGGTCTGGAGCGTCGCCATGGTGGTGGCGGAGCGCATCTACGCGCGCTACGAGGCTCGCGGGACCCTGCGTGATGAGCACTCGGTGCGGCCGGTCGACGGGCTCGTCATCGGTCTCGTGCAGTGCCTGTCCCTCATCCCTGGCGTCTCCCGCTCGGGTGCGACGATCTCCGCCGGCATCGCCCGCGGCATCGACCGGGTGACGGCGACACGCCTCAGCTTCTTCCTCGCGATCCCCGCCCTCACCGCCGCCGGCCTGTTCCAGGCCGTCCAGGAGAGGCACGGGCTGTCCGCCCTCGGCGTGGGGCCCGTCCTCGTCGGCGTCGTGGTGGCCTTTGTCGTGGCCTACGCCACGATCGCCTGGCTGCTGCGCTTCGTCGCGAACCACACCCTGCTGCCGTTCGTCTGGTACCGCGTCGCCCTGGGCCTCGTGCTGGTCGGTGTGCTCGCGGGCGGGGTCATCAGCGCGACCTGACGACGCCTCTCTGCCGCGAACGGCCGGTCCCACCTCGGTGGGAGCTGGCCGTTCGTCGCCTCGCTACAGCCAGCCCGAGCGCTTGAAGGCCCGGTAGAGACCCAGACAGGCGCCGGCCATGACGGCGAGGGCGACGAAGTAGCCGTAGTAGAACTCGCCGCCGCCGACGTGGAAGCTCACCTCGAGCTCCGGGATGTGCTGGAAGTTCATCCCGTAGATGCCGGCGATCATCGTGGGCACGGCCGCGATCGCGACCCACGCGGAGATGAGGCGCATGTCCTCGTTCTGCTTGACGGACACGCTGGCGAGGTGCGCCGACAGGACGTCGGTCAGGAGCCGGTCGTAGGACTCGACGTGGTCGTTGACGAGGCGCAGGTGGTCGGCGACGTCGCGGAAGAAGGGAAGCAGCACGTCGGACACTCCGTGTCGGCGGGCGGGGTCCATGAAGTGGGTCAGGGTGTCGGCGAGCGGCTGGCTGGCCCGCCGGAACTCGAGGACCTCGCGCTTGAGCCGGTAGATCGTGTTGGCGTCGCCGCCGGTGGCCGAGGCGAAGACCTGCTCCTCGATCTGCTCGAGGTCCTGACGCACCTCCCGGTCGACGACGGTGTAGTTGTCGACGACGGAGTCCATCACGGCGTGCAGCACCGTCATCGACCCATGGCGGAGGCGTTCCGGTGCGGCCTCGAGCCGCTGGCGCACCCCGGCCAGCGGGTTGCCCTCGCCGTGCCGCACCGTGACGACGAAGCGGTCACCGATGAAGAGCATGACCTCACCGGTCTCGATGTCGCTCGTCGCCTCGACGTAGCGCAGGGTCTTGAGCACGACGAACACCGACGACTCGTACTTCTCGATCTTGGCTCGTTGGTGGCCGAGGACGGCGTCCTCGACGGCCAGGGGGTGCAGGTGCAGCTCCTCGTTGACGAGTTCGAACTCCTCGTCGGTCGGGTCCTTGAGGCCGATCCAGAGGAAGCCGTCCTGGGTGAGGCGCAGCACGTCCAGCTCGTCGCTGAGGTCGCCGCACCCCTCTCGCCGTCCGTTGCGGTAGATGGCCTTGTCCACGATCACGTCCCCTACTTCACCACGTCCGCAGGTCGGTGGCGCGCACGTGAGGGCGTATGCCGGTGGTGGCGTCCGGCTCGCGGGCTAGGGTGACGACCGTGCCCACCGTCCTCTTCGTGCGCCACGGCCGATCCACCTCCAACACCGCCGGCACGCTGGCCGGCTGGATGCCCGGCGTCTTCCTCGACGAGACCGGCGAGGCGCAGGCCGCTGCCGTCGGACAGCGGCTGGCCGCAGCCGTCCTGCCCGTCGTCGAGATCGTCAGCTCACCTCTGGACCGCTGCGTGCAGACGGCGGACCTGCTGGCCGCGCCGCTGCCGAACCAAGTCGCCCGCAGCGTCCACGCAGGGCTGGGCGAGTGCCGCTACGGCGCCTGGACCGGGCGTCCCATCTCGGAGCTCGCCAGGGAGGAGCTCTGGAAGGTCGTGCAGGACCGACCGAGCGAGGCGCGCTTCCCGGACTCCGCGGCATACCCCGGCGAGTCCATGGTGGAGATGCAAGACCGGGCGCTGCGCGCCGTCCGCGAGACCGACGCGCGCATCCTCGAGACGCACGGCAACGACGCGGTGTGGGTCGCGGTGTCGCACGGCGACGTCATCAAGTCCATCCTGTCGCACGCCACGGGCGCGCACCTCGACGACTTCCAGCGGATCAACGTCGACCCGGCGTCGGTGAGCGTCGTGCGCTACACGAGCCGCAAGCCGTTCGTGCTGCGGCTCAACGACGTCGGGGGAGACCTCACGGGCCTGCGGCCACCCCAGAAGCAGGCGGCCGAGGACGGTGACGCCGTGGTGGGCGGCGGCGCCGGCGCGGTCGGTGGCGTCGGATAGGGTCGAACGCATGACGGTCCAGGACTTCGATCCCGCTGACCGGTTCGTCGCCGGGACGGTCGGCCCCGCCGGCCAGCGAGCCTTCTACCTGCAGGCGAGTACCGGACCGCTGGTCGTGACCATCGGTGTCGAGAAGCAGCAGGTCTCGATCCTCGCCGACCGCATCAACGATGTGCTCGACCAGCTCGCACCCGCCACGGCGGCCGAGCCGGGCGAGCCCGGCGGCGTGCCCGAGGACACCGACCCGTTGCAGACGCCGTTCGACGAGGACTGGCGCGTGCAGACCCTGTCCCTGGCGTGGGACGAGGACGCGCAGAAGGTCGTCATCGAGTGCCACGACCACGACCCCGACGAGGTCGACGAGGTCGCCGACGCCGCCGACGACGAGGTGGGACCTCTGGGGCGCAACTCGCTCCGCGTCACCCTGACGCCCGCGCAGGCCCGAGCCTTCGCGCGGCGCAGCAACGCGCTGGTCGCCGCCGGCCGGCCGCCGTGCCCGTTCTGCGGCAACCCGCTCGACCCCACGGGCCACATCTGCCCGCGGGCCAATGGCTACAAGCGCTGACCTGACGCCGTCGCCGGTCGACCTGACCGGCGAGATCGAGGTTCTGGGACGGATCGCCGACTCCTCGAACCTCGCGGTCCTGGCACGCGTGTCGACGCTGCCCGGCGGCCATGTCATCTACAAGCCCATCCGCGGCGAGCGGCCCCTCTGGGACTTCCCCGAAGGCACCCTCGCCGGCCGCGAGGTGGCGGCCCAGGTGGTCTCCGAGCTCGGCGGCTGGGACGTCGTCCCCCCGACGGTGATGCGCGACGGCCCCCTCGGTCCCGGGTCGGTGCAGCTGTGGATCGGCGATCCTTTCGAGTCCGTCGCCGACGACGTCGTCGTCGACCTCGTGCCGGAGGGGCGCACACCCGAGGGTTGGTCTGCCGTCCTCGACGGCGAGACGCCGGGCGGGTCAGCCGTCACCGTCGTGCACTCGCGTGCCGATGACGTGCGGTCGCTGGCGGTGCTCGACGCGGCGCTCAACAACTCGGACCGGAAGGGCTCGCACTGCCTCCGGGACGCAGACGGCCGTCTCTGGGCCATCGACCACGGCGTGACCTTCTCGCCGACGCCGAAGCTGCGCACGGTGCTGTGGGGCTGGGCGGGTGAACCGATCGTGGACGCCGACCTCGCGCGCCTCGAGCGCCTTCGGCGTGCCCTCGAGGCCAGCGACGTGCGCGACCGCCTGCTCGTGCTGCTGCCGGTGGCCGATGTCGACGCCCTCCTGCTGCGGGTGGCGCGCCTCATCGACCGCGGGGTGCACCCGTCCCCCAGGCGCGACTGGCCGTCGGTGCCGTGGCCGCCACTCTGAGTCGGTCCGCGGACCCGGTGCCCGCGACGAGCGCGCCCGCACCGCGGGATAGAGTCTGCGCGTGAGAAGTTGGCCGATGCCGTTCGTTCCCGAGGTTCCCGGCAGTGCCCCCGAGGTGCGAGTCCGCGACACGGCATCCGGCGAGCTGGTTCCCGCTGCGCGTGGCGATGTCGTCACGCTCTACGTCTGCGGCATCACCCCCTACGACGCCACCCATATGGGCCACGCGGCGACCTACGTGACGTTCGACCTGCTCGGGCGGGCGCTGCGCGCCAGCGGGCACAGCGTGCGCTACGTCCAGAACATCACCGACATCGACGACCCGCTCCTCGAACGGGCCGAGCGCGACGGCATCGACTGGCGCGACCTCGCGACGCGCGAGGTCGCGCTCTTCCGCGAGGACATGACCGCGCTCGCCGTGATCCCTCCCGACGAGTACCTCGGGGCCGTCGAGAGCATCCCCACCTTCGTGGGCCCCATCGAGAAGCTCGTCGTCGACGGTTGGGCGTATGCCGTGCCCGCGCCAGACGCGTCGCGCCCGGGTGCGCAGGACTTCTACTTCGACGTCGCGAGGGACCCGCGGTTCGGCTCGGTCAGCCACCTCGACGAGGCGGGCATGATGGAGGTCTTCGCCGAGCGCGGGGGAGACCCCGACCGTGCGGGCAAGCGCAACCGGCTCGACGCCCTGCTGTGGCGAGCCCACCGTGAGGGCGAGCCCGAGTGGGACGGCGGGTCGCTCGGCTCGGGCCGGCCGGGCTGGCACATCGAGTGCGCGTGCATCGCGCTCGACCACCTGGGCCTCCCTGTCGACGTCCAGGGCGGCGGCACCGACCTCGTCTTCCCGCACCACGAGATGAGCTCGGCGCACGGCCGCGCGCTCAGCGGATCCCAGTCCTTCGCGGGCGCCTTCGTCCACCAGGGCATGGTCGGCCTCGACGGCGAGAAGATGAGCAAGAGCAAGGGCAACCTCGTCCTCGTCTCGCAGCTGCGTCGTGACGGCATCGACCCGATGGCGATCCGGCTGGCCCTGCTCGCCCGGCACCACGCGCACGACTGGATGTGGACCCACGACCAGCTCGTCGAGGCGCAGCAGCGGCTCGCGACCTGGCGAGAGGCCTTGTCGTGCAACGGCGGTCCCGTCGCCGACCAGACCGTCGACGACATCCGCGCCGCTCTCGCCGACGACCTCGACAGCCCGCGGGCCCTCGAGGCGGTCGACCGGTGGGCCAGCCAGGCACTCAGCCGCGGGGGCGACGACCCGGGTGCCCCCGGCATACTCGGTCGGGCCCTCGACGCCCTGCTCGGCGTCCGCCTCTGACCCCACACCGGCCACCCCCCTCCCCAATCGAAAGAGCATTCCGTCCGGACGGAATGCTCTTTCGATCGTGATGGGGGAGGGTGGCAGGCCGGCGCGCCAGGCCGTGCGCAGGGCGCCGGGGGCTCTTCACCCGATCGAGAGAGCGATCCGTCCGCGTTCGGCGGGACCGCTGGGCGGACGGAATGCTCTTTCGATCGTCAGCGGCCGGTCTGGTCGTCGTCGCGCCCGTGGACGGGCCTTCCACGTCAACTGACCACTTGGGGGCTTGTTGCGGTCCACCTCGCCCACATGACGCAACAAGCGACCAGATGGTCGGCTGATGAACTCACGCTGCCCCGCCGCCGACCCCGAAAGAACTCGGCTCAGCGGCCGGTCTGGTCGTCGTCGCGCCCGCGGAGGTAGCGCTCGAACTCGCGCGCGATCGCGTCACCGCTCGCCTCGGGGAGCTCGGCGGTGTCCTGCGCCTCCTCGAGGGACTGGACGTACTCGGCGACCTCCTCGTCGGACTGGGCCAGCTCGTCGACGCCCCGCTCCCAGGCCCGGGCGTTCTCCTCGAGCTCGCCGTGCGGCACGGTCACCCCGAGCAGCGACTCGATGCGGCGCAGCAGGCTCAGGGTCGCCTTCGGCGACGGCGCCCCACCGGCGTAGTGCGGCACGGCAGCCCACGCCGAGACCGTGGGGATGCCGGAGTCGGCGGCGGCGTGGCTCAGCACCCCCACGATGCCCGTCGGCCCTTCGTAGCGCGACGCCTCGACGTCGAAGCGGTGGATCGCCGCCTCGTCCTCGGCGGTGGCGGTGACCGGGATCGGTCGGGTGTGTGGGACGTCCGCGAGGAGCGCGCCGACGGTGACGATCGTCGTGACGCCGAACCGCTCTGCGAGCTCGAGCAGCTCGACCGTGAAGGCCCGCCAGCGCATCGACGGCTCGATGCCCTGCACAAGGACGACGTCACGGTCCAGACCCGTCTCGGTGGCGACGAGGACGCGTGTCGTGGGCCAGGTCAGCACGCGCCGACCGTCCTCGAGCGACACGCGCGGACGGTTGACCTGGAAGTCGTAGTAGTCCTCGGGGTCGAGGGCCGCGACGACCTCGGCGTCCCAGACCTCGGCGAGGTGGCGGACCGCGCTCGTGGCCGCCTCGCCGGCGTCGTTCCAGCCCTCGAAGGCCGCGATGAGCACCGGGTCGACCAGCTCCGGCACGTCCTCGAACTCCAGCACCATGTCTCCTTCACCGTGGTCGCGGTCGCGTCCACCCCTTCAGCCTAGGACCTGCCGGACCGGATGGCCCGGACTCCCGGGCGGGCGCGCCCCGGGGGCTGCGGGCTCCTGCGCGGGCTCTGGCGCGGACTCGATCGGGTATGCCGGAGGGTGGCGTCGCGTGACCGCAGTGCGGGCGGCAGCGCGGGAGCCACGGCAGGTCCGTAGAATCGGGCCGGTCCCGTCACACGGCACGTCTTCGTGCCGCCGAGAGGAGCCACGTTGTCCAAGTCGCAGCAGCGACCCGATGCCACCGAGAGCCTCACCGCCACGCTCGGCCGGCGCATCATGATTCTCGACGGCGCCATGGGGACGGCCATCCAGCGTGACCGCCCCGACGAGGCCGGCTACCGCGGCGAGCGCTTTGCCGACTGGCCGAGCGACGTCCAGGGCAACAACGACCTCCTGACCCTCACTGCGCCCGAGATCATCGGCGGCATCCACCGCGAGTACCTCGAGGCCGGCGCCGACATCATCGAGACCAACACCTTCAACGCCAACGCGATCTCGCTGTCGGACTACGGCATGGAGGAGCTCGCCTACGAGCTGAACTTCGAAGCCGCCGCTCTGGCGCGCCGTGAGGCGGACGCCATGACGGACCGCACGCCCGAGCGACCCCGCTACGTCGCGGGCGCGCTCGGGCCGACGACGCGTACGGCCTCGATCTCTCCCGACGTCAACGACCCCGGGGCGCGCAACGTCTCCTACGACCAGCTCGTCGCCGCCTACCTCGAGTCGGCCCGCGGCCTCGTCGACGGCGGCAGCGACCTCATCTTCATCGAGACGATCTTCGACACCCTCAACGCCAAGGCGGCGATCTTCGCCGTCGAGACCCTCTTCGAGGAGCAGGGCCGGCGCTGGCCGGTCGTCGTCTCCGGCACCATCACCGACGCGTCCGGCCGCACGCTCTCCGGTCAGGTCACGGAGGCATTCTGGGACTCCGTCCGGCACGTCTCACCGCTCGCCGTGGGCCTCAACTGTGCCCTCGGCGCCAAGGAGATGCGGCCCTACATCGCCGAGATGGCGCGCCTGGCCGACTCGTTCGTCTCCTGCTACCCCAACGCCGGGCTGCCCAACGCGTTCGGTGAGTACGACGAGGCGCCCGACGAGACCGCGGGCATCGTCGGTGACTTCGCCGAGGCGGGGCTCGTCAACCTCGTCGGCGGCTGCTGCGGCACGACGCCCGAGCACATCGCCGCCATTGCCAAGGCCGTCGACGGCAAGCCGGTCCGTGAGCCCGCGTCCCTCGCGCCGGCCATGCGCCTGTCGGGTCTCGAGCCGTTCACCATCACCGACGAGAGCCTCTTCGTCAACGTCGGCGAGCGCACCAACATCACCGGCTCGGCGCGCTTCCGCACGCTCATCAAGGACGGCGACTACGACACCGCACTGTCGGTCGCTGCGCAGCAGGTCGAGAGCGGCGCGCAGGTCATCGACGTCAACATGGACGAGGGGATGATCGACGGGGTGGCGGCGATGGACCGCTTCCTCAAGCTGGTCGCGAGCGAGCCCGACATCAGCCGGGTCCCCGTCATGGTCGACTCCTCGAAGTGGGAGGTGATCGAGGCCGGGCTCAAGTGCGTGCAGGGCAAGGCCATCGTCAACTCGATCTCCCTCAAGGAGGGCGAGGAGCCGTTCCTGCGCCAGGCCCGCCTCGTGCGCAAGTACGGCGCTGCGGCTGTCGTCATGGCCTTCGACGAGGACGGTCAGGCCGACTCGCTCGAGCGCCGCAAGCAGATCTGCTCCCGGGCCTACCGCCTGCTCACCGAGGAGGTCGGCTTCCCCGCCGAGGACATCATCTTCGACCCCAACGTCTTCGCCGTCGCCACGGGCATCGAGGAGCACGCGTCCTACGGGCTCGACTTCATCGAGGCGACGCGCTGGATCAAGGAGAACCTCCCGGGCGCCAAGGTCTCGGGCGGCATCTCCAACGTGTCGTTCAGCTTCCGTGGCAACAACCCCGTGCGTGAGGCGATCCACGCAGTCTTCCTCTACCACGCCATCGCGGCCGGCCTCGACATGGGCATCGTCAATGCCGGCGCCCTGGCCGTCTACGACGAGGTCGACCCCGAGCTGCGCGAGCGGATCGAGGACGTCGTGCTCAACCGCCGACCCGACGCCGCCGAGCGGCTCCTCGAGATCGCGGAGGAGTACAACAAGGTCGGCCAGGCCGCTGAGGTCAGCGAGGAGGAGTGGCGCGCCTTGCCGCTCGGCGAGCGCATCACGCACTCCCTCGTCAAGGGCGTCGACGCACACATCCAGGCGGACACCGAGCTGCTCCGCGCGGAGATCGCCGACCGCGGAGGCCACCCGATCGAGGTCATCGAGGGTCCGCTCATGGACGGCATGAACGTCGTCGGCGACCTCTTCGGCGCGGGCAAGATGTTCCTGCCCCAGGTGGTCAAGAGCGCCCGCGTCATGAAGAAGGCGGTCGCCTACCTCATCCCGTTCATCGAGGAGGAGAAGGCCAAGGACCCCGAGCTCGCCACCGCCAAGGACACCAACGGCACGATCGTCATGGCGACGGTCAAGGGCGACGTCCACGACATCGGCAAGAACATCGTCGGCGTCGTCCTCCAGTGCAACAACTACGAGGTCATCGACCTGGGCGTCATGGTGCCGGCCCAGAAGATCCTCGACGCCGCCAAGGAGCACGACGCCGACATCATCGGGCTCTCGGGCCTCATCACCCCCTCGCTCGACGAGATGGTCGGCTTCGCCGCCGAGATGCAGCGCCAGGGCCTGACCATCCCGCTCCTCATCGGGGGGGCGACGACCTCTCGCGCGCACACGGCCGTCAAGGTCGACCAGCGCTACGACGGGCCCGTCGTCTGGGTCAAGGACGCCTCACGATCGGTCCCGACTGCCGCCGCCCTCCTCAGCGACGAGCTTCGGCCGAAGCTGCTGGCCCAGGTCAAGGAGGACTACGACTCGCTGCGGACCCGCCACGCGGCCAAGCACGACCGGCCTCTGCTCGGCCTCGAGCAGGCACGGGAGCGGCGCACCCAGGTGGACTGGTCCGGCTACCGGCCGCCGCACCCGCACCTGTTGCTCCAGCAGGACCACGACGTCTCGACGATCACCCGATCGCACCGGATCTCCCAGCACGTCAAGGCCTTCCACCACTACTCGCTCGGCGAGCTGCGCCGCTACATCGACTGGCAGCCGTTCTTCAACACCTGGGAGATGAAGGGGAGCTTCCCCGACATCCTCAACAACCCGGCCAGTGGTCCGGCCGCGCGCAAGCTCTACGACGATGCGCAGGCGATGCTCGACCGCATCGTCGACGAGCGCTGTCTCACGGCCAACGGCGTCATCGGCTTCTTCCCGGCGAACTCCGTGGGCGACGACATCGAGGTCTACCTCGATGACGCGCGCTCCGAGCGGCTGACGGTCCTGCACCACCTGCGCCAGCAGGGGGAGCACCGCGCAGGCGTGCCGAACCGGTCGCTTGCCGACTACGTCGCACCCAAGGGGACCGACGACTGGATCGGCGGCTTCGCCGTGACCGCCGGTCTCGGTGGGGGAGAGCGGGTCGCCGCGTTCAGGGCGGAGCTCGACGACTACAACGCGATCCTGCTCGAGTCGCTCGCCGACCGCCTGGCCGAGGCCTTCGCCGAGCGGATGCACGAGCGGGTCCGCAAGGAGTTCTGGGGCTACGCGCCCGACGAGCACCTCGACAACGTCGCGCTCATCAAGGAGCAGTACGCCGGCATCCGTCCGGCTCCCGGCTACCCGGCCTGCCCCGAGCACACCGAGAAGGCGACGCTCTGGCGCCTGCTCGACGTGGAGGCCAACACCGGCATCACGCTCACGGAGAGCATGGCGATGGCCCCGGGCGCGTCGGTGAGCGGCTGGTACTTCTCGCACCCGCAGTCGCAGTACTTCGTCGTCGGCCGTCTGGGTCGCGACCAGGTGCAGGACTACGCCGACCGCAAGGGCTGGACGCTCGCCGAGGCCGAACGCTGGCTGTCCTCCAACCTCGCGTACGACCCGGAGGACTGAGCCGGTGCCACTCTCACCCGCCACCGAGCCCGACGTCGTGGTGCCGGCCCTCCCGGCCGCGGTCCTGTGGGACATGGACGGCACGCTCGTCGACACCGAGCCGTACTGGATCCAGGCCGAGCACGAGCTCGTCGCGGCACACGGAGGCGAGTGGAACGACGAGTTCGCGCACCAGCTCGTCGGCAACGCGCTCGAGGTGTCGGCCCAGCTGATCATCGAGAAGTCGGGGATCTCGCTGTCCGTGCCGGAGATCGTCGACGCCCTCCTCGGACGCGTCATCGCCCAGGTCGAGCGCCGCGTGCCGTGGCGTCCCGGCGCCCGCGAGCTGCTGCTCGAGCTCGGCGCCCTCGGCGTGCCGTCGCTGCTCGTCACGATGTCGTGGCGCTCGCTCGCCGACATGGTCGTTCGGCGCCTGCCGGAAGGGGCCTTCGACCATCTCGTCACGGGCGACGAGGTGAGCCACGGGAAGCCGCACCCGGAGCCCTACCTCGAAGCCGCGCGCCTCGTCGGGGTCGACCCCGCCGACTGCATCGCCATCGAGGACTCCCCGGCGGGCGTGCGCTCCGCGACGGCGGCCGGTGTGCCGACGATCGCGATCCCGCACGTCGTCCCCGTGCCGCCCATCGCCGGGGCGGTGCACATCGACACCCTCGCAGGAGTCGGCGCGGCCGACCTCACGAGGATCGTGTCGAGCGTGCGGTCCCCTCGCTGAGGCGGGCCAGCGTCTGCAGCTGGCGCCGCATCATCACGAGGTCGCCCCAGGCGAGCGCGGTGGAACGCGCTCGGGCCGGCGCCGATCGCGCCCGGGGGAGCGCGATGTCGCCTCGGAGCGTCGTGCGCGGACCGTCGCTCTCGATGGGACCGTCCGTGAGCGGCACGGTCTGGTAGACGAGCGGCAGCCGACCGAAGAGGCGTATGCCGGCCGGCTCCGTGATCTCGAGGGCGACCATCTCGTCGGGCACCCAGTCGACGAGCGTGAAGATCGACGCGAAGCGCTGTCCGCGCTCGAGCCTCTCCAGGCCCGGCGTCAGGGAGCGTGGGCTGCGGCGGCCCAGGTTGTCGACGAGGTCGTAGCTGTACGGCGCCACCCTCAACTGGCACAGCCACCGGAAGACGACCTGGGGCTCGGCACGCGCGGTGACCGCCCGGCTCACGACCGGCCCGTCGTGGCCGACCAGACGTGCCGGCATACGTGATTGTGCGAAATCGCCCCAGCGCCAGGGCAGTTCGGCTCGCGGCGCCAGCGCACCGGGTGGGGGGTCACTCACCGGCGACCCTTGCGTCGGGAGGCACCCCCGCGAGGCGCGCCCTTGCGACCGGCCGGCTGGCCACGGCGGGCAGTGGAGTGTTGCGAGCGCCCCGGTGACGCCTCGCGTCGACCCGCCTTCCGGGCGGGATCAGCCTTGGGGGACGCGTCCGTCCCGCCGCGGGTGCTGCGTTCGGTGCGGCCGCGGACGATACCGATGAAGTCCTCGATGCGGGGATCCTCGTCGTCGGCGCGCCACGCGAGGCCGACGCGCGACGGGGCCACCCCGGTCACGGGACGGTGCACGACGTCCTTGCGGTGGTGCAGTCGCGCGACCGACATCGGCACGACGACGATGCCGGAACCGGATGCCACGACCGAGACGGCCTGCTTCGTCGTCATGCGCGGCATCGCCGTCGCCCGCTCGAGCGCCTCCGGACCGGCGACGGCCGTCCACTCCGGCACGGAGGCAGGGTCCTGCATGAGGACCTCGTCCGCGAGGTCGGCGACGTCGACCTCGTCGACGGCCGAGACGACGTGGTCCTTCGACACGACGACGACCGGGACCTCCTCGTAGAGGGGGATGACGTGCAGGCCGTCGCGGTCGACCGGTAGCCGGAGCAGGACCATTGACGAGGCACCCTCACGCAGGTGGTCGAGCGCGTCGGTGTCCTCGACGGGAACCGCCTCGAGAGGGGACTCCGGGAGGCGCTGGGCCCACACCCGCAGCCACTTGTCGGGCGTCACGCCGGGGACGAACTCGACGCGGAACGGTTGCGTCATGGTGGGCCTTCGCTGTCGGGACAGGTCGGTCCGAGGCTAGTCCACCCGGGCGTCGCTGCCCGACCACGTGACGGCCGTGGGGGCTGTGCCGGGACGCTCGCGCTCGACGGCTGCCGGAGGCCCCGGCGCGTGCGCAGTGACGGTCCCGGGACGCCCTAGGCTTGACCCATGCCCACGCCGAAGCCGCAGACCATGAAGCCCCAGACGGCCGCGAAGAAGCTCGGCGTCCTGCTGTCCGAGACCCCGGCCGACTTCCAGGAGGGCGTCGTCAGCCGCACCGAGCTCAACGCGCTGCAGGCCGACCCGCCTGAGTGGCTCTCGACCTTGCGCCGCAACGGTCCCCACACGCGCCAGGAGACGGCCCGACGCCTGGGCATCTCGAACTCGGGTCTGGCCCGCGGCGGTGTCGGCGAGCACCTGACGACCGAGCAGATCAAGGCCGTCCTCGAGGAGATGCCGGCCTGGCTCGTGGCCGAACGCGACATCCACGCCCAGGTCCGCGCCGAGGAGGCGCGGCTCAAGGCCCGGGACGCCGAGCGCGCCTGAGCGCCTGAGCCCGCGCGTCCGCGACTGCTCCCGATCAATCCGCTGGCACGCCCGCGGTCGTGACGACGACACTCGTCGGGTGGACGTCGAGGTCACCGGTGGGGTCGTGCGTGGCAGCAGCGAGGACGGACTCACCGTCTTCCGCGGGATCCCGTATGCCGCGCCACCCGTCCCGTTCTCGGCGCCTCAGCCCGTCCGCGCCTGGGACGGGGTGCGGGACGCCACGGCCTTCGGGCCGCCGCCACCGCAGTCCGGCTCGTTCGGGATGGACGCCCTCGGCGGTGCCGGCGACGACTGGCTGACCGTCAACGTGTGGTCGGCCGACCTCGCAGGACGGCTCCCCGTCATGGTGTGGGTGCAGGGCGGCGCCTATGCGTTCGGCATGTCCGGCCTCCCCGAGTACGACGGCAGCACGCTCGCCCGCGCCGGGGTCGTCCTCGTGACCTTCAACTACCGCGTCGGTCTCGAGGGCTTCGGCCACGTCGAGGGGATGCCCGCCAACCGCGGCCTGCTCGACCAGGTCGCCGTCCTCGAGTGGGTCCGTGACAACATCCGCGCCTTCGGCGGTGACCCCGCGCGGGTCACCGTCTTCGGCCAGTCCGCGGGTGGCGGGTCGGTGGCAGCCCTGCTCGCCATGCCCCGAGCAGCCGGTCTGTTCCAGCGGGCCGTCGCGCAGAGCGTGCCGGGCACCTTCTTCACCCCGGCGCTCGCCGCCGACATCGCCAGGGAGTGCGCCGCGGAGCTGGGCGTCGAGCCCGCCGACCTGCCGTCGGTGGACCCGCGACTGCTTCCCGCGGCCGGCGATGCGGTCGCGGCGCGCCTGGGAGAGCTGACCCGTCGCTGGGGGCCGGCGGCCCACGCGCAGGTGCTCTTCGCCCCGGTCGTCGACGGGGACGTGCTGCCGACGACGCCGTGGCAGGGCCTCACCGGCCGGGTGGAGCTCATGGTCGGGCACACCCGCGACGAGCAACGCCTGCTCACGGCCCTCACCGGGATGCTGGGCGAGGTCACGCAGGCGCAGGCCACCCTGACCGCCGAGGTCTTCGGACCGGACCCGGAGCGCTACCGCGACGCCTTCCCGGACCCCGGGGAGCTGTACGAGGTCGTGCGCTCGGACTGGCTCTTCCGGATGCCGTCGCTCAAGCTCGCCGAGGCGCAGCTCGCGGCCGGCGGTCGCGTGCACCTCTACGAGCTGACCTGGCCGGCGCCGGGCATGGGTGGCATGCTCGGCGCCTGCCACGGTCTCGACGTGCCCCTCGTGTTCGGCAACCTCGCCGTCGGACAGCCCGCCCTGCTGATCGGCGAGCCCGGCCCGGAGGCCGAGGAGCTGTCGAGGCAGATGCGCGACGCCTGGACCTCGTTCGCCATCGACGGCGACCCCGGGTGGCCCGGCTTCGAGACCGGCGCCACCCGGTTGTTCGGCGAGGAGCCCGCTGTCGGTGAGTACCCCGAGAAGATCTCGCGGGAGATCTGGACCCACGCGCCCGACGTGCTGGACCTGCCCTAGGCCCATCAGGACGGCCCGGAGCCGGGGCCGTCAGCGGTGCTGCGCGGTCCACGCCCCCGCGGCTGCGGCCTCGGCGATGAGATCGGCCACCTCCGCGTGGTTCTCGCGGATCAGGCCCGTGGTGACACGGACGTGGCCCGCGGGGCCAGCCGGGTGCTCGACGGAGAACGGCGACCCCGGCGTCACGGCGATCCCCTGGCTCGCCAGGCGCAGCACCGCGGCCGCCTCGTCACGCACGGGGACCCAGATGTTGAGGCCGTCGCTGCCCGGCACGTCGATGCCGTGCGTCGCGAGGCGCTCCACGACGAGCTCACGCCGTCGGGCGTACTCCGCACGGGCCGCTGCCGTGCGTCGGGCGCACTCGTCGTCACGCAGGAGCCCGGCGAGCACCCGTTGCAGCAGTCGGCTCGTCCAGCCCTGCCCGATCGCCCGGGCGTGGCGGACGGGCCCGAGCAGTGCCGCCGGCCCGCTGATCGCCGCGATGCGCAGGTCGGGACCGTGGGACTTGCTGAAGCTGCGGATGTGCAGCACCTGGTCCGGGATCCACGCCCCGAGACTGATCGCGCCGGACGTCGAGATGGGCCCGCTCGAGTCGTCCTCGACGACGATGCAGTCGTGCCCGCGCAACACGGCGGCCAGGCGGCGCGCGCGCGTGGGCGACATCGACACCCCGGTCGGGTTCTGGCCGCGAGGCTGGAGGACGACCGCTGCGGGGCGCCTCGGCAGGAGCTCCTCGACACGGACGAGGTCGAGGCCGGTCTCGTCGAGCGGAACCCCGACGACATCGACCCCCCGGTCCTCGAGCAGGTCGAGCAATGGTGGGAAGCCGGGGTTCTCGACGAGGACGAGGTCGCCGGGGCGCAACAGGGTTCGGGTGACCAGGTCCAGCGCGTCCATGGCGCCGTCGACGACGAGGAGCTCCTCGGCGGCATACGGCCAGTCCTCGGCCAGCACGGCCCGCAGCTCGTCGAGCACGGGGTCGTCGAGGTAGCTGCTCGGGGTCGCCGGCTCGGCCAGGCCCGAGAGCACCGGTACGAAGGGCGGCAGGAGGGCGCCGTCGGGGATGCCGGTCGAGAGGTCGAGGTGCACGGGGGACTCGTGGCGCAGCGCCCGGGTGTAGCGCTCGCCACCGCGCGCGGTGGGGGCGACCGTCGTGCCGCGCCGACCGTCAGAGCGGATCGTTCCCGACCTCGCGAGCAGCTGCCACGCCGCGCTCACCGTGGTCGGCGACATCATCAGCTCCTCGGCCACGCGGCGGATGGGTGGCAGCTGGTCGCCGGGCCGCAGGGCGGCGTCGCGGATGGCCCGGGACACTGCCTGGGCGAGACCCTTGGCGGTCGGGGCGTCGAGACGCTCCTCGAGGGCCGAGATGACGACGCGCATCTTCGTAACATAGCAATCGATGCTTTGTATGGGGTAGTAGTGGCACGTAGCGTGGAGCGCATGACGACCCAGGCTGTGACCATCGACCACTGGATCTCGGGCACGCGCGTCCCTGGTGCCTCAGGCCGGACCGCGCCGGTGCACGACCCCGCGACAGGGCGCGTGACGGGGGAGGTGCCGCTGGCGTCGACCGCCGAGGTCTACGCGGCCGTCAAGACCGCGGCCGCGGCGGCGCGGGAGTGGCGCACGAGCTCGCTCTCGAAGCGGGCGGCGGTGCTCTTCGCCTTCCGCGAGCTGCTCCACAGCCGCACCGACGAGCTCGCCGCGATCGTGACGGCAGAGCACGGCAAGGTCCTGTCCGACGCGGTCGGCGAGATCGCCCGCGGCCTGGAGAACGTCGAGTTCGCCACGGGCGTGCCACAGCTGCTCAAGGGCGGCTTCTCCGAGCAGGCCGCGAGCGGGGTCGACGTCTACAGCATCCGTCAGCCGCTCGGCGTCGTGGCGGGCATCACGCCCTTCAACTTCCCCGTCATGGTGCCGCTCTGGATGTGCGCCAACGCCATCGCCTGCGGCAACGCGTTCGTCCTCAAGCCGAGCGAGAAGGACCCGTCCGCCTCGCTCTTCCTTGCCGAGCTGTGGAAGGAGGCCAGCCTGCCCGACGGCGTCTTCACCGTCGTGCACGGCGACAAGGAGGCGGTCGACGCGCTCCTGGACCACCAGGAGATCGCCGCCGTCAGCTTCGTCGGTTCGACGCCGATCGCCAAGTACATCTACGAGCGTGGCACGGCCAACGGCAAGCGCGTCCAGGCGCTCGGTGGCGCGAAGAACCACGCTCTGGTCCTGCCCGACGCGGACATCGACATGGCCGCAGACGCCATCGTGTCCGCGGCGTACGGAGCGGCCGGTGAGCGGTGCATGGCGCTCTCGGTCGCGGTGGCCGTCGGCGGGGTCGGCGACGACCTCGTGTCGGCCATCTCCTCCCGGCTGCCCAGGCTCACTGTCGGCCCGGGTGCCGAGGAGGGCACGGACATGGGCCCGCTCATCACGCGCGAGCACCGCGACAAGGTCGCGGGCTACGTCGCAGCGGGGGCCGAGGCGGGCGCGACCGTCGTCGTCGACGGCCGCGAACAGGACGTCCCGGAGGACGGCTTCTTCCTCGGCATGACGCTCCTCGACGACGTCACGCCCGACATGACCGTCTACCGCGACGAGATCTTCGGCCCGGTGCTCTCGGTCGTCCGGGTCGCGACCTACGACGAGGGCCTGGCCCTCATCAACCGCAACCCGTATGCCAACGGCACCGCGATCTTCACCCGTGACGGCGGCGCCGCCCGTCGGTTCCAGAACGAGGTCGAGGTGGGCATGGTCGGCATCAACGTGCCCATCCCCGTGCCCGTCGCGTACTACTCCTTCGGCGGCTGGAAGGACTCGCTCTTCGGCGACACCCACATGTACGGCCCTGAGGGCATCAACTTCTACACGCGCGGCAAGGTCGTGACGCAGCGGTGGCCCGACCCGGCCACCTCGACGGTCGACCTCGGCTTCCCGCGCACCCGATGAGAGAGGACGCCACCATGACCGAGATCGGCCAGCGCACCGTGGTCAAGGACCTGCTCGACCAGATGGGCGTCGACGAGGTGCGTGCCCTCGACCGCGCCCACGTCTTCCACTCCTGGTCCGCCCAGGGCCTCATCGACCCGTTGCCCATCGCCCGGGCCCAGGGTTCGTACTTCTGGGACTACGAGGACAAGCGCTACCTCGACTTCAGCAGCCAGCTCGTCAACGTCAACATCGGCTACAACCACCCGAAGGTCGTCGCGGCGATCCAGGAGCAGGCGGCCCGGCTGGCGACGATCCAGCCGTCCTTCGCCAACGACGCCCGCAGCGAGGCCGCCCGGCTCATCACGGAGGTGGCGCCCGAGGGTCTCTCGGCCGTCTTCTTCACCAACGGCGGCGCGGAGGCCAACGAGAACGCCATCCGGATGGCGCGCCTGCACACCGGTCGTCACAAGGTCCTCGCGACCTACCGCAGCTACCACGGCGCGACGGCCGCGGCGATCACCCTGACCGGCGACCCACGGCGATGGCCGTCCGAGCCGGGCCAGTCCGGCATCGTCCACTTCTGGGGTCCCTACACGTACCGCTCCGCCTTCTTCTCCGAGAGCGAGGAGCAGGAGCGCGACCGTGCCCTGCAGCACCTGCGCGACACGATCATGGTCGAGGGCGCGCACACCGTGGCCGCGATCATCCTCGAGACCGTGGTGGGGACGAACGGCATCCTCGTCCCGCCGGACGGCTACCTCCAGGGGGTCCGCGACCTCTGCGACGAGCACGGCATCATCCTCATCGCCGACGAGGTCATGGCGGGCTTCGGGCGCTGTGGCGAGTGGTTCGCGGTCGACCACTGGGGCGTCCGACCGGACCTCATCACCTTCGCCAAGGGGGTCAACTCCGGCTACGTGCCGCTCGGCGGGGTCATCATCTCCGACGAGATTCGCGCGACGTTCGACCAGCGCGCCTTCCCGGGCGGCCTGACCTACTCCGGCCACCCGCTCGCCTGCGCGTCGGCCGTGGCCTCGATCAACGCCTTCCATGAGGAGGGCATCATCGAGAACGCCAGGATGCTCGGCACCGACGTCATCGGTCCCCGGCTGCAGGAGATCGCGGCGAGGCACCCGAGCGTCGGCGACGTGCGCGGTCTCGGGGTCTTCTGGGCGGTCGAGCTGGTTCGTGACCGTGAGACGCGCGAGCCGCTGGTGCCCTACAACGCCGGGGGCGAGCCGGCCGCGCCCATGACGGCCTTCGCGGCGGCGTGCAAGGAGCGCGGGCTGTGGCCCTTCACCCACTTCAACAGGACCCACGTCGTGCCGCCCTGCACCACCACGCCCGAGGAGGTCGAGGAGGGACTCGCGGTGCTCGACGAGGCGCTCTCCGTGGCGGACACCTTCACGGTCTGACTCGCACTGGCGCACATGCCGTGGGGGCCGCCGTGACCGTGGCGCTGCCGTGGGCTGCCGTATGCCGTGGGGCCGAGTCGCGGACTCGGCCCCACGGCTGCGCCCCGGCTCGGGGCGGCGCGCCGCGCGGTTGGCCTTCGCAGCACGACGGCTCTAACCTTGTCCGAAGGGGAACGTCCCTCCAGGACTTTGTCCGGCGCGTTTGCCACCGACCTTCCGGGTCGGTGAGCGAGATCGGCAGCGCCAGCCTGAGCCGCCGCGCCGCAGGCGCCACCCAGTTCCGCTGCGTTCGCGAGGACGCGCGTGGGGCAGCTCCGATCCTGGGGCGCGCCAACGCCGCGCCGGCCCGGGCCGGCCCCGAACTTGCTCTCAGGCTGGTCACGCAGACTGGGGGACTGCGCTGTCCAGACCGACGACCAGGAGACTGAGTGCACCGACCACCTCACCGTCACCGACGGAGGACCACGACCGGACGACCCTCACGCGGGCGCCTTCGGGACCGGCTCGTCCTCGGCGTCGCGACCCTCGTGGCGGTGCTCGTCGGGGCCGCGCCTGCCGTCGGCCAGTCGCTCAGTGACGGGACGCCCGTGACCGTCATGGGGCCGCCGGCCACGGTGCTGAGTGCCGATGCACACGGCCAGGGCCGTCTCGTCGAGGCGTTCGGGGACGTGCGCCGAGCACGCAATGTCGCCGTCATCGTGCCGGGTGTCGGCTGGACGGCTCCTCTGCTCAGTGACGAGCGCGGGGCTGGGCGCAGACATCCGGCGGTGCAGGCGCGCAGCCTCCTCGCCGCGATGGAGCGGCAGGCCCCTGGAACGCCGGCGGCGGTGGTGGTCTGGCTCGACTACGACCCACCCGCTGGGCTCAACGCGGACGCCGCTCGCTCCGAACGTGCCGTCGACGGGGCTCCCCGGCTGGCCGCCTTCGTCGACAGCCTCTCGCGCTCGGCCACGGTGAGCGTCGTGTGCCACAGCTACGGCTCGGTGGTGTGTGCCCACGCGGCCCCCCACCTTCGCATCTCTTCCCTCGTGGTCGTCGGCTCTCCGGGGATGGACGTGTGGAACCGTGCCGCCCTGCACACGACGGCGACCGTGTGGGCAGGCCTCGCCCCCGACGACCCGATCGGTGTCGTCCCCCACACGCGGGTGGAGGGGTTCGGCCACGCTGCCGACCCGACTGCAACCGCCTTCGGTGCCCGGGCGCTCCCGGTCGACGGCGCACACGGACACAACGGCTACCTCGTCGCGGGCACGGGATCCCTGCGCGCGATCGCTCAGATCGCGACAGGCCACGGCGCGACCGTGGCTGCACCGGCCCCGTAGCTCGGCGGCAGTACCCCCGGGCTCATTCGTCGTCGGGCTCGGCCTCCCCGGTCACCTGGGGGTCGACGGCGCGCGTCGCGGCGTCCTCGGGCAGCGGCGGGGGAGTGCCGCCCCACGCCGGGCACAGGGCCCGGTGGTCGCACCAGTCGCACAGCCGGCTCGGGCTCGGCCGCCAGTCACCGGTCGTCGCAGCTCGCTCGATCGCCTGCCACAGTGCCTTGACCTTGCGCTCGGTGCCGAGGAGGTCCTGCTCGTCAGGCTCGTAGGCGACGATCTCGCTGTTTCCGAGGTAGACCAGCTGCAGGCGCTTGGGCATGACACCGCGCTGTCGCCAGAGCACGAGTGCATAGAACTTCATCTGGAAGAGAGCCTTGGCCTCGAAGTGCTCGGAGGGCGAGCGCCCGGTCTTGTAGTCGACGACACGCATCGCGCCCCCCGGCGCCACGTCGAGGCGGTCGACGTAGCCGCGCAGGACGAGCCCGTCGATCTCGGTCTCGACGTAGAGCTCGCGCTCGGCAGGCTCGAGGCGGGTCGGGTCCTCGAGGCCGAACCACGTCTGCAGCAGCGTCGCGGCTCCGGCGAACCACTCGTCGGTGCGCCCGTCGTGCTCGGCGAGCAGGTCGAGCATGGCCGGCTCCTCGTCGGCCAGGCGCGCCCACTCCTGCGGCACGAGGCCCACGGCCGCCTCGATCGTGCGCTCGGTCGCGGGCAGGTCGAAGAGCCGCTCGAGGACGGCGTGCACGAGCGTGCCCCGGGCCGTCGCCTGCGTCGGCGGCGACGGGAGCTTGTCGATGACCCGGAAGCGGTAGAGCATCGGGCACGACATGAAGTCGGAGGCCCGACTCGGGGACAGCGCTGCAACCATGGGCCGACTGTATGCCGCAGCGGCGACACCGCCCGCCCGCGCCCACAGGCCACAGGCCACAGGCCGCGGACAGGTCCGGCACAGGGCGCCCCGCCACGCAGGGCATAGGGTCGGGTCCATGAGCACTCCCGTCCGCCCGGCCGCGGCCCACGGGTGGCGGATCGGCAGCCTCGCCGGGATCCCGGTGTATCTCGGCCGGTCCTGGCCGATCATCGCCGTGCTCATCGTCGTCGTCTTCGGGCCCAACCTCTCGCGGCCCGACCGCGGTGCCTCGTACGGCTACCTGCTGGCCGTAGGTTACGCCGTGCTCCTTCTCGTCTCGGTGCTCGTGCACGAGGCGTCCCACGCCCTCGCCGCTCTGTGGCGGGGTCATCCGGTCAGCCGGATCGTGATCGACGTCTGGGGCGGGCACACCGTCTACGACGCGACCCGCAGCTCGCCGACCACGACCGCACTCGTCGCCGTCGTGGGTCCGCTCTCCAACCTCGTCCTCGCCGGCGCGGTCTGGGGCGTCCGCGCCCTGACGACGAACGAGACGGCCCTGACCTTGCTCGGCATCGTCGCCTTCGCCAACCTCCTCGTCGGCCTCTTCAACCTGCTCCCCGGACTGCCGCTGGACGGCGGCCAGATCGTCAGCGCCCTGGTCTGGTGGGCCACCGGCAGCAAGGGCCGCGGTCTCGTCGCGGCCGGCTGGCTCGGCCGCGTCGTCGCAGTGCTGACCGTTGCGTGGTTCGCCCTGCGTCCCCTCGCCGAGGGGCGCTCACCCGACATCTTCGACCTCGTCTGGCCCATGGCGATCGCCTTCTTCCTGTGGCAAGGCGCTTCGGGCGCTGTCCGCGCCGGGCACATCCACGAGGCGACCGCCGGCCTCGCGACCGACGTGCTCGAACCGCTGTCGCTCGTCGCGGGCACGACGTCGCTGGTGCAGGTCGAGGCGGAGCTGGCCGCTGGCGCCTGGGTGGCGGCGGCCGACCCCACGGGGTGGCCCCTCGGCGTCGTCGACGCGGACTCCGCCGCCGCCGTGCCGACCGAGGGGCGCGATCGCACCGCCATCGCCTCCGTCACCGTGGCCCAGCCCGCGGCATGGGTCGTCGCCCTGCCCGCCGACGCCGTGCTGACGGATCTCATCCAGGTCATGAGCGCGCGGGAGCTGTCGCTCGCCGTCGTCGTCGACGAGGCGACGCGCGACATCCGCGGCCTGGCGAGCGCCGAGCGGATCAATGCCGTCGTGGGGGCCGGGCTGTCCCGCCGCGGTCGCCGCTGACCCCGCACGCCTCCGGTCACGACGACCTGGGGACCCACTCGATCACGTATGCCGTGTCGCGCGGAGCCGTCTGGCCCGCCGGGGGGCGTGTGCGGCGTCCACATCCCCGCCGCGGTCCCGGACGTTGTCCACAGGACGGCGGCGCCGGCAGCGCGTCGTGCCGGTCACCCCTCACCGTTGGGCACAGGGCCCGACACGCGGGCCGGAGGGAGGCATCATGGCGACGAGACAGCCCACGACGAGCCGAACCGCGACGAGCGCCAGCCCTGACAGCCCCGCCGCGGGACGCAACGAGGTGGCCCTGACCGGGCGCCTGGCCGCCGAGGCCGAGGAGCGTGAGCTGCCGAGCGGTGACCGCATCGCCACGCTGCGCGTCGTCGTCCCACGCGAGCCGGCGGCCAGCAGACGCCGCGCCGCCGCCGACAGCCCCAAGCGGGCGACGGTCGACACCATCGACGTCGTGTGCTGGACGGCAGGGACGCGCCGCACCGCCATGCGCCTGCGCAGCGGTGACCTGGTCGAGGTCGAGGGCGCACTTCGCCGCCGGTTCTTCGGCGGACCTGCCGGCCGTCAGAGCCGCTACGAGGTCGAGGCGGTGGCGCTCCGGAGGGCGTCCGGAGGAGGTCTCGGCGCCACCTAGACTGTGCTCCCATGACCGACGCCGAGCAGCCCGCATCCGCGCAGTCCCACGTCACGGGTGCGCACGACCGCCGCGGCGTCTTCGAGGTCGGGGAGCGCATCCAGCTGACCGACCCCAAGGGGCGACTGCACACCATCACGCTCGAGCCCGGTCGCGAGTTCCACACCCATCGCGGCTTCCTCCGGCACGACGACCTCATCGGGTCCCACGACGGGTCCGTGGTGACGAACACCGCCGGCGTCGAGTACCTCGCACTGCGACCGTTGCTCAGCGACTACGTCATGTCGATGCCGCGCGGCGCGGCCGTCGTCTACCCCAAGGACTCGGGCCAGATCGTCCAGATGGCCGACATCTTCCCGGGCGCGACGGTCGTCGAGGCCGGTGTCGGCAGCGGGGCGCTGTCCATGTCACTCCTGCGTGCCATCGGGGAGCGTGGCCGGCTGCTGTCGTTCGAGCGTCGCGAGGACTTCGCCGACATCGCCCGTGGCAACGGTCGGGCGTTCTTCGGTGGGGACCACCCGGCCTGGACCGTCACGGTCGGCGACCTCGTCGAGTCCCTGCCGACCGTTGCCCCCGCCGGCACGGTCGACCGCGTCGTCCTCGACATGCTGGCCCCGTGGGAGTGCCTCGACGCCGTCTCCGAGGCCCTGATCCCGGGCGGCGTGCTCATCTGCTACGTCGCCACGACGACCCAGCTGAGCCGGGTCGCCGAGGGCATCCGTGCCCATGGCGGCTTCACCGAACCGTCCGCCTGGGAGTCCCTCGTGCGCGGGTGGCACCTCGAGGGCCTCGCGGTCCGTCCGCAGCACCGGATGCACGGACACACCGGCTTCCTCATCACGACGCGTCGCCTCGCCCCCGGCGTCGTCCCGCCCGAGCGCAAGCGCCGTCCCGCCAAGGGCGCCTACGCCGACGCGACCGAGTCAGGCGTGACCGGCGACACCGGGGTCGGCGCCGCTTCCGACGCCGGCGGAGAGCCCACGGTCGTCCCGGGATCGACCGCGTCGACCGACATCCCGGCGGACGCCTGGACGCCCGAGGCGCTCGGCGAGCGGGTCAAGAGCGACAAGACGATCCGACGCGTGCGCCGATCACTGGCTGAAACGTCCGACGACATCGGCTGACCCGGGGTTAGGGTCGAATCGTCACTATGTGCGAGTGACGAATCGAGGAGGCCGACATGTCGGATGACGTCCGCAACCCAGACCCCGAGCGTGCCGACGGCGCAGGAGTCCCCGGAGACCGCGAGCTCGCAGCCCTGCGCGCCGAAGTCGAGTCCTTGCGTGAGGTGGCGCGTCACTCGCCGCAGCGCACGCGTGAGCTCGAGGCACGGCTGGCCCACGTCCAGACGAGCCTGTCGACGCTGTCGTCGCAGAACGAGCGGCTGGTGCGCACGCTGAGGGACGCGCGCGAGCAGATCGTCACCTTGAAGCAGGAGGTCGACCGCCTCGCGCAGCCGCCGAGCACCTACGGCCTTGTCATCGACCCGCCCGACGACGGCGCGATCGACATCATCACCGGCGGACGCAAGATGCGTGTCGCGATCAGCCCGTCCGTCGACCAGCAGGACCTCGGGCTGGGCCGCGAGGTCATGCTCAACGAGGCCCTCAACGTCGTGTCCGTCCATGGCTACGAGCGGGTCGGCGAGGTCGTCACCGTCAAGGAGCGCATCGACCACGAGCGGGTGGTCGTGATCACCCACGGCGACGAGGAGCGCGTCTGCCGCATCGCGACCCCTCTTCTGGGGGAGCACATCCGTGTCGGGGACTCCCTCACGCTGGACCCACGGTCGAACTTCGTCCACGAGGTCATCCCGAAGCTCGAGGTCGAGGAGCTCGTCCTCGAGGAGGTCCCCGATGTGGACTACGAGGACATCGGTGGCCTCTCGGGACAGATCGAGCAGATCCGCGACGCCGTCGAGCTGCCCTTCCTGCACCCCGAGCTCTACAAGGAGCACGCCCTCAAGCCGCCGAAGGGTGTCCTGCTCTACGGCCCTCCCGGCTGCGGCAAGACCCTCATCGCCAAGGCCGTCGCCGCATCCCTGGCACGTCAGGTCGCGGCGCGCACCGGCAAGGCGACGGAGAAGAGCTACTTCCTCAACATCAAGGGCCCAGAGCTGCTCAACAAGTACGTCGGCGAGACCGAGCGCCACATCCGGCTCATCTTCCAGCGCGCCCGTGAGAAGGCCTCGGACGGAACGCCGGTCGTCGTCTTCTTCGACGAGATGGACTCGCTCTTCCGCACGCGTGGCTCGGGCGTCTCGAGCGACGTCGAGACCACCATCGTGCCGCAGCTGCTCGCCGAGATCGACGGCGTCGAGCGCCTCGACAACGTCATCGTCATCGGGGCCTCCAACCGCGAGGACATGATCGATCCCGCCATCCTGCGGCCGGGGCGACTCGACGCCAAGATCAAGATCGAGCGGCCCGACGCCGAGAGCGCGCGCGACATCTTCAGCAAGTACCTCGTCGAGACGCTGCCGCTCCACGAGCACGACCTCGCCGTCAACGGGGGTGACCGCGAGGCCACCGTCGGGGCCATGATCACGGCCGCGGTCGAGCGGATGTACTCCGAGATGGAGGAGAACCGTTTCCTCGAGGTGACCTACCAGGGCGGTGACAAGGAGATCCTCTACTTCAAGGACTTCAACTCGGGCGCGATGATCCAGAACATCGTCGACCGGGCCAAGAAGCTGGCGATCAAGGACTTCCTCACGACCGGCCAGAAGGGCATCCGCGTCGAGCACCTCCTCGCGAGCTGCGTCGACGAGTTCAAGGAGAACGAGGACCTGCCCAACACGACCAACCCCGACGACTGGGCGCGGATCAGCGGCAAGAAGGGTGAGCGGATCGTCTACATCCGCACCCTCCTCAAGGGCAAGGACGGCACCGAGCCCGGCCGGTCCATCGCGACGGCCAACACGGGCCAGTACCTCTGAGACCGTGCGTATGCCGTGTGGCCCGGGTCTCCGGGCCACACGTGGCCTCTCGACGGGGTGGGAGCGGCCACACGTGGCCTCTCGACGGGGTGGAGGCGGCCACACGTGGCCTCTCGACGGTTGAGGAGGGGGCGGGGTGGCTAGCCGTGGTGTGGCGCGCGGGCTCGGCGGACGGCATACGCCCCCAGGGCGCGCCAGCCCAGCAGGAAGAGGGCGAGCACGACCGAGGCCACCACGACGAAGCTCAGGGCCGTGCCCGAGCCGACCGCGTGGCGCAGCAGCATGCCGACGAGGACGGTCGCGAACCAGACCGTGACCCCGGGCGCCACGTCGATCGGCCAGACGCCACGGACGACCCGGACGACGAGCCAACCGATGGCGGTCCCGACGAGGAAGGGCCACGCCGTCACCAGCGCGCCCAGAACAGGACCCGACTCGTCGTGGCTGGCCCGCCCCACGGCTGCGAAGACGAGGACGAGCAGGACGTCGAGCAGGAGCGCGACCGCCGGGCGGCGCCACCAGGGGGATCGGCTCATGGCTGCGGGTCGAACGGGAGCTTCGCCTGCGGCGGCGCGTGGGTCGGGTCCACACCCTCGAAGAGCGAGCTGACCGAACGGCCGTGGTGGATGCGGCTGATCGTCTCGGCGAAGAGGGCCGAGACCGACCGCACCTTCAGCTCGGGCCAGCCGTGCGGCGGTGGGACCGTGTCGGTCGTGACGACCTCGGTCACGAACGGGTGGTCGCGGAGCCGTTCGACGGCCTTGCCGGCGAAGAGGCCGTGGGTGCAGACGATCGCGGCCTCGGTGGCGCCGGCGTCCTTGAGCCGGTCCATCAGCTCGAGCATCGAGCCGCCCGTCGCGATCTCGTCGTCGAGGATGATGGCGCGCCGGCCGGACACGTCGCCGACGATCGAGTCGATGACGACCCGGTCGTCGGCCACGCGGCGCTTGGACCCGGCCGCCACGGGCAGCCCGAGCAGCCGGGCGAACTGGGTCGCGACCTTGGCGTTGCCGAGGTCAGGGCTGACGACGATCGAGTTGGTCAGGTCGTTGTCGCGGAAGTGGTCGGCCAGGACGCCGATGGCAGTGAGGTGGTCGACGGGCGTGGAGAAGAAGCCATGCACCTGCGGGGCGTGCAGCGCCATGGTCAGGACCCGGTGGCAGCCGGCCGTGGAGATCATGTCGGCGACGAGCCGGCCGCCCAGGGAGATGCGCGAGGCGTCCTTCTTGTCCGAACGTGCGTAGGCGTAGTGGGGCATCACGGCCGTGATCTGCGCCGCCGATGCACCACGCGCCGCGTCGATCATGAGGAGCAGCTCCATCAGGTGCTCCTGCGTCGGCGGCACGAGCGGCTGCACGATGTAGACGTCGCGCTGGCGGCAGTTCGCGAGCAGCTGTGCCTGGAGGCAGTCGTTGCTGAACCGTTTGATGTCGACGGGGGAGCGGGTCACCCCCAGGTAGGAGCAGATCCGGTCGGCCAGGGCGGGGTGCGCCGAGCCGCTGAAGACGACGACGTCGTTCACTTCGAGACCATCCCTCACGAGACTCGCGTGCGTTCGCAGACTAGCCGACCGTCCCGGGTCGCGCGTGGCGGGCGACCCACTGGGCGAGCTCGGCGCGGGCGGCACCGCCGACCCGGGTGGCTCCCGGGAAGCTCATGAAGCCGTGCGGGACGCGAGGGTAGTTCGTGTGTCGCACCTCGACGCCGGACGCCTGCAAGGCCTCGGCGTAGGCCGTGCCCTCGTCGCGCAGGGGGTCGAGGTCTGCCGTCTGGACGAGCGCGGGCGGCAGACCGCCCAGGTCCGGGGCGTGCAGGGGGGAGACGAGGGGGTCGACCGGGGCGAGCGCGTCGTCCGCGTCCCCGAGGTAGTGCGCGAGGAACAGGTCCATGTCGCTGCGGGTGAGGATCGGCGCCTGGGCGTGCTGGGCCACGGACGGCGAGCTCATCGTCGCATCGACGGCGGGATAGACGAGCGCCTGGTACCCCACGTGGGCGCCACCCTCGGTGCGAAGCACCTGCGCGGTCACCGCCGCGAGGTTGCCGCCGGCGGAGTCGCCCGCGAGGCCGAGGCCCGAGTGTCGGATCCCGGCACCCAACTCGTCCGACGCGTCCGATGCGGCCCATCGGGCTGCGTCGACGCAGTCGTGCGCGGCCCGGGGCGCCCGGTGCTCGGGTGCGAGACGGTAGTCGACGTTGAGCACGGCCACCCGCGCCCGATCGGCGACCCAGGCGCACAGTGGGTCGTAGCCCCGGGTGTTGCCGAGCACCCACCCGCCGCCGTGGAACCACAGCATCGCGGGCAGCACCTCGTGCCCGCTATGTCGCGGTCGGTAGGTGCGGACCGCGACCTCGTGGCCGTCACGCGCCCGGAAGCTCGTGCCGCCGATCTCGACGCCGGCCGGAACCGATCCGGTGACCCAGGTGAAGGGGGCTCTGGCCGGAGCGAACCAGGCTCTGCTGCGGGCGATCGCGTCCGCCGACTGCATCCGTTCGACGCTGCGCGACCGGCTCAGGGCACGGGCGAGGAGCTTGGTGCGCAGGGGCATGTCCCACGAGTCGCTGACCGTCACGGCGTCAGTCTCGCACCGCTCGCGGGGGTCTCCCCGTACCGGGCCACAGGCCCCGGACGGCGACGCTGCGACGAATCGAGCCTGACCTCGGGCAGGATTGGCCCATGCCCGGCGACTCGGAGAGGACGCAGCCCCCCACGGACGGGGACGGCTCGCGACCTGTTCAGCAGCCGGACGACACCACGGGGGAGACCATGCGCCGAACGGCGGAGCACGTGCACGACCAGCTCGACGGGCCCGACGAGCAGGGTCTGACTGCCCGAGAGCCCGTCGACGAGGGCGGTCCGGCTCCCGTCCCCGACGTGGAGGTCATCGAGCCGTCCATCCCCGAACGGGTCCGGCGTCCAGCCGACGGAGTGCGTCTGGCCGCCGCGGTCCTGCTGCTCGTGCTGGGGCTGCTCGTGGCCGACCTCGCTGCCGGGACCCGCGGCGCGGTGGAGCAGGACCTCACCGATGCCACGAGTGGGCTCCCGCGACTGCTGCTGACGCTCCTGGGCTGGATGAGTGGCATCGGCGTGCTGCTCCTGCCGATCGGCGTGGGTGCCGACCTGCTGGTGCGACGCCGGCCGATGCAGCTGATCCAGGCCCTGGGCGCCGCGGTCGTCGGCGGCGTCCTCGTCATCGTCCTGGCCACCCTCGTCCAGTCCGGCAACGGTGGATTCGTCACGGACGTGCTGACGCGGCCGACGTCGTCGGGGCGGACCGGCCCGCTCGACATCGTCATCGTCTCGATGCTCGCGCTGCTCACGGTCGCGGACATCTCCGGCCGCAAGTGGATCTCGCCCATCGCGACCACGGTCGTCATCGCGACGCTCGTCACCACCTTGCTCTCGGGCGCCCTGACACTCGCCGCCCTCGCCTGCTCGCTCGTCGTGGGCTGGATGGTCGGCCTCGCCTTCCGGCTGATCTTCGGGGTGACGTCCACCCGGCCGCCGGCCACCGAGGTGGCCGCGGTTCTCGTCGCGGTCGGCCTTCCCCTGACGCGGCTCGAGCTGATCGACGCGAACGACGCGGGTGACCGGCGCTACCTCGGTGCCGTCCCGGACGGCCAGCTCGACGTCCACGTCATCGACCGCGACACCTTCGGGCTCGCGTCCGGTCGCCGCCTGCTTCGCGTGCTGCGGCTGCGCAGCGGCTTCACGCGACCGCCGGCGCTCACGCTGCGTTCCGAGGTCGAGCACCGCACGCTGATGGGCCTGGCGTTCCACGACGCCGGCATCCGCGCCCCCAAGCCGGTCGCCGTCTCCGAGGTGGGGCCGTTCTCGGCCGTCATCGCCTACGACGAGCCGCAGGGCAGGCCGCTCAGTGAGGTCGATGGTCAGCTCGACGACGCCCGGCTCGCCGCGATCTGGCGTCTCGCTGGCACACTGCACCGTCGACGTCTGGTCCATCGCCAGCTCGGGCCCTCGACGATCCTCGTCGACGACCGTGGCGGGGTCGCCCTCGCGAGCCTCGGCAGCGGTGACGTCGCCGCCGACGACCTCAGCCTGCGCATCGACCTGGCGCAGCTGCTCACCACGGTGGCACTCACCGTCGGGCCCGAACGCACCGTGGACTCCGCTGTCGCCGCGCTGGGCGAGGATGCCGTCCTCCGGGCGGTCCCCGTCCTGCAGCCCGTCGCGCTGAGCGCCGACGCCCGCGTCGCGCTCAAGGCGTCGAAGTCGGTCATGGGCGAGCTGCGTGAGCGCCTCGTCGCGCTCCGGCCGCAGGCCGAGGCTGTCGAGCCGGTGCAGCTGCGGCGGATCTCGGCCCGCGGTGTGGTCACACTCGTCGGCGGGGGTGTCGCCGGCTACGTCGTCCTGACCCAGCTCGCCCAGGTGAACCTCCGCCAGGTCGTGAGCACGGCCGACTGGCGCTGGGCGGCGCTCCTGCTCGTCTTCGCCGCTGCCACCTTCGCCGGTGCCTCGCTCGCCCTCGGCGGCGCGGTGCAGATCCGCCTGCGCTTCATCCGGACGTACATGACGCAGCTCGCCGTCGCCTTCAGCGGTCTCGTCGCACCGGCGGCCGTCGGAAACATCGCGCTCAACACGCGCTACCTCCAGACCTCCGGGCTGTCCCCGACCATCGCGGGGGCCAGCGTCGGAGTGGCCCAGGTGGCGCAGTTCTGCTCCTACTTCGTGCTGCTCGTCATCTCGGGAGTGCTAGCCGGCACCGGTCCCGCGGTCTCGTTCAGCCCGTCGCCGGTCCTCGTCGCCGGCATCCTCGTCGTGGTCATCCTCCTGCTCGGCGTGCTGGCCCTGCCGAAGGTCCGTGCGCTGCTCACCGACCGGGTCCTGCCGCAGGTCAAGTCGGCGGTGCCGCAGGTGCTCGCCGTGCTCCAGCACCCGGCCAAGCTCACCCAGCTGCTCGGTGGTGCCCTGCTGCTCGACATGTCCTTCGTCGCGGCCCTCGTCTGTGCGACGAGGGCCTTCGGAGCACAGGCACCCGTCGCCTCCATCGCCGTGGTCTACTTCGCCGGCGCGATCGTCGGATCGGCGGTCCCGACGCCGGGCGGGCTCGGCGGCATCGAGGCGGCGATGTCGTTCGGCCTGATCTCCATCGGCGTCGACAGCGGCACCGCCGTCTCGTCGGTCCTGCTCTACCGGCTTGCGACCTACTGGCTGCCCATCCCGTTCGGCTGGTTCTCGCTCAACCGGCTGCAGAAGGTGGGGGCCATCTAGCGGCCACCCCACGGCATACGCCCTCGGCTGGTGACGGACCGCGCGCGGCAGCGACGGCCCAGACGGTTATCGTCGCCCCATGACGGTGCGGCGGATCATGGGGCTGGAGACCGAGTACGGCATCTCGGTGCCGGGCGACCCGATGGCCAACCCGATGTTCCTCTCGGGCCAGGTCGTCAGCGTGTATGCCGCGGCCCAGGGGATCCGCTCCAACCAGTCGAGCTGGGACTACGCGTTCGAGGACCCGCTGCGTGACGCGCGTGGCTGGCAGCTCGACCGGCAGACCGCCGACCCGAGCCAGCTCACCGACATCGAGGACCCGACCCTCGCCAACGTCGTGCTCACCAACGGGGCCCGCTACTACGTCGACCACGCCCATCCGGAGTACAGCTCGCCCGAGGTGACCCTGCCGCGCGACGCCGTCACGTGGGACCGCGCCGGTGACGCCATCGCGCTCGAGTCGGTCCGCCTGATCGCCGCGCGCCCCGGGCAGCCGCCGGTGAACCTCTACAAGAACAACGCCGACGGCAAGGGCCAGTCCTACGGCACCCACGAGAACTACCTCATGCCCCGGCGCACGCCCTTCCCCGAGATCGTCCGCGGCCTCATCCCGTTCTTCGTGACGCGCCAGGTCGTCTGCGGCGCCGGCCGGGTCGGGTTGGGGGTCGACAGCCGGGGGGCGGGTTACCAGATCGCCCAGCGCGCCGACTTCTTCGAGACCGAGGTCGGGCTCGAGACCACGCTCAAGCGCCCGATCATCAACACCCGCGACGAGCCCCACGCCGTGGCGGACCGCTACCGGCGCCTGCACGTCATCATCGGCGACGCCAACCACCTCGATGTCGCGTCACTGCTCAAGACCGGAACGACCTCGCTCGTGCTCGGCATGATCGAGGACGGACACCTCACCGAGGACTGGTCCGTCCGGCGCCCCGTGGCCGCTCTCCAGACGATCTCGCACGACCCGTCGCTCGCGGCCACCGTCGAGCTCGTCGACGGCCGCACCGTGACCGCCCTCGACGTGCAGTGGATGTACCTCGAGGCCGCCCGCACCTGGTTGGACCGGCGCGGCGACGACCCCGAGCCCGAGGCGACGGCGGAGGTCATGGGGCTCTGGGAGGAGGTCCTCAGCGGCCTCGGGCGGGACGTCATGTCGTGCGCCCCGCTGCTCGACTGGGTGGCCAAGCTGAAGCTCCTCGAGGGCTACCGCGCCCGCGACGGCCTGTCCTGGGACGACCACCGGCTCGCCGCCATTGACATCCAGTGGGCCGACGTGCGGCCCGAGAAGGGCCTCGTCCACCGGCTGCGGGACCGCGGCATGCTCCGCGACCTCGTGGCACCGGAGGCGGTCAAGGAGGCCCAGACCACCCCGCCCGAGGACACCCGCGCCTGGTTCCGCGGTGAGTGCGTGCGGCGGTTCACCTCACAGGTGTTCTCGGCCAGCTGGGACTCCGTGGTCTTCGACGTGCCCGGCCACGCCAGCCTGCAGCGCGTGCCGATCCTCGAACCCGAGCGCGGCACCCGGGCGCAGGTGGGCGCCCTGCTCGAGCAGAGCGCCGACGTCGGTGAGCTGCTCCGCGGGCTGGCCACGCCGGAGTAGCCGTCGTCGTTGCAGCTGGGTGCTCGGACGGCGGGGTCTGCACGGGTTAGGGTCGGGTCACGAGGTCCAACACGTCTGGGAGGTAGCCATGCCGGGTCAGGAGCACGTCAAGCCGCAGCGTCGTGACGAGGAGCCGCCGGAGACACCGGAGGCGCCCCCGACCGCGCCCGCAGGAGCTGCCGTCAAGGAGGGCCTGTCCGACGACATCGACAGCGTCCTCGACGAGATCGACGGCGTCCTGGAGTCCAACGCCGAGGAGTTCGTCCGGGGCTTCGTGCAGAAGGGCGGCCAGTGACCCAGCCGTCCACGGGACGAGCGCGGCAGATCGACGACGCCTTCCTCCGGGCAGGCTCCTCGTCGTTCACCGAGTTCGTCTCCGCCTACCGTCCCGAGCTGCTGCCGGCGGGCCGGCGCCTGCCGTCCGGTGCGAGCATCGAGGCACCGCACGGCACGACGATCGTGTCCCTGCTCTTCGACGGCGGGGTCGTCATGGCCGGCGACCGCCGAGCCACCATGGGCAACGTCATTGCCAACCGTGACATGGAGAAGGTCTTCGCGGCCGACGACTACAGCGTGGTGGGCATCGCCGGCACCGCCGGCATCGCCATCGAGCTCGTCCGGCTCTACCAGGTCGAGCTCGAGCACTACGAGAAGATCGAGGGCGCCATCATGTCGCTCGAGGGCAAGGCCAACCGCCTCGCCTCGATGATCCGGGGCAACCTCGGGCTCGCGATGCAGGGACTGACGGTCGTGCCCACGTATGCCGGCTTCGACCTCGAGTCGGCCACCGGGCGCATCTACTCCTACGACGTCACGGGCGGGTGCTACGTCGAGGGCGGCCACCACTCGACGGGTTCGGGTTCGATGTTCGCCAGAGGTGCCCTCAAGAAGCTGTGGCGTCCGGGCCTCGAGGAGCAGCAGGCCGTCTCGGTCGCGCTCGAGGCGCTCTACGACGCCGCCGACGACGACTCGGCCACCGGCGGTCCCGACCTCGGCCGCCAGATCTGGCCCACCGTGGCCATCGTCGACCACTCGGGCGCCCGCTTCGTCGGGCAGGACGTGCTCGAGGCACATGTCGAGCGCATCGTCTCCGCACGCCGTGACAACCCGGGGGGTGCGCGATGAGCATGCCGTTCTACGTGCCGCCCGAGCAGGTCATGAAGGACCGGGCGGACTTCGCGCGCAAGGGAATCGCGCGCGGCCGCTCTGTCATCGTCCTCGGCTACGACCGCGGCATCGCGTTCGTCGCCGAGAACCCCTCGCGCGCCCTGCACAAGGTGTCCGAGATCTACGACCGCATCGCCTTCGCGGCCGTCGGGCGCTACAACGAGTTCGAGAGCCTGCGGGTCGCGGGCATCCGCTACGCCGACCTGCGCGGCTACTCGTACGACCGCACCGACGTCACGGCTCGGGCGCTGGCCAACACGTACGCCCAGACGCTCGGGGCCGTCTTCACCCAGGAGTCCAAGCCGTTCGAGATCGAGATCGTCGTGGCCGAGGTCGGCGTCGACGCCGACAGCGACCAGATCTTCCGGCTGACCTACGACGGGTCGGTCGCCGACGAGCAGGGCTTCGTGGCCATGGGGGGCGCGAGCGACGCGGCCGAGGAGCGGCTCGGCACCGGGTGGCGACCGGGCATGACCCTGAGCGAGGTCCTGCGGCTCGCCGTCGACGTGCTCGGCGCCGGCGAGAACGGCGAGCGCCGGGCCCTGGACGAGGCCCAGCTCGAGGTGGCCGTGCTCGACCGCGACCGTCCGCGCCGCTCGTTCCGGCGCATCGTCGGTCCGGTGCTCACCCGACTGCTCGGCGAGCCACGCGAGACGACCGATGCGCCGGCCGGCCTGCTGGGCTCGAGCGCGACTTCGTCACCTGGAGATCCCACGACGACAGAGGAGCCGCCCGGAGGTCGGGGCCCCGGGACGCCCACGGCCTGAGTCTCACCCGCTCCGCCTCCATAGGGGGGTGGACACGACGAAGGCCGCCCACCAGCGGTGGGCGGCCTTCGTCGTGCTCGGGCTGCGCGTCCAGGCGGCGGCCTGCCTCGTCAGCGGCGCGTGGCGCCGACCTCGTCGCCGGTGTCCTGGAGCTGCTCGTCGTCCTGCTCGTCGTGCTGCTCGTGGTCCTGCTCGTCGAGCTCGGCCGGCTCAGCCGCGGTGTCCACGCCCTCGGACCCGGCGACCTCGGACCCGGCGACCTCGGACCCGGCGACCTCGGACCCGGGGCCCTCGTCCACGTCGGCCGCAGGTTCCGCGGACTCGTGCACCGGGGCGGGAACAGGCTGCTCGGCGTCGGCGACCTCGGCGGGCTGGGCGGTCTTGGTCGGAGCGCCCAGGCCCTGCACCAAGGTCCCGCCACCCAGGGTGGCGAGCATCTGACGGACGTTGCTCAGCTGCGCGCTGATGCTGTCGCGCTGGGCCGAGGCCGCGGCCAGCTCGCGGTCGGACTCCTCACGCACCCGCGACGCGTGGTCGCGGGCCTCGGACACGATCTGGTCGGCCTGCGCCTCGGCGTTCTGGAGCAGCTGCTCGGCCCTCGCGCGCATCTCCTGCGCGTCGTGCTCGGCCCGCTCGGTGAGCTGGCGCAGCCGGGACTCGCTCTCGGTCAGGGCTGCCTCCTGCTGCCGGCGGCGCGCCTCGAACTCCGCGTCGGCCGACTCGCGGCGGGCGGCGAGCGTGACCTCGAGCTCCGCCGACGCCGTGGAGGCCTTGAGGCGGTGGGCCTCGAACTCCGCAGCGAGCTCCTGGCGCTGTGCGGCCGTGACGCTCTGGGCCTCGGCGACGACGGCCTGGGCCTCCCGGTTGGCCTGGGCGATGATGCGCACGGCTTCCTCGTCCGCGCGGGCGCGAGCCTGCTCGGCATACGACGTCGTGGTCGCCTTGAGCTCGGCGGCTGCACGCGTGGCGCGCTCGCGGATCTCGTCGGCCTCCGCACCGGCGCGGGTGCGCATCTCGGCTGCCTCCTGGTCGGCGAGCGACAGGATCTGGGCGATGCGCTCACCGAGGTCGGTGAACGCCTGACCCGGCGCCGGAGCGCTCTTCTTCAGGTCGGCCATGACCCGCGACTGCTGGCCGAGCTGGCCTCGCAGGTCGGCCAGGGCAGCGTTGAGCTTGGTCAGCTCCACGCTGCGCTCTGCGGCGTCCTTCTTGGCTGCCTGGAGCGTGCGGTTCTGCGACTCGATGAAGGAGTCGACCTCCTCGGGCTCGTAGCCGCGGCGGGAGAACTTGAAGTGTGGTCTGTCGATCATGACCGTCCAATGCAGGGGCAGGGGGCTGGGGAGGGGTGGACCTCGCCATCTTGGCAGGCATCGGAACAAAAGGCCCAGCGCAGCCACGCCCGCAAGGGAGACTGGTCAGTGCAGGCGGACGCGCGGGTCGAGGACGGCATAGAACATGTCGACGACGATGTTGGCCACGACGACCGCGAACGAGGCGAAGAGCACGATCCCGATGATGACCGGGAGGTCCTGCTGGTTGATGGCATCGATCGACGTCTTGCCGAGGCCGGGCAGGCTGAACACCGTCTCGGTGACGACGACGCCGCCGACGAGGGCCCCCACGTCGATGCCGAACTGGGTGACCACCGGGGTCATGGCCGAGCGGAGCGCGTGCCGGGTGATGACGCGGCTCTCACGGATGCCCTTGGAGCGCGCCGTGCGGACGTAGTCCTCGCCGAGGACCTCGAGCATCGAGGCCCGGGTGAGGCGGGTGTACGTGGCAGCCGAGACGAGCGCGAGGGTGAACCACGGCAGGATGAGGTGCTGCACCCATGGCCCCAGGCCCTCGCTGAGCGGGGCGTAGCCGCCCGCCGGGAAGATCGGGTAGCCCGCCACGGTGAGCTGGTAGTAGAGGAAGAAGAGCAGCAGCAGTCCGAGGAAGAACGTCGGCATCGAGTAGAAGAAGAGCGAGAAGACCGTCAACGACCGGTCGGTGAACGACCGGGGCCGGATCGCGGAGACCACGCCGTTGAAGACCCCCATGACGAGCCAGATGATGGCTCCGCCGACGACGAGGCTCAGCGTGATCGGCAGGGCCTGCGCCATGATCGTCGTGACGGGCACCTGGTGGTAGTAGTCGTAGCCGAGGTCCCCGCGCAGCGCCTTGCCGAGGAAGTCGAGGTACTGCTTCCAAATCGGCTGGTCCAGGCCGAGCCGGGCCGAGATCAGCGCCACCGTCTCAGGGGTGGCCTGGCGTCCGGCGAGCGTCCGGGCCACGTCGTTCGGCGCGACGAAGAACAGGGCGAACACGGCGAGCGAGATGAGCCACATGATGAGCAGCCCGAGAGCCAGCCTGCGGACGACGAAGCGCAACATGGGTCAGCCCCTCACTCGAAGATCCGGTCGCTGCGCGGGTCGAAGGCGTCGCGCACACCGTCACCGAACAGGTTGAAGGCCAGGGTGGTCAGCAGCAGGGCCGCGCCGGGGAAGACCATGAACCACCACGACGTCGTGTAGTAGTTCTGGGCGTCGCTGATCATCCCGCCCCAGTCGGCGGTGGGGGGAGCCAGGCCCAGACCGAGGTAGGACAGGGTCGCCTCCACGACGATGACGACGGGGATGAGCAGCGACGCGTAGACGATGATCGGGGCGAGGATGTTGGGCAGGATGTCGACGAACATGATCCGGCGGTCCGAGGCGCCGAGCGACCGCGCCGCCTCGACGAACTCCCTCTCGCGCAGGGACAGGACCTGACCTCGGACGATGCGGGCCACGGACGCCCAGCTGAAGAACCCGATGACGAGCACGGTCACGAGCAGGCTCGGGCCGGTGATCGATACGAGGGCGATGGCCACCAGCAGGAACGGGATGGACAGCACGATGTCGATGAGCCGCGCGAGCAGGGTGTCGACCACGCCGCCGAGGAAGCCGGCCGCCAGCCCGACGATGACGCCGATGATCACGGTCAGGACCGTCGCGGCGACCCCGACGAGCAGCGAGACCCTCGCGCCGTAGGCGATGCGGACGAAGATGTCTCGCCCGAGGTCGTCGGTGCCGAGCCAGAAGGTCGAGTTCGGGGGTAGGGGGAGCCCGTCGGCGGAGAGCCCGGTCTCGCGGTACTGCTCGTTCGGCGGGTGCCCGGTGAGCGCGGTGGTCACCGGTGCGAAGACCGCGAGCAGGATGATGAGTCCGATGATGACGAGGGACACCATCGCGACCCGGTCCCGACGCAGTCGCTGCCACGCGAGCAGCCACGGGCTTCGCCCCTCGATGTGACGGGCCTGCGGGGGTAGCTCCTCGGCCGCCGCTTCGGGGGTGAGGAAGGGCCGTTCCTCCGCCTCCGGTTCCAGGTCGGTCAGCCGGGGGGCCGTCGGGTCCATGGGGTCGTGCGGGGGGACGATGCTCATCGTGACTCACCTCCGGACTCAGGCGCCGAGCTGCCGGCGCCGTGCGACAAGGTGGCGTCTCCGACCATCTCCGAAGCGTCGATGTCGGGGCGCGCCAGCGAGAGGTCCTCACCGATGCTCAGCGGGTGGTGGCAGGCAGTGGAATGGTCGAGCTCGTCGCCGAGCACCGGCACCAGCGGCGGCTCCGACGTGACGCAGTCCTGACGTGCCTTGGGGCACCGGGTGTGGAAGCGGCACCCCGACGGCGGGTCCGTCGGTGTCGGGAGGTCTCCGACGAGGACGATCTGCTCTCGGCTGTCGGCCAGGTCCGGGTCGGGCACCGGGAGGGCCGACAGCAGCGATCGCGTGTACGGGTGTCTCGTCGTGCTGAACAGCTCGGGCGTGGGGGCGGTCTCGACGACCTTGGCGAGGTACATGACCGCGATGCGGTCGCTGACGTGGCGCACGACCGACAGGTCGTGGGTGATGAAGAGGTAGGTCAGGGCGAACTCGTCCTGCAGGTCGATGAGCAGGTTGATGATCTGGGCCTGGATCGAGACGTCGAGCGCCGACACGGGCTCGTCGCAGATGACGAGCTTGGGACGCAGGGCCAGGGCCCGCGCCACGCCGATGCGTTGCCGCTGGCCGCCGGAGAACTCCGCGGGGAAACGGTTGTAGTGCTCGGGGTTGAGCCCGACGGTAGCCATGAGGTCCTGCACCTTGGCCTTGAGGTCGCGACGGGTCGCCGTGCCGTGGATGACGAAGGGGTCCCCGATGATGGCGCCGACCCGACGGCGCGGGTTCAGCGACCCGTAGGGGTCCTGGAAGATCATCTGGACGTCTCTGCGGACGGTCCTCATGTCGCGACGGTCGAGATGCGTGATGTCGCGCCCGTCGAACCAGACGGAGCCGCTGGTGATCTCGTACAACCGTGCCATGCAGCGCGCCAGGGTCGACTTGCCGCAGCCGGTCTCCCCGACCAGGCCGAGGGTCTCCCCGGGCTGGATCTCGAGCGTCACGTCGTCGACGGCGTGCACCTGTGCCACGTCTCGACGCCAGAGGCCACCGGAGCGAACCGGAAAGGACTTCGTCAGCCTGTCGACGCGCAGGAGTGGTTCGGTCATGGCGACACCTCATCGGCCGTCATGGAGGCACCTTCCGTCGTGGGTCGGCTCAGCGGCTCTGCGGCGCCCGCCTGAATTCGCTCGAGATCGCCTTGCGCGCGCGCCGACCGCAGCGCCTCACGCTCGGACAGGACGGTGGGGAGCCAGCAGGCGGAGTCGTGGTCGGGGTCGTCGAACACCCGACGCAGTGGCGGCGTCTCACTCCGGCACCGGTCGAACGCATACGGGCACCGCGGCGCGAAGGGGCACCCCTGGGGGAGGTCGATGAGCGACGGCGGCACGCCGAGGATGGGGGTGAGCCGCGCCCGCACGCCGCCCTGCGCGGGAAGCGAACCGAGCAGGCCCTCGGTGTAGGGGTGGTGGTTGGCGTAGAAGAGCGTGCGCCGGGGCGCCCGCTCCATCGCCGCCCCGGCGTACATGACCACCACCTCGTCGGACATCTCCGCGACGACGCCGAGGTCGTGGGTGATGAGGATGATGGCGGTGCCGAACTCCTCCTGGAGGCGGCGCATCACCGAGAGGACCTGGGCCTGCACGGTGACGTCGAGGGCCGTGGTCGGCTCGTCGGCGATGAGCAGGACCGGGTCGAGTGCCATCGCCATGGCGATCATGACCCGCTGACGCATCCCACCGGAGAACTGGTGGGGGTAGTCGTCGATCCGGCTCTGGGCGTGCGGGATCCCGACCACGGCGAGCAGCTCGGCAGCGCGTCGACGCGCAGCGTCCGTCGACACTCCCCGGTCGTGGGCGCGGATCATCTCGACGATCTGCCAGCCGACCTTGTAGTAGGGGTGCAGGCTCGAGAGCGGGTCCTGGAAGATCATGCCGATGCGCGCCCCCCGGATCCCGCGAAGGACCTCTGGGGAGGCACCGATGAGCTCGGTCCCGTCGAAGCGCGCCGACCCGGTCACCCGGGCGCCGGTCGTCAGGCCGGTGATGGTCTGCGTGGCCACGCTCTTGCCCGAGCCGGACTCGCCGACGATGGCGAGGGTGGACCCGCGGTCGACGTCGAAGGAGAGCCCGCGCACCGCCTCCAACACCCCGTCCGGGGTGTTGAAGGCGACGCGCAGGTCACGGACCTCGAGGAGGGACATGGTGGCTTCGCCCCGGTTCCGCTCAGCCGCCCTGCTTGTCGGCGCTCAACCACACGTTGGCCGGGTCGAAGTTCTGGAGCGACGGCACGTAGACCGCGCCCTGCACCTGGGACGCCCGGTAGTTGGCCTGGACCGGGTTGGTGATCGGGAAGAACGGAGCGTCCTTCATGACCTGCTGGTCGGCCTGCGCCCACATGGTCGCCGCCTCGTCAGTCGTCTTCGCCGAGTTCGCCTGCGCGATGAGGGTGTTGGCGGCGGGGCTGTCGTAGAGACCGTAGTTGCTGCCGCTGGGCGGGAAGGACACCTTCCCGGAGAAGAGCGGGTTGAAGAACGACACGGCCGCGTTGCCGTACCAGTCGGAGCCCCACCCGGCCGTGGCCAGGTCCCAGACGCCCCGCTGGGCGACGGTGGGCACCTGCAGGTACTTCGTGTAGAAGTCGGCGTTCGGGGAGGGCACACCGACGACGGTGACGCCGATCTTCGACAGGTCCTGCTGGAGGGTCTGGAAGGTCTTGCTGCTGCCCTGCGATGCGTTGCGGTAGAGCATCTTGAGACTGAGCCCGCTCGGGTAGCCCGCCGCCGCGAGGTCGGCCTTGGCCTTGGTGGCGTCGTAGGGGTAGAGGTCGAAGTTCTTCTCACCACCGACGATGACCGGGGGGAGGACGTGGCTGAGGGCCTGGTTGACCTTCGGGCCGCCCAGCACCTGGATGATGTTCGTGCGGCTGATCGCCTCGGAGAGGGCCTGACGGACCTTGACCTTGCCGAGCGCCCCGTTGGCGTTCGGTGACACCGTGTTGAAGACGACGTAGGGGTTGGACGACGAGCTCGGACCGAGGCTGAGGTTGGGGTCCTTCTTGGCGATGAGCGCGGGGACCTGCGAGGGCGGCGGGGCGACGTCCCATTCCATGTCAGCAGTGGGCGTGCCGGTCTGCAGCTGTTGCTGCACGGAGTCCTGGGTGATGGTCTCGTTGATGAGGACCTTGTCGACGTACGCCTTGCGGATCGGGTCGGTCGAGGCGGTCCAAGCGGGGTTGCGGACCAAGGAGATGCTCTTCGTCGGCGCATACGACTCGATCATGTAGGGGCCGTCGGAGATCGTGTGCTGCCCGAGCTCGGCGCTCGCCGGGACGTACGCGTCGTACTCCTTCGGGGCGGCCGAGAACGCAGTCAGGGTCAGCATGTCGGGGAAGAAGCTGGCCGGGTGTGTCAGCTTGAACACGACCGTGAGGTCGTCCTTGGCGACCACACCGGGCAGGTTGGTCCCCTCGAGGTAGGACGAGATGGCGGCGGCAGTGTGGCCCACCTTCTGGAACCCGTCGCAGAAGCTCTTGAACCCCACGATGAGGTCGAGGTAGTCCGGCAGGCCGCCGAACGGCTGCACGGGGTTGCACGTGCGCTTCACGCCACGGACCACGTCGGCTGCCGTCACCTGGCGTGCCGGCGAGGTGCTCCACTTGGCGCCCGGTCGGATGGCAATGGTGTACGTCAGCCCGTCGCTGCTCACGCCCTTGCCGGCGGTTGGCATCTCGGTGGCGAGGTCGGGGACCGCCTGGGTCACCTGACCGCTCTGCGCGGGGTAGGTGAACAGCTGCCGGCTCCACAGCCGCAGGCCGAGGTAGCCGACGCTGTAGTAGCTGATGTTGGGGTCCATGTAGTCGACGTCGCCGGCGCCGAGCATGTTGAGGGTCCCGCCCCTGACCGCGGCCGCTGCAGACCCCGAGCCGCCGGGCACCGTGGTGCCGCCGGTCGACCCGCCGCTGCACGCCGCGAGCCCGAGGCTGATGGCGCCGACGGCCGCCACCCAGGGGAGCGCCCTGGTGTTCCGTGTCATGAGGTCCCTCTTCCGTGACGGGCACGAGTGCCGCTTCGGCGCTCGCCACAGGCGGTGCCGCTTCCACGCTAGGCACACCTGTCACACGGCAACGGCGCTTTCCGGAGCCGACACAGGAGTGCAACGGGACCGTCATGGGGTCCGGCCGTGGGTGACGGTTTGGTGACAGACGTCATGGACGGCGTGGGGCCGGGCGATACTTGGCCCATGACGCGGCGCGTGCTGCTGGTCGAGGACGATGCACGAGTCCGGCGCGTCCTGCGGCTCGCGCTGGAGGACGAGGGCTTCTCCGTCACCGAGGCCGCGGACGGGGGCCAGTGCCTCACCGACCTGGCCGAGGTCGACCCCGACGTCGTGCTGCTCGACCTCATGCTCCCCGACACCGACGGCTTCTCCGTATGCCGTGAGATCCGGCGCTCGAGCAGCGTGCCCGTCATCATGGTGACCGCTCGAACCGACAGCCACGACGTCGTCGCGGGACTGGAGTCCGGCGCCGACGACTACGTCACCAAGCCGCTCGTCGCGCGGGAGCTGACGGCGCGCATCCGAGCCATGCTCCGCCGGGTCGAACCGGCCGTGGACCACCGTCCGCGCCGCGTGGTGGTCGGAGATCTGGCGATCGGCCTCGACGACGGTGTGGTCACCCGCGACGAAGAGCGAATCCCCTTGACCCGCACTGAGTTCCGGCTTCTCGTGGAGCTTGCCGTCGCCGACGGGAGGATCCGCAGCCGCGAGGAGCTCCTCGACCGGGTCTGGGGCTACGGCTACTTCGGTGACAGCCGCATCGTCGACGTGCACATCCGCCGGCTCCGGACCCGGATCGAGCCCGATCCCGCCAACCCGAGGTATGTCGTGACGGCACGCGGTCTGGGCTATCGGCTGGCGATCTGAGTGCACGGTCTGCGCTCGCGGGTGACCCTGGCCTTCGGGCTCGTGTCGCTCGCCGTGTCGGCCCTGCTCGCCCTGCTCGTCTGGACCGTCGTCTCGACCTACCTGGTCGACCAGCGCGAGACGGTGGCCGTGGCCGAGGGCGAGCTCGGTCGGACCGTGGTCGAGGACGGCCTCGTCGCCCGGGCAGGGCTGGTCACGGCCCCGCTCGACGGCCTGCCGACCGCCGAGTCGACTGCGTCGATGTGTCTCGTCGGGGGGGAGTGGTACTCGACCTCCCCCCGGGTCGGGGCGTCGGACCTCCCGGTCGCCCTCGTCGACGCCGTGACCAGTGGCCAGGAGTCGACGCAACGGATCCAGGTCGGCGGCCAGCTCCTCCTGGCGGTGGGGGTGCCGCTGTCCCCGGCCCACGCGGGCTTCTTCGCGGTGTTCCCGTTGAGCGACCTCGACCAGGCCCTGCGGACGTTGTCGACCGCACTCGTGCTCGGTGCAGCGCTCACAGCCGTCCTCGGCGCCTGGATCGGTCGCAGCGCGTCCCGACTCGCCCTGCGACCGCTGGCGGAGCTGGGCAGCGTCGCGGCGGCCGTCGCGGAGGGACGCCTCGACGCGCGCCTGCAGACCGGTGACGACCCGGACCTCGGTCCCCTGGGTGCGTCGTTCAACCGGGCCGTGGCCGAGCTCGAGCACCGGGTGGCGGCGGACTCGCGCTTCGCGGTCGACGTGAGCCACGAGCTGCGAACCCCTCTGACGACCATGCTCAACTCGATGCAGATCATCAAGAACCGAGAGGCATCCCTGCCGGTCTCGGTGCGTGAGCCGTTCGACCTGCTCGCGGAGGAGCTCGAACGCTTCCGCGTGCTCGTCGTCGACCTGCTCGAGATGGCCCGGCACGATGCCGGCCAGGGTCTCCTGCTCGAGGAGGTGAACCTGGCCGAGCTCGTGCGGACGGCCGCCGACCATGCAGCGGGCCGACCGGTGACCGAACCCGCCGGGCCACTGACGACGAGCGTGGACAAACGTCGCCTCGAACGCGTCGTCGCCAACCTCGTCCACAACGCCGAGTCCCACGGCGGCGGCGTCACGGCAGTCCGGCTGCTCCGACGGGGAGGGACCGCGCGGATCGAGGTGGACGACACCGGCCACGGAGTCCCACCCGACCAGCGCGGCCGGATCTTCGACCGGTTCGCCCGGGGCCCGGGCCCGGCCGGCAGCGGGGGGCTCGGGCTCGGCCTGGCCATCGTCCAGCGCCACGTCGCGCTGCACGGCGGCTCGGTCGGCGTAGAGGACCGTCCGGGAGGAGGCGCGCGGTTTGTCGTCGAGCTGCCGATCACCGATGGCTGAGGGACGACGTTGGCGACGAGGACGCCGGGCCCCGGGCGTCGTCGTCGCCACCTGCCTCGTCGTGCTCGGGCTCGGGTCCGCCTGCACCCTCGGCCCACAGGACGCGCCGGTCGCGGTCCCCGGGCGAGGCGCGGTGACGGCGTCGGCCGCCGGCCCGCCGACCGCGGTGCCGCTGACGATGCAGGCCTACCTGCTGCGTGGCGAACTGCTCTCGCGGGTCGAGCGGCAGGTACCCGAGGGATCGGGCATCGGTCCGGCACTCGCGGCGCTCGCCATGCCGCTGTCACGGGACGAGGTCGCCCAGGGCCTTCGGACCGCGCTACCGCCCGCGACCGTGGCGCTCGTGGGCCGGTTGAACGGCACGCAGGTGGCGCTCGTCGACGTGCCCCAGGGCTTTGACCGCCTGTCCGCGCGCGACCAGGTGGCCGCCCTGGCTCAGATCGTGTTCACGGTTACGGCAGACACGGTCGCCACGGGGGTGCAGCTCGTGCAGGGTGGGCGGGTCATGCCGATGCCCGACGCGAGCGGGCAGCTCCGCTCCCGCCCACTCAGCCGGGCCGACTTCGCCGCCCTCGCGCCGACGTCGTGACCCCGGGAGGATGCGTGCACCCGCAAGGAGGGTCGCCGCATACGTCCTCCCCGTCGATGGGGAGCGAGCCGCCTACAGTTGGTCCATGGAGCGGCGGATCTTCGGGATCGAGAACGAGTACGGCGTGACCTGCACGACGCAGGGCCAGCGGCGCCTGACTCCGGACGAGGTCGCGCGCTACCTCTTCCGCCGGGTCGTCGCGTGGGGGCGTTCGAGCAACGTCTTCCTCGGCAACGGCGCGCGCCTCTACCTCGACGTGGGCTCCCACCCGGAGTACGCCACGGCCGAGTGCGACTCCGTGCGTGAGCTCGTCGTCCAGGACAAGGCGGGCGAGCGGATCCTCGAGGGTCTCGTCGAGGACGCCCAGGGCCGCCTGCGCGACGACGGTGTGGAGGGCGAGATCTTCGTCTTCAAGAACAACACCGACTCCGCCGGCAACTCCTACGGCTGTCACGAGAACTACCTCTACGGGCGGTCCGGCGACTTCCAGCGGGTCTCCGACATGTTCATCCCGTTCCTCATCAGCCGGCAGATCATCTGCGGAGCCGGCAAGGTCGTCGCGACGGCCCACGGCGCGAGCTTCGCCGTCAGCCAGCGGGCCGACCACATCTGGGAGGGCGTGTCGTCCGCGACGACTCGCAGCCGACCCATCATCAACACCCGCGACGAGCCGCATGCCGACGCCGAGAAGTACCGCCGCCTGCACGTCATCGTCGGTGACTCCAACATGTCCGAGACGACCAACCTGCTCAAGGTGGGCAGCGCCGACCTCGTGTTGCGGATGATCGAGGCGGGCATCGTCATGCGTGACCTGTCGATGGAGAACCCCATCCGCGCCATCCGCACCATGAGTCACGACCCGAGCGGTCGTGCCACCGTGCGGCTCGCCAACGGACGCGAGCTGTCGGCCCTGGACATGCAGCGTGAGTACCTCGACAAGGCCGTCGAGTTCATCGACCGCGAGGGCATGGACAGCCCGGACACGAAACAGGTCATCGACCTCTGGGGCCGGGCCCTCGACGCCATCGGGTCGGGTGACCTCGACGCCATCGACACCGAGATCGACTGGGTCATCAAGCACCGCCTCATCGAGCGCTACCGGGCCAAGCACGGACTTTCCCTCTCGGACGCCCGGATCCAGCAGATAGACCTCGCGTACCACGACATCAACCGTCGGCGCGGGCTCTTCTACCTGCTCCAGCGACACGGTCGAACGGCGCGCGTCGCCTCCGACGTCGAGATCTTCGAGGCGAAGGTCCGCCCGCCCCAGACGACGCGAGCCAAGCTGCGCGGCGACTTCATCCGGGCCGCCCAGGCCCACGGCCGCGACTTCACCGTGGACTGGGTGCACCTCAAGCTCAACGACCAGGCCCAGCGCACCGTGCTGTGCAAGGACCCGTTCCGTTCCGCGGACGAGCGGGTCGAGCGCCTGATGGAGACGATCGACCGGTCCCCGACCATCCAGCGCCCGCTCTGAGACCACCCCCACGACCACCCCCACGACCACCCCTCACGAGCACCCCCGCGGGTGACCGAGCACCCCGGGTGCCGGGTCACGGCAGGCCGTTCCCACCTGTCAACGCGCTGTGCATCACGCACAAGGGTGGGGGTTACAGTGGCTGGGATTTGCCCAGCGGGACCTCCACGCCCGCCCGCCCCGACCGAAAGTCTTCCCCTGTGCGTCCCAACCGCCCAGCCGCTAGCGCGGCCGTTGTCCTGATCGCTGCCCTCGGGCTCACGACCGTCGCCGCCTGCGGGTCGAGCTCGTCCGGGTCCACGAGCACCTCGACCTCGAGCGTCGCCGCTTCGACCGCCCTCAAGGGCGTGTCTGCGACCGGTGCCGTCGACCTCAAGACGGCGCCGAAGGTGACGATCGGCACCACGCCGATCAGCTCCAAGGCCGTCGAGCACAAGGTGCTGACCCCGGGCACCGGCACGGCGGCGACCAAGGCCGACACGGTGCGCCTGCGCGCGCAGATCTTCAACGGCACGAGCGGCAAGCTCATCGACGACGGCTTCTCCGCAGGCCGCTCGGTGGAGGGCTACCGTCTCGGCCGCTCCGACATCGTGGCCGGCTTCCTCGAGGGCCTGGTCGGCGCCACGAAGGGCAGCCGCATCGCCTTCACGATCCCGCCCGAGAAGGGCTTCGGCTCCGCCGGCAACGAGCAGCTCGGCGTGAAGGGCACCGACACGATCGTGGTCGTCGCGGACATCGCCGACGTGCACACGCCCCTGACCAAGGTCGACGGCACCCAGACGGCGGCGCCGGCGGGCCTGCCCACGGTGGAGTTCAAGAACGGACCGACCAAGGAGCCCACGGTCACGGTGCCCAAGACCGCTGCCCCGACGACGACGCAGCAGGCGACCCTGATCCAGGGCACCGGGGCGACCGTCGAGAAGGGCCAGACGATCAGCGCCCAGTACCACGGCGTCCTCTGGAAGGACGGCAGCGTCTTCGACTCCTCGTGGAAGCGTGGCGCGGCGGCCGACTTCCCGATCGGTGTCGGCCAGGTCATCCCCGGTTGGGACAAGACCCTCGTGGGCAAGAAGGTGGGCAGCCGCGTGCTGCTCGTCATCCCGCCGGCCGACGGCTACGGCAAGGCCGGCAGCCCGCCGAAGATCTCCGGCACCGACACCCTCGTGTTCGTCGTGGACATCCTCGACGCCTACTGAGCAGCAGCGGGACCGGCGACCCGGTCGCCACCTGAGTCTTCTGAGTCACCAAACGAAAGGGAAACGCAGCATGGCACTCGACCCCAACCGCACCAAGCCCGAGATCGAATTCCCGGAGGGCGACGCGCCTGCCGACCTCGTCGTCGAGGACCTCATCGTGGGTGACGGTCGTGAGGCGAAGGCGGGCGACACGGTCAGCGCCCACTACGTCGGCGTCGCGCACTCCACCGGTGAGGAGTTCGACTCGTCCTGGAACCGCGGCAGTGCGCTCGACTTCCGTCTCGGCGTGGGCATGGTCATCGCCGGCTGGGACAAGGGCATCGAGGGCATGAAGGTCGGTGGCCGGCGCAAGCTGACGATCCCTTCGCACCTCGCCTACGGCGAGCGCGGCGCGGGCGCCGCCATCAAGCCCGGCGAGACGCTGATCTTCGTCGTCGACCTCGACGACGTGCGCTGAGCGCACCCGACGTCCGGCCCTGAGGGCTCAGCGACCAGCGAGCAGCATCCGGGCGGCATACCGCCCCGCGACGGCCGCGCCGAGGAATCCGGCGCGGTCGTCGTCGTATCCGCGGCCCATCGTGCGCAGCGGGACCGGCACCTCGCGCAGGGCCAGGTCGAGACCGTCGGTCTCCACCTCGTGGAGCGTGAGGCGACCGGCGCTCGTGGCCGCCAGTGCACGCGCCTGGTCGAGCACCAGTGCCCCGACGCTCCCCGGCAGGAGGGGGACCGGCACGTCGGCGGGCACGAGCGACACCCGTCCGTATGCCGTGAGGCTGTGGTGCGAGACCCCGCGGTGCCGCTCGCGCGGGTCCGCCTCGGAGATCCGCAGCGAGCAGACGGGCCGGCCCCCCAGCGTCCCCGCCGCGTTGACGGCCTCACCGGCCGAGGTGCCCGAGAAGCCCCAGCGCGTGCCCGTGCCGAGGTTGCCCGGTCCCTGCGACACGACGACGACGTCGGCGCCGACGACGTGGTGCGCGGCCAGCAGGCCGGTGTGGACGTTGACGGCCTCGAGGTCACCGCCGAAGGCCTGCCCGACCGTGATGGACGCCTCGAGCCAGCCGGACGACCTCAGGCCGGCCACCGTGCGGGAGAAGTCGAGGGGGAGCGCGCCGCCGTCGGTCATGACGTAGGCCACCCGTACCGACGGCACGGCCGCTCGCAGACCCGCCAGCACCGCCGGGAGGGCCGAGTGGAGGTCCGCGACGACGACCGGCAGGCCGGCGAGGTCGTCGGCGTCGGCCAGGACGGCGTGGTGCTCGCTGTCCTGCTCGTCGACGCCGAGCACCATCGTCTGCGAGGGCGTGTAGCGCGCCTTGACGACGTGCCCACGCACCGCGGCGACGTCGTCGACGGGCCGGGGGAGCGCGTCCGGGGCCGCGACGACGATGGCGAGACCACCCGTGCCGAGACCGCGCTCGAGGGCCGTCGTGTTGAGCAGCACCGCGGTGCCCGGACCGAGGCTGCCGACGACCTCGACGTAGCCGAGCGCACGGACCACGTCACCGGAAGCGAGGCGGACGGCATACTCGACCGCCCCCGCCCAGCGGGAGCGGACCTCGACGACGACACCCCGGCGCCACTGGATCATGGGGTGACCCTATTCGATCGCATGTTCGGGTAGCGTCGGACTGCCCCCACGCGCCGCTGCCCCTTCAGGAAGGTCTCGATGAGCCCTGCGTCTGCCTCGGCCGACAAGACCGAACGGCTGCTCAACCTCATCCTCGCGCTGAAGTCCGCGCGGCGACCGGTGTCGAAGCAGAAGATCCGCGAGTCGCTGCCGGCCTATGCCGCCGCGACGTCCGACGAGGCCTTCGACCGGATGTTCGAGCGCGACAAGGACGAGCTGCGCGAGATGGGGATCCCCATCACGACGACCGTCCTCGACGTCCTCTTCGACGACGAGGTCGGATACCGCATCGACGCGAGCGAGACCACGCTGCCGGCCATCAGCTTCGAGCCCGACGAGGTCGCTGCCTTGGCCCTGGCCGCGCGGGCGTGGTCGACGGCCAGCATCTCCGGCGCCGCGTCGGCGGGCCTGCGCAAGCTGCGCCTCTCCGGGGTCGAGATCGACGAGTCGGTCGCCGCCGGCGCCGAGCCGCGCATCCGCACCAAGGAGCCGGCGTTCGAGGCCGTGCACGCGGCCGTGACGGCCCTGCAGCCGATCACCTTCGACTACCGCAAGAACGACGGGGAGCTGACGACGCGCCACGTGCAGCCGTGGGCGCTGAAGAACTGGCACGGCCGCTGGTACCTCACCGGTTTCGACGTCGACCGCGGCGACGAGCGCGCGTTCCGGCTCAGCCGCTTCGAGGGCACCGTCCGTCGCAAGGGCAGGGCGGGGTCGTATGCCGTCCCGTCCGACCACGTGCCCGAGGTGGCCCTCGAGGCGCAGCCGCCCGAGCCCGAGGGCACCGCCGTCGTGCGCGTGCGCCACGGGCGCGGACACACGCTGCGCCGCTCCGCCCAGCGCACCACCGAGGTCGACGAGCAGTGGGCCGAGATCGAGGTGCCGTACCGCCGCGGCACGACCGAGCGCGACGTCGTGGCCCTGGGCACGCACGCCATGGCCGTGTCGCCGCCCGAGCTCGTCGAGGCCGTCCGCTCGGCGCTGCGGGCAGTCGCCCGGGCACACCACGCGTCAGCACGGGCAGGCGCAGCCTCCGTGCTCGAGACGTCACGATCGGAGGCACCGGCATGAGCGGTTCGAGACGGCCGGCAGCACGTCGACCGGCCGAGACGGCGACGCAGCGCCTGGGGCGCCTGCTCGACATGGTGCCGTGGCTGCTCCAGCACCGCGGGGTGCCGATCTCCGAGGCCGCGCGCGAGTTCGGTGTCGACGAGGACCAGGTCGTGGAGGACCTCGAGCTGCTGTTCGTCTGCGGCACGCCGGGCTACGGCCACGCCGAGCTCATCGACGCCCAGTGGGACAGCGGCCACATCTACCTCGACAACGCCGACGACATCGCCGCTCCCATGCGTCTGACCCGTGACGAGGCGGTCACCCTGACGGCCGGTCTGCAGGCCCTGGGCTCGACGCTGGTGGGGTCCGACGTCGCCGAGCGCACGCTCGACAAGATCCGGGTGGCGGCGGCGACGGGCGTCGGCGAACCGACGGGTCGCATCGACCTCGACCTCGACGACGGCAGCCAGCACCCGGCCATGGAGACGCTCAAGGACGCCTTCACGCGCGGCCGGCGGGTGCACCTGCGCTACTACGTCGCGACGCGCGACGAGTCGACCGAGCGCGACGTCGACATCATGCGCATCCTCAACCTCGACGCGCAGTGGTACGTCGAGGGCTACTGCCACCGCGCCGAGGACGTCCGGCTCTTCCGGCTCGACCGCATCGAGGACGTCTCCGTGCTCGATGTCGACGGCACGCCACCGCGGCAGGCGCGTCCCCGGGACCTCGACGACGTGTTCGTCCCCGGTGAGAACGACCTCACTGTCGTCATCGAGGCAAGTCGCTGGGCGGCCTGGATCGCTGACTACTACCCCAACGAGGGGGTCGAGCGTGGGCCTGACGGTTCGCTGCGGGTCACCCTCAAGGTCGCCGACCCGGCTCTCGTCCGGCGCCTCGTGCTGCGCCTCGGGGGAGAGGCCCGGGTCGTCGAGCCACCGGAGCTCGTCGACGCGGTGGCCGACGAGGCACGGTCCGCGCTGGCGGCCTACGGCGAGCCCGGCTGAGCGCCGTCCTCCCGCACGGCCCACAGGTCAGGTTCACCGGGCGCACGTATGCTGGTCACCTGCAGCACCGAGGCTGCACCATGACGGTTCCGATCCGGACCGGACTTCGACGAGGAGACGTAACCATGCCCAACCTGGGTGCCCCCGAACTGATCATCATCGCGGTCGTGCTCATCGCCTTGTTCGGCTGGAAGAAGCTCCCCGACATGGCTCGCAGCCTCGGCCGTTCCGCCCGGGTCTTCAAGTCCGAGGTGGACGAGCTGAAGAAGGACGGCAAGCCGGTCCCCAGTGACGCGGCGCGGACCACCGTGCCCGGCGACGTCGTCGACGCCGACGCCGAGCGGCGTGCCGCGGAGGCCCGCCTTGCCGATGCAGAGCGCCACGCCGCAGAGGCCCGCGCGGAGGCCGACCGCCTGCGTGCCGCCACCCCGGCCGCGACGACGACCCCCACGCCGACTCCCACGCCGACCCCGATGCCGACGAGCAGCACGGACGACGTCCGTCGCGACTCGACGTTCTGAGTGGGTCGGGTCCCGGACCTGTCACACGGACTCACCTGAATGCCGTCACTGCGACGCCAGCGCGACCCCGAGGGGCGGATGTCGCTCGGCGACCACCTCCGTGAGCTGCGCAACCGCATCACCATCAGCGCCATCGCCATCGTCATCGGTGGCGTCGTCGGCTGGATCTACTACGACCGCATCATCAGTGCCCTGACCAAGCCCCTGCGGGACCTGCAGGTCGGGCGTGGCGGCGTCGTCAACATCAACTTCGCGGGGATGACCGACGCCTTCGCGCTCCAGCTGACGACGTCGCTCTCCGTCGGCCTCATCATCGCCTCGCCGATCTGGCTCTTCCAGATCTGGGGCTTCATCGTCCCCGGGCTGACGAAGAAGGAGAAGCTCGTCGCGCGGCTGTTCGTCGTCGCCGCGGTGCCGCTCTTCCTCGCCGGCTGCCTCTTCGCGTTCATCATGGTGCCCAAGGCCGTCGCGGTCCTGCTCGGTTTCACACCCCCCGGGGCCTACAACCTGCAGGACGGGTCGCAGTACCTCAACTTCGTGCTGAAGTTCATCGTCGCCTTCGGCTGCGCCTTCCTGCTGCCGGTCTTCCTCGTCGCGCTCAACCTCGTCGGCGTGCTGCCGGCGAGGGCGATGCTCAAGGGCTGGCGTCCGGCCGTCATGGTGATCCTCGTCTTCGCGGCGGTCATGACCCCGACGCCCGACGCGTACACCATGCTCTTCCTGGCCACGCCCATGGTGGCGCTTTACTTCGCCTCGGTCGGCGTCGCCTTCCTGCTCGACCGCCGCAAGGAGGAGCACAAGCCCGACTGGTTGGACGTCCCCGACGACGAGGCGTCCTCCCTGTAGCGTGCGGGTGTGTCCCACCGTGTCGCCCTGGTCGTCAACCCCACGTCCGGGAAGGGCCTGGGACAGGTGCTGGGCGCGCAGACGCGGCAGCTGCTCCTCGAGGCCGGGCACGAGGTCGTCGACGTGTCGGGCAGCGACTACCACGAGGCGCGGGACCGGGGACGAGGTGCCGTGGACTCCGGCGCCGACACGGTGGTCGTGGTCGGCGGCGACGGCATGGTGCACCTCGGGGTCAACCTCTGCGCCGGCACGTCCACCCGGCTCGCCGTCGTGGCGGCCGGCACCGGCAACGACTTCGCGCGCAACCTCGGCCTGCCCGTCCGCGATGCGCGGTCGGCGGTCGCGCTCCTCACCGACGGGCGCACCCGCCGGATCGACCTCGGGCGCGTCAGCAACGGCGTCGGGGGGGAGACGTGGTTCGGCGGGGTGCTCGGTGCCGGTTTCGATGCCGTCGTCAATGCGCGGGCCCAGCGGATGAGGTGGCCACACGGACAGATGCGCTACAACCTCGCGGTGCTGCGCGAGCTGCCCGTCTTCCGGCCCATCCCGTATGCCATCGAGCTCGACGGGCGCCGCATCGAGACGCGCGCGATGCTCGTGGCGGTCGCCAACACGACGTCGTTCGGGGGCGGCATGCGCGTCTGTCCGGACGCCGACGTCACGGACGGGCTCTTCGACGTCATGATCGTGCACGCGCTGTCTATCGCGGCGTTCCTCCGGGTCTTCCCCAAGGTCTACTCCGGGACGCACATCACCCATCCGGCCGTCGAGATCCAACGCGCCCGGCGAGTTCGCTTGGAGGCGAGCGGTATCCACTCACAGGCCGACGGCGAGATGTTCGCCGACCTTCCCATCGACGCCGAGGTCGTGCCCGGTGCCCTGCGCGTCGTGACCCCCAAGGAAGTGCTCTCATGATCGCCACGTGGCCGAGGCTCGCGGAGTTCGCCGCCCGACTCGAGTTCCCGCTCGACGACTTCCAGACGGAGGCGTGTCGCGCCGTCGAGGAGGGTCGCGGTGTCCTCGTGGCGGCGCCGACGGGTGCGGGCAAGACGATCGTCGGCGAGTTCGCCGTGCACCTGGCCCTCGCGACCGGGCGCAAGGCGTTCTACACGACGCCGATCAAGGCACTGTCGAACCAGAAGTACACGGACCTCGTCCGCGTCCACGGCGCCGACAAGGTCGGCCTGCTCACCGGTGACGCGTCGATCAACGGCGAGGCGCCCATCGTCGTCATGACGACCGAGGTCCTGCGCAACATGATGTATGCCGGGTCGACCACCCTGCGCGGGCTCGGCTGGGTCGTCATGGACGAGGTCCACTACCTCGCCGACCGGTTCCGTGGGGCGGTGTGGGAGGAGGTCATCATCCACCTGCCGCCCGACGTCAGCGTCGTGTCCCTGTCGGCCACCGTGAGCAACGCCGAGGAGTTCGGCGCCTGGCTCGGTGAGGTGCGGGGCGACACCGAGGTCATCGTCTCGGAGCACCGGCCCGTGCCGTTGTGGCAGCACATGATGGTCGGTCAGACGCTCTTCGACCTCTTCGTCGAGGAGCGCGACGCCCGTGAGGACGACGAGCACTTCGTCGCCGCGCCCGGTCGCTACTCGGTGGCCGTGAACCCCGACCTCGTCCACGCCATCCGCGGCTCCGAGGGGCGCGGCGCGTGGGACTCCCACTGGGTCAGCTCCCGCGGGGGCCGGGACAAGGGCCGTCCGCGCGGCAAGGGCGGCGCCCGTGGCGGTTCCGGGGGAGCAGGGCGCGGCGGTCGTGACGACTGGTCCGGGCGCGGCCGCCGGGGCAACGACGCACCGTCTGGTCGTGGTGGCGACGCCGGGCGCGGCTTCTCGCGCGGCGGACGTCCCGGTGGCGGTGCGACCCGTGCCGAGGTCATCGAGCGCCTCGAGCGCGAGGGCCTGCTGCCCGCCATCACCTTCATCTTCAGCCGGGCCGGCTGCGACGGTGCCGTGGGCCAGCTCCTGTCGAGCGGCATGCGCCTCATCCCCGAGTCCGAGGGAGAGGCCAACCGGCGCCTCGTCGAGGAGCGCATCCAGGGCCTGGCCGAGGAGGACCTCACGGTGCTCGGCTACTGGGACTTCGTCGACGGCATCTCTCGTGGCTTCGCCGCGCACCACGCCGGCATGCTGCCGACGTTCCGCGAGATCGTCGAGGAGCTCTTCACCGCCGGTCGGGTTCGGGCCGTCTTCGCCACCGAGACGCTGGCGCTCGGCATCAACATGCCGGCGCGCACCGTCGTGCTCGAGAAGCTGGTCAAGTTCAACGGTGAGAACCACGTGGACATCTCACCGGCTGAGTACACCCAGCTGACCGGGCGGGCCGGCCGGCGCGGCATCGACATCGAAGGCCACGCCGTGGTGCTCTGGAACCGTGGTCTCGACCCTGCGGGGGTCGCCGGCCTCGCCTCGACGCGCACCTACCCGCTGCGCTCGAGCTTCCGGCCGACCTACAACATGGCGGTCAACCTCGTGCGGCAGTTCGGTCGCGAGAGCGCCCGCAAGATCCTCGAGACGTCCTTCGCCCAGTTCCAGGCCGACCGAGCCGTGGTCGGCTTCGTCCGAACGGTCCGGCGCAACGAGGAGGCTCTCGCCGGCTACGCCGAGCAGATGACCTGTCATCTCGGCGACTTCACCGAGTACGCCGCGATCCGCAACGAGATCCGCGACGTCGAGAAGGAGGGCGCCAAGGCCCGGTCCGCATCGATGCGGACAGCGGCGGCGATCTCCCTGGAGGAGCTGAAGATCGGCGACATCGTGCGCATCCCGGCAGGACGGCACAGCGGTCTGGCCGTCGTCGTCATGCCGAACCGCGGTGGCAGGGGAGAGTCGGCGTCGCCGGCCGTCGTCACCGAGGACCACCAGCTGCGTCGCCTGACCCTGCACGACGCCCCCACCCCGCTCGAGCCGCTCGGCTCGATGCGGGTGCCCAAGCAGTTCAACGCCCGCAACCCCAAGGCCCGCCGCGACCTCGCCGCGACGCTGCGGGCGACGATGCCGCACGACCCGCCGCCCCGACGGCGCCAGGCCGACGTCGACCCGACGGACGACCGGGTCGACGTGCTGCGCCGGCAGCTGAGGGCGCACCCGTGCCACCGCTGCCCCGACCGCGAGAACCACGCCCGTTGGGCGGAGCGCTGGTGGCGCCTGCGGCGCGAGACCGACGGCATCCAGCGCAAGATCGACGGCCGCACGAACTCCGTCGCCAAGACCTTCGACCGTATCTGCGAGCTGCTCGTCGAGATGGGCTACCTCGGCGACGGCGGACAGACGATCACCGCCAACGGTGACCGGCTGCGCCAGCTCTACACCGAGAAGGACCTGCTCGCGGCCGAGTCGCTCCGCGAGGGAGTGTGGCGCCGCCTCGACCCGCCGTCGCTGGCGGCTGTGGTCTCGACGCTCGTGCACGAGCCGCGCCGCGAGGAGGGTGGCCTCACCCCGCGGTGGCCCAACGACGACGTCCGCGAGGCGTACGACCGGATGATCCGGATCTGGTCCGACCTCGAGGACGCCGAGGGCGCCCTGGCGCTGCCCCGGACGGGTATGCCGGACGGTGGCCTCGCCTGGGCGATGCACCGGTGGGCGAGCGGGCAGCGGCTCGAGGACGTCCTGCGCGGGACCGACCTGGCCGCGGGCGACTTCGTGCGCCGGTGCAAGCAGGTCATCGACCTGCTGGGACAGCTCACCGACGCCGCGGAGCCGGACCTGGCGACCACGGCCCGGCGGGCGAGCGACAGCGTGCTGCGCGGTGTCGTCGCGGCTGACCGGCTGGACTGACGGCGGCGGTTCCCGGTGGCGCCGCGATTGTCGCCGCGGCAGTGGAGTCGGTTATGGTTGCGTCACCGGTCGGCGTTTTTGGTGCTCGTGTGTTCGCACGCTCGCAAGGAACGCATTGCGAGCGCAACTGTTTCTTCAGGGTTTCTGGAGTGGTCGCGTCTCTGCCGGCCGCGGGTCGCTGACAATCAACGGCTCACTTCCACCCAAAGGAGAAAACATGGCACAGGGAACCGTCAAGTGGTTCAACTCGGAGAAGGGCTTCGGCTTCATCGCCCCGACCGAGGGTCCCGACGTCTTCGTCCACTACTCGGAGATCACGGGCAACGGCTACCGCAGCCTCGAGGAGAACCAGGCCGTCGAGTTCGACGTCGAGCAGGGCCCCAAGGGTCCGCAGGCGATGCGCGTCCGCGCTCTCTGATCACTCGCTGATCTCGGCGGACCCACAGTCCGCACAAACGAAGGCCGGTCCCCCAGGGGGGACCGGCCTTTCGTCTTGTCCGGGCGGAGGCGCCTCAGCCGGTCAGAGCCGCGTCAGCCGGTCGAACGGGCTGTTGACGCGGACCACGCCGGACTCGAAGCGCAGGGTGACGGTCTCGGGACTGCAGGCGACCACGACACCGAGGCCGTGGCGCAGGTGGGAGACCCGGTCACCTACCGAGAACTGTTCGATGTCGCGAGCCGGAGCCGGCCTGAACGGGCTGCTGGAGAGATGGCGACGGCGGTCTGGAGTTCCGTGGTTGGGCACCCTTCAGTATGCGCCATTTGACGGCCAGGTGGTGACCCGCGAGTGGCTGTGAGACGCTCGGCCCTCACGGGGGCGGTCGAGACGTGACCGTACCGTGACCGCTCCGGAGGCCCTCTGGGACGTTCCTCTCAGTCGATGCCGAGGGCGGAGATGACCCGGTCGAAGGACGACGTCAGCCCGTGCTCGACGGCCAGTCGGGACATCAGGGTGGGGTCTGCCACGGCCGACGGCGCGGAGAGATCGACGTCCGGCACGGCAGCGTCCTTGGCGACGGCGACGACCCGGGGGGCTGCGTCGAGGTAGTCGGCAGCGGCCTCCAGGCGGGCGCGCTGGGCGCCCTTGAGGGCAGGGTCTCCCTCGTCGATGGCGGCACGGATCGCCTCGAGGGTGCCGTAGGTCGTGATGAGCTTGGCGGCCGTCTTCTCACCGATTCCGGCCACGCCCGGCAGCCCGTCACTGGTGTCGCCACGCAGCGCCGCCATGTCCGCGTAGGCGGCTCCGGTGCCGACGCCGTACTTCTCGGCCAGGAAGGCCTGGTCGACGAGGTCCGGTGAGCGGACCCCGCCGCGTGCGGTGTAGATGACCCGCACCTGGTTGGTGTCGTCGACGAGCTGGAAGAGGTCACGGTCGCCCGTGACGATGTCGACCGGCATACGGCCGCTGAACTGTGTCGCGAGCGTCCCGATGACGTCGTCGGCCTCGTAGCCGTCCACGCCGATACGGGCGATGCCGAGTGCGGTGAGCGCGTCGATGATGATCGGCACCTGGACGCCGAGGGCTTCGGGCACCTGCTCCCCGGCGAGGTCGTCCGGCCCGGGCTCGGCCACCCGGTGCGCCTTGTACGACGGGATCGCCTCGACCCGGAAGGCGGGGCGCCAGTCGTTGTCCCAGCAGGCCACGAGGTGGGTGGGTCGCCCGCGGTCGACGAGCGAGGCGATCATGTCGAGCAGACCGCGCACGGCGTTGGTCGGGACCCCGCTGGGGCCGATGACCTCGGGCACCCCGAAGAAGGCGCGGAAGTACAGCGAGGCGGAGTCGAGCAGGAGCATCCGGGGAGCGGGGGACGGCATACGCGAGAGGGTACCGGTGCCGTAGCGTCGCTTCATGGGTCGAACGCGCGCCCGTGCCCTCCTGGCCGTCATGGCCAGTGTGGGCATGTTGCTCGCGGCGTGCTCTCCGTCCGACACCTCACCCGCGGCCAGCCAGTCCAGCCGCGCACCCGCGACCTCCACCGCGACCGCCTCGGCCGCTCCGACGCCGACCCATGTCGGCGACTGGCGGATTGTCGCCCTGGGCGACTCGGTGCCCTACGGCACCGCCTGTGGATGCACGCCCTACCCGACGCTGACCGGCGCCGAGCTGAAGGACGTCTCAGGTCGACCAACGGTCACCACGAACGATGCGAGCCCCGGCTACACGACGTCGGACGTGCTCGGGCAGCTGCAGTCGGACCAGGCGGTCAAGTCGCACGTCGGCGCGGCCGACGTCCTGCTGGTCGAGGTCGGCGCGAACGACGTCCAGTACAGCTCGACCTGCGGCTACGAGCCACACTGCTACGACGCCGGGGTCACCGCGATGAGCGGGCGGCTGCAGCAGATCGTCACCAGCATCCAGCAGCTGACCGCCGGCCGGCGCGTGCTCGTCGTCATGCTCGACTACTGGAGCGTGTGGCTCGGGGGGCAGTACGCGGCTGCCGAGGGGACCGCCTACGTCGACACGGCAGCCCACGTCACGCAGCAGGTCAATGCGGCGGTCGAGACTCGCGCAGCAGCATCGGGAGCCCAGTACGTCGACCTCCGGGCGGCGTTCAAGGGCCCGACCTACTCCTACGACGAGACGCACTTCCTCGCCTCGGACGGTGACCATCCGAACGCCGCCGGCCACCAGCAGATCGCGGATGCCACGGTCGCCGTGATTCGGGCGTTCCTCCACCCCTAGGACGTCCCGCGTGCTGGCGTCCGGCCGGCGACGGGAGACCGCCGAGTGCGACGGACCGCGATGGAACGGCGCGCCCCGCCCGGGACCACTGGTCTACCCTTCGGCCATGGAAGATCTCGACCGTCGTCTCGTCGGCCTGCTGCTCGCGGATGGTCGGATGAGCTACACCGACCTCGGCAAGGCGACCGGTCTGTCGACCTCTGCAGTCCACCAGCGCGTCCGTCGGCTCGAGGAGCGCGGCGTCGTCACCGGCTATGCGGCGCAGGTCTCCCCGGATGCACTCGGACTGCCGTTGACGGCCCTCATCTCCGTGACACCGTTCGACCCGAGCGCCCCCGACGACGTGCCCGATCGCCTGCGCCACATCACCGAGATCGAGGACTGCCACTCGGTGGCGGGGGAGGAGAGCTACATCCTCAAGGTGCGCGTCGGCACGCCCGGCGACCTCGAGGACCTGCTCGCCCGGATCCGCACCGCCGCCAACGTGTCGACCCGCACGACGGTCGTGCTCTCGACGCCGTGGGAGGGGCGCAGCGCCTCCGCCACGACCCGAGAGGTCAGCTGACCCGGCGGCCGATGCTGGCCCGGAGGGCCCGGGTGACGGTCGCGAGGTCGGCCGGCGACAGGCCGATGTCGAAGCCGCGCCGTCCGCCCGAGACGTAGACGACCTCGAGGGCGTATGCCGTGTCGTCGAGCACCGTGGGCAGTGCCCGCTTCTGCCCCACCGGGGAGATCCCGCCCACGACGTAGCCGGTGCTGCGCTCGGCCGCGGCCGGGTCGGCCATCGTCACCGCCTTGGTGCCCAGCGCCGACGCGACAGCCTTGAGGTCGAGCTGTCCGTCGACCGGGACGACGCCGACGGCGAGCCCCTTGCCCGTGTCGACGAGGAGGGTCTTGAAGACGTGTGCCGGCGGGACGCCGAGGGCCTCAGCGGCCTCGAGGCCGTAGCTCTGCGCGGACGGGTCGTGCTCGTAGGGGTGGCGGGTGTAGGTGACCCCGGCGCGGTCGAGCGCGACGGTCGCGGGCGTCGACGGTCCGTCAGCGGGGCGATGCTTCGCCATCAGGCCTCGGCGACGGACGCGAGCCCGTCCCAGATCGTCGTCACGACGTGGTCGGTCGCCTCGTCGGCGCTCGTGCCGGGGTGGGTGCTGCGCCAGACGGCCAGCCGCTCGCAGCCGCCGATGAGGATCTCGGCCATGACGGTGACCCGGTGCGGCTCGAGGGACTCGAACGCCGGCAGGGTGCGCAGGCCCTCGGCGAAGGCCTTGGCGGTCTGCTGGCGGATGCGCTCGACCGAGGCGGACGCCTCACCGATGAGCGCGCCCTCGGTGCGCAGCAGCGAGAACGCCTGCTCGTGATCGTCGATGAAGGAGAAGAACGCCAGGACGACCCCGCCGACCCGGTCGCGGGCCGGGGCCGTGGGGTTGGCGACCCAGGAGTCGATGAGGGCGGTGAGCAGTTGGCCCCGAGCGCGCTCGATCGTCGCCGCGAGCAGCCCCTCCTTCGAGCCGAAGTAGTCGTAGATGAGGGGCTTGGTGACGCCCACGAGCTCGGCGACCTCGTCCATCGTCGTCGCCTGGATGCCGCGCGTCGCGAAGACCTGCTCGGCCACCGCGAGCATCTGCGCCTCCCGCTCGGCACGAGGCACGCGGGTGCGAGTGCTGGGGGAGCGAGGAGTCACCGCGGCAGTCTACGGGGACCCGTCCACGACTCTGCCGGCGTCCGCGGCCTCGTCGGCATCGTCTGCGTCGTCCGGGAGCAGGCAGAACTCGTTGCCGTCCGGGTCGGCCATCAGCACCCCGTCAGGGACATCGGAGCCGGACGGCAGCCGGGTGGCTCCGAGCGAGACGAGACGGTCGAGCTCGGCGTGCCGGCCGCCCCGGACCGAGGGTGCCAGGTGGAAGTGCATCCGGTTCCGCCGGGTCTTCGGCCGGACCGGAGGACCGCCCCAGGCGATCTTCGTGCCACCGGCAGGCGACTGGATCGCGGTCTCCTCGTCCTGGTCCCAGACCAGCGGCCAACCGAGGGCTGCGCTCCAGAAGTACCCGACCTCCCGCGTCCCGTCGCAGGCCAGCTCACCGAGGAAGCCGCACCCGGCGAGGTAGGAGTTGCCCGGCTCGATGACGCAGAGCTCGTTGCCTTCGGTGTCGGCGAGCACGATGTGCCCCTCTTCGGGAGTCTGGCCCACGTCGAGGTGATGACCGCCCAGCTCGAGCGCGCGAGCCACGATCGCCTGCTGGTCCCCGGGCGAGGTGCTGGTCAGGTGCAGGTGGATCTGGTTGGGGCCGGTCTTCCCCTCGTGCGTGAGCAGGAACCGGATGGGGAACTCGGGCTGCTGGCGTGGCAGGACCGTCACGCCGTCAGCGGCCGTCTCGCGCCCCAGCAGGCGGCCCCAGAAGCGCGCGAGCGCCGGCGGATCGTGGGCGTCGAAGCAGAGCTCGTGGAGCTGACTTGTCATCGTGCGCTCATCTCCGGTCGGCGGACGCTGGGGTCCTCGACACGCTAGGACGGTGATCGGCTGCGGGACAAGCCAATTGCCTGACGGCCGCGATCGATCACGTAAGTACCCTTGTGGTTACATACCAAGTTCGGTACAGTCGTGACATGGACATGGTGCTGCAGGCGTTGGCCGATCCGAGCCGACGCACGGTGCTGGAGATCCTGCGGGACCATCCGGCGACTGCCGGCGAGCTGGCCGACGCACTCCCCATCGCCCGACCGGGCGTGTCCCGCCATCTGCGGGTGCTCCGGGAGGCCGGGCTGGTCGACGTGCGGGCGGAGGCCCAGCGCAGGATCTACACGCTGCGCCCGGAGGCCCTCGTCGAGGTCGACGAGTGGCTCGAGAGCTATCGCGCCCTCTGGCGCAACCGGCTCGATGCCCTGCACACGGAGATCACACGAGGAAAGAAGGCGCAGAAGTGAAGATCATCGGCACCATGCGAGCGGTCGACGACACCCGAGGCGCCGTGCGCGTCGAGGATGTCTACGACACCGACATCGACGACCTGTGGGGCGCGTGCACGACGCCGGAGCGGCTGGCGCGCTGGATCGCCCAGGTGTCCGGAGACCTGGGCGTGGGTGCCACGGTCCGGGCCGTCTTCACCAGCACGTGGTCCGGGGCGGTGCGCATCGAGGCGTGCGACGCCCCGCACCACCTGCTCGTCACGAACGAGCCGGGGACCGACGACGAGACGCAGCTCGAGGCGTGGCTCACCACCGAGGGCGCGCGCACGCGACTCGTCGTCGAGGAGCGCGGACTGCCGGTCGGTCAGCTCCACTTCTACGGAGCCGGCTGGCAGGTCCACCTCGAGGACCTCGGGCGCTCGCTGGTCAGCGGGGGCCCGGCGCACGCCGAGGGATGGTCGGAGGAGGCGGCAGCGCCCGCCTGGCGGCGGCGGTGGACCGAGCTCACCCCGGTCTACGAGGACACCGCGGTCAGCTGAGGCCCGGAGTCGTCAGGGGACGAGCTGCGACTCGGCGGCCGCCCGGCTGGTGGCGGCGCGCTGGCTCGCCTCTGCCAGGACCGACTCGTGGTCCACCGACGCGTGCCACCACTGCTGCCCCGACGCGGGCAGCGTGAAGATCGGGTCGTAGTAGATGTACTCGCGCGACAAGGCCTCGGTGTCGTCGCCCTCGATGGACGTGCGGTAGTTCTTGCGCCAGTAGGAGATCCCGCGCTCGGTGTCGTACTCCTCCACCTGGTGCACCCAGCGCTTGCCGACGAACGGCACGTCGCAGACGATGCGCGGTGTGGAGAAGCCGGGCAGGTAGCCCATGATCGAGTGCTGGAGGTGCTGGGCCTCGGCGAGCGAGAGCCGCCAGTGCTCCGCGAACGGGATCATGTCGCACATGTAGAAGTAGTACGGCGTGATCGAGGCCCCGTCGGCGAGCGCGAAGCAGAGGTCGAGCAGCGCCTCGGTGGAGTCGTTGACGCCGCGCATCAGGACGCCCTGGTTGCGCACGTCGCGGACGCCGGCGTCGAGCATCGCCTTGGCGGCCCGGGCGACGGAGGGCGTGACGGACTGGGCGCTGTTGACGTGCGTGTGGATCGCGAGCGAGACACCGCGCGAGCGGGCCTTGGCCGACACGCGCCCGACGCCCTCGACGACGTCGTCGGCGAACCAGTGCTGCGGCAGTCCCATGAGGGCCTTCGTCGCGAGCCGGATGTCGCGGATGTTCTCGATGTCCAGGAGCTCGTCGAGGAACGCCTCGAGGTTCTTCCACGGCATGTTGGCGACGTCACCGCCGGAGACGACGACGTCGCGCACGACCGGGGTGGAGCGCAGGTAGTCGAGCATCGCGGCGTACCGGGCGACCGGCTTGAGGTCGAACTTCAGCTTGGCGACCTGCGGCGTGGAGTTGCCGACGAGGTCCATGCGCGTGCAGTGGCCGCAGTACTGCGGGCACGTCGACAGGAGCTCTGCCAGCACCTTGGTGGGGTAGCGGTGCGTCAAGCCCTCGGCCACCCACATGTCGTGCTCGTGGAGGGAGTCGCGGGAGGCGTGGGGGTGCGACGGCCAGTCGGTGCGTCGGTCGGAGAAGACCGGGAGCATGTAGTGGCGGACCGGGTCGGCGTAGAAGGCCTCGGTGAAGTCGTGGCCGGCCGCGGGCATCGCCGAGTCGGTCGAGGGCACCATCGTGTTGAGCATCTGCGGCGGGACGAGCATCGACATCGTCGCGCGCTCGGCCTGGTCCTTGGCGAGATCGTCGTAGAAGCGGTCGTCGAGCAGGTTGCCCATGAGGGTCCGCAGCTGTGTGATGTTCTTGACGCAGTTGACCCGCTGCCACTGGGCGCTGTCCCAGTCGGCCTGGGTGACGTGGGCCCAGCCCGGCAGCCGGGTCCAGTCAGGCTCCACGAGCTGGCGACGGGCGTAGACGTAGGGCTGCGACACCAGTGTCATGTCCTGACGATACCCGAAGGTTCGCCCCCGAGTCTCCTATGATGCAGAAGGATTTGTCGTTCGTATCCTCTGCGACAGAAGGATCTGCGCCGTGACCGCACCGCCCCCACCCGACGACCACCGGGTCTCATCGCCGGTCGGCCTGCACCGCGTGCTCGAGCCCACGGGGGAGGCGATCACCCTTCCGCAGGCGGCCCAGCGCCTCGACGCGCGGCCGGAGCTCTGGCCCGACGAGGTGCGCATCGCCGTCGAGACGCTCAACCTCGACGCCGCGTCGTACCGCCAGCTCGCCGAGAAGCACACGCGCGACGGCGCGGTGGACGGCAGCGCCGTCCGTCACGAGGTGCTCGACATCGTCGCGACCCGCGGCAAGATGCAGAACCCCGTCACGGGCTCGGGGGGCATGCTCATCGGCACCGTCGAGGAGGTCGGCCCCGAGAGCCCCCTCGGGCTGCGGGTGGGGGACCGCGTCGCCACGCTCGTCTCGCTCTCGCTGACGCCCCTCGCGATCACCGACGGCCTCGAGCGCTGGGACGGCCGGTCGGAGCAGGTCCCCGCCGCCGGGCACGCCATCCTGTTCGGCCGCAGCATCGCCGCGACGCTGCCCACCGACCTCGACCCGCACCTCGCGCTCATGGTCATGGACGTGTGCGGTGCACCCGCGCTCGTCGAGCGGGTCGTGGGGGAGTATGCCGCCCGCGGCGTCGCGCCGACCGTGGCCGTCCTCGGCGGGGCGGGCAAGTCGGGCTCGCTCTCGCTGGCCGCCGCCCGATCCGCCGGCGCGGGTCGCACCATCGGCGTCGTCCCGGTCGAGCGCGAGCGCACGGTGCTCGAGGCCAGCGGCCTCGCCGACGCGGTCGTGCTGGCCGATGCCCGGTCGCCGCTGGGTCTCGCGGCGGCCGTCGAGTCCGCCGGCGGCCCGGCCGACGTCACGGTCGTGTGCGTCGACGTGCCCGGCTGCGAGCAGCCCGCCATCCTCGCCACCGCCCAGGGCGGCACCATCATCTTCTTCAGCATGGCGACGAACTTCGCCGCCGCGGCGCTCGGCGCCGAGGGCCTCGCCGCCGACGTGCGGATGATCGTCGGCAACGGCTACGTGCCCGGGCACGCCGAGACGGCGCTGCGACTCGTGCGGGAGGTCCCCGCGGTCAGGGTGCTGTTCGAGGGGCGGCTGGCCGCCGAGACGGCAGGATCTGAGGCATGAGCCGCACCCACCCCCTGCTCGACCTCGACCCGGCCGTCGTGCGCCGAGCCCGATCGCTCGCCCGGAAGGCTGCCGCGCCCGTCGTCGAGATCGCCAAGAGCCACACGACCGTCTCGGTCGAGCGGGCGACGCTGCGTCTCGCTGGTCTGTCGGGAGCCGACCACGAGCGCGTGCCGTGGGTCAACCACCTCGTCACCGCCGTCCGTGACGAGGTGGGCCTCGAGCACGGCGTCACGACCCCGGTCTTCGACGCCCTCCTCCGTGGCGAGGCGCCCGACCTCGTGACCCTCGCCCAGAAGGCCGCCAGCGGCAACGTGTCGTTCCGACTGCCTGCCGGTCGCGAGGCGTCGGCGGCGCGTCGGGCGGCGACGAAGGGCGTCGGGGCAGGGTTGCGCACGATCGACCGTTCCCGGGCGACGCGTGACCGCCTCGTCAAGCGCCACGGCGACCCGAGGACGAAGCCGTGGATCTACCTCATCGTCGCGACCGGCGACATCTACGAGGACATCCCGCAGGCGCAGGCCGCGGCCCGCGAGGGCGCCGACGTCATCGCCGTCATCCGCTCGACGGGGCAGTCGCTGCTCGACTACGTCCCCGAGGGGGCCACGCGCGAGGGCTTCGCCGGCACCTATGCCACCCAGGAGAACTTCCGGCTGATGCGTGCAGCGCTCGACGACGTGAGCAGGGAGCTCGGTCGCTACGTGCGCCTGACCAACTACGCCTCCGGCCTCTGCATGCCCGAGATCGCGGCGCTCGCCGGCATGGAACGTCTCGACATGATGCTCAACGACTCGATGTACGGCATCCTCTTCCGCGACATCAACCCGATCCGCACCTTCGTCGACCAGCGCTTCTCGCGCCAGGTCCACGCCCGCGCCGGGATCATCATCAACACCGGCGAGGACAACTACCTCACCACGGCCGACGCCGTCGAGGCCGCCCACACCGTCACGGTGAGCCAGCTGCTCAACGAGCGCTTCGCCAAGGAGGCCGGGCTCGAGGACTGGCAGCTCGGCCTCGGTCACGCCTTCGAGATCAACCCCGAGATCCACGACAGCTTCCGGATGGAGCTCGCGCACGCGCTGCTCGCGCGCCAGCTCTTCCCGGACGCGCCGCTCAAGTGGATGCCGCCGACGAAGCACATGACGGGCGACGTCTTCCGCGGCTACCTGCTCGACGGCTTCTTCAACCTCGTCGGCGCCATGACCGGTCAGGGCATCCTGCTCGTCGGCATGATGACCGAGGCGGTCGTCACCCCGTTCCTCTCCGACCGTGACCTGGCGCTGCAGAACGTCCGCTACGTCATGAACGCGGCGAGCGGGCTCACCGAGGACTTCCACCCGCCGCGAGACGGCTACATCCAGACCCGTGCCCGCCAGGTGCTCTCCGAGGCCGTCGACCTGCTCGACCGCATCGTGCACGACGGCGACGCCGCAGGCGACGCGCCCCTGCTCGCAGCCATCGCCGACGGCACCTTCGGGCTCATGAAGAGGCCGGCCACCGGGGGCAAGGGGCTCGACGGCGTCTGCGAGCGCGCGCCGGGCTACGACAACCCGGCCATCACCGCCCTCGACGCCGGGACGCCGCCCACGGCCACCCGGCATACGTCCACGGAGAGGGCCACCTCATGAGCGCCGCCGTCATCCGACCCTACGGAGACACGACGGGCGACGGGATGGTGCAGATGTCGTTCACCCTCCCCCTGCCGCACGACAAGCTGGCCGAGGGCGCGGCACTGCAGCTCGCGCGCAAGATGGGCCTGGACCCCGCCCTCCTCGTGCATGCCAAGGCCATGGGCCCGGACTTCACCTTCTTCGTCGTCTACGGCAGCGTCACCCACCTCGTGAACCTCGACGACGTCCACGTCATCGAGCGCGAGTACCCCCTGCTGTCGGCCAAGGACGTCAACCTCGCGATCAAGAAGCAGCTGCGCCGCAAGCTCGTCGTCGTCGGCGCCTGCATCGGCACCGACGCCCACACGGTCGGGATCGACGCGATCCTCAACATCAAGGGCTTCGCGGGGGAGAAGGGCCTGGAGTACTACCGCGAGATCAAGGTCGTGAACCTCGGCGCGCAGGTGCTCGTGCCCGACCTCGTCGCCAGGGCCCACGCCGAGCGGGCGGACGCCGTCCTCGTCAGCCAGGTCGTCACGCAGAAGGACGCCCACATCCACAACACGACGCAGATGTCCGCAGCCTTCCGCGAGGCCTATCCCGCGGGGCAGGTGCCCATCCTCATCGCCGGTGGACCCCGCTTCGAGGACGGCTCCGAGAAGGTGCTCGGCGTCGACCGCATCTTCGGCCGCGGGACGACCCCCGGCGAGGTCGCGAGCTACCTCGTCCACGAGATGACCCAGCGAAAGGCGAAGAAGTCATGAGCGAGCGGCCCACCACGGCGAGCGTCGGGCAGCGGGTCACGCACCGCCGCTACGTGCCCTACAGCCACGCGCACTACGCCGGCAATCTCGTCGACGGCGCGTACTCCCTGGCCGCCTTCGGTGACGTCGCCACGGAGATGTGCATCGTCACGGACGGCGACGAGGGGCTCTTCGCCTCCTACAGCGACGTGCAGTTCAAGGCCCCGGTGCGTGCCGGGGACGTCATCGAGATCTCGGCCGAGATCATCCGCGTCGGCACGCGCTCGCGGGAGATGGACTTCGAGGTGCGCGTCGTCGCCCGCGGCACCCCGGCGCGCGGCGCGTCCGCGGCCGAGACGCTCGACCCGCCGGTCGTCGCCACGACCGCCCGCGGAGTCGTCGTCGTGCCCTGACCGGGCTCGCAGGGCCAACCCGGCCAAGCGCGCTTGTGGGGGGACCCGGGGGGGCGAAGCCCCCCGGGGGTGACGCACGGATTACGGTGAACCCCGTGCGGCGCCTCCTCCTGTCCCTGATCGCCGGCGGGCTGCTGTGTCTCGCGTTCCCGACGTTCGACGTGTGGGTCGCAGCCCCGGTCGCGCTCGCCCTGGGGGCCTGGGCCTGGGCCGGCGCGGGTGCTCGCCGCGGCTTCCTGCTCGGACTGGCGGGCGGTCTCGTCTTCTTCGTCCCGACGCTGAGCTGGTCGGGGATCTACGTCGGCTCACTGCCCTGGATCGCCCTCGCGACCCTGCAGGCCCTCTTCCTCGGCGCGGCCGGCGCGCTCTACGGCTGGCTGAGCCGCCGGGGGAGTGTCCGACCGCTCGCGTTCGCGCTCGTCTGGGTCGTGGCCGAGGGCCTGCGCGCCCGCGTGCCCTATGGCGGCTTCCCGTGGCTCAAGCTGGCCTTCGGCCAGGCGGACTCACCGTTCGGGCGCCTCGTCGCGCTCGGCGGAGCGCCCTTCGTCGGGTTCGTCATCGCGCTGTGCGGTGCCCTGCTCGCCCTGGCGGCCCAGCACGCGCTGACGGCGGTCGGTGCGCACCGGCGAAGCAGCACCGCCGCCGGGACCTCCGTGCGTATGCCGTGGGGTCGACCGGCGTCCCTCGTGGCCGCAGCACTCGTGCTGGGCGTCGCGGGGCTCGCGGTGCCGCTGCCCACCGACGGGCCGAGCGCCCAGTTCCTCGGGGTCCAGGGCAACGTGGCCCGGCCGGGGCTGGACTTCAACGCGGAGCGCCGGCAGGTCCTCGACAACCACATCGCGGCGACCCTCACGGCCCAGCAGGATGTCGACGCCGGTCGGGCGCCGGTCCCCGACCTCGTCGTCTGGCCCGAGAACGCCTCCGACATCGACCCCCTGCGCAACGCCGACGCCAAGGCCCTCATCCTCGAGACCGTCGACGCGTTGCGGCGCCCTCTCATCGTCGGTGGCCTCCTCGAGGAGCCCGCCGGCTTCGTGTCCAACGTGTCCCTGCTCTTCGAGCCCGGCAAGGGCAACACCGACCGCTACGTCAAGCGGCACCCGGTGCCCTTCGCCGAGTACATCCCCAACCGGCCGTTCTGGCGGATCTTCAGCAAGGAGGTCGACCTCGTCCGGCAGGACTTCGTCGCGGGCCCGACGCCCGGCGTCTTCCGCGTGACCACGTCGTCCGGGCAGCAGATCCGGGCCGGGCTGGCCATCTGCTTCGAGGTCGCCTACGACGACATCATGCGTGACGCCGTGCAGGCGGGCGCCAACGTCCTGGTGGTCCAGACGAACAACGCGACCTTCGGCTACACCGCCGAGTCGCCCCAGCAGCTGGCCATCAGCCGTCTGCGCGCCATGGAGTTCGGCCGCTCGGTCGTCCACGTGTCGACCGTCGGTCAGAGCGCCCTCATCACGCCCGACGGAACCGCGCACCAGGTGACGTCGTTGTTCACACAGGCGGTGGTCCGAGGGGCACTACCCTTGCGGGACGCCACGACGCTGGCGACCCGGGTGGGCGAGGCCCCGGAATGGGTCGCCGCCGCTGCACTGCTGACGATGCTCGCCCTGGGCCTCCGCGGCGGTGCCAGGGTTCGCGTAGGTCGCGTACGTCGCGGCGGTGGCGCGGACGAGCCAGACACGACGAAGGACGAGGATGACGATGACGCAGCGTGAGCCGGTGACCCGGGTGGCCGTGCTCATCCCGACGTACAACGAGCGGGACAACCTGCCCGGCATCGTCGCGCGGGTGCGCGCCAACGTGCCTTCCGCCGACGTCTTAGTGCTCGACGACGGCTCGCCCGACGGCACCGGCGAGATCGCCGACGCCATCGCCGCCACGGACCCCCAGGTGCGCGTGGTCCACCGTGCCGCGAAGGAGGGCCTCGGCAAGGCCTATCTCGCCGGCTTCGCGATCGCTCTCGACGAGGGCTACCACGCAGCCGTCGAGATGGACGCAGACGGCTCGCACCTCCCCGAGCAGCTGCCGTCGCTGCTCGCCGCCCTGGGCGGCGCGGACCTCGTCATCGGCGCGCGGTGGGTGCGCGGCGGCGAGGTGCGCAACTGGCCGGCCCACCGAAAGGTGCTCTCGGTCGGCGCGAACGTCTACACCAAGGTGCTGCTCGGCATGCACGTCAACGACGCGACGGCCGGCTACCGCGCCTATCGCACGAGCGCCTTGCGCACGATGGGACTGGCCGGCGTGCAGTCGCAGGGCTACTGCTTCCAGATCGACCTGACGCTCCGGGCCATCCGAGCCGGCCTCACGGTCGTCGAGGTCCCGATCACGTTCGTCGAGCGTCAGGTCGGCGTCTCGAAGATGGGCCACGACATCGTCCGTGAGGCCCTGACGAGCGTGACCCGCTGGGGCGTGGAGCACCGGATGGGCCAGCTGCGCGCGGTGGCCGGCCGGGTCCGGGGCCGCGAGCCCGTCGGGGACCGGCCGTGACCAGCGCCCCAAGGGCTCGGCGGATGCGTCTGACGAAGCTCGCCGTCCTCGGGCTGCTGCTCCTGCCGATCATCGAGATCGTCGTCATCGTCGCGGTCGGCGAGGCCATCGGGGGGTGGCCCACCTTCCTGCTCATCGTCGCGACGTCGCTGCTCGGGGCGTGGCTCATCCGCCGTGAGGGCGCCAAGGCCTGGCGCGCCCTCGACCAGGCGGTGCGCAGCGGGCGGATGCCGACGCGAGAGATCGCCGACGGCATCGTCGTGCTCGTCGGGGGAGGCCTGCTGCTCGTGCCCGGCTTCGTGACGGACGTCGTCGGCCTCGTCCTCGTGCTGCCCTTCGTGCGGCCGGTGGCGCGCAACCTGCTCGCGGCGGTCATCTCGCGTCGCCTCGTCACCCAGACGATGAGCTACACGAACCTCACGGTGACCGAGGCGCCCGAGACGCCCGAGTGGGAGCAGCACGAGGCACCCGAGGGCCCCCAGCGCTCGACGTCGAGCGACGAGGTCGTCGAGGGCGAGATCATCGACGAGGACTGATCCCGGCCACGACGGCGGGGACGCGAGCTGCGTGCCCCGCGGGACGGCATACCGAATCGGGGGAGCGGGGGACAGCAAAGAGCCCGCCTCCACGAACGGGGCGGGCTCCCTGCAGGGGTCTGTGGTGGAGGGTCAGGCGGTCTTGCGCCGCCGCGGCTTCTCCCCGCGCGACTCGCGCAGCAGCGTCAGGCGCTCCTCGAGGAGCTCCTCGAGCTCGGGGATGGAACGACGCTCGAGGAGCATGTCCCAGTGCGTGCGCTGGTGCTTGACCGGCTTGGCCTCGGGCTCGGGGCCGTCGCCCTGGAGCTTCGCGTCGAGGCCGCAGCGGCACTCCCACGTCGGCGGCACGTCGGCCTCGATGGAGAAGGGGAGCTCGGTGCGGTGGCCCTCCGGGCAGACGTACGCGGTGAGCTGGCGCTCACTCGGTACGACGTTCTCGTCGGATTCCATGCTCCTCGCACCGAGGTTGGAACCGCGTAGTGCTCGATCGGCCATGTGGACCCCTCCAAGACTCGTGTCTGTGTGGACACCGCTCTGGTGTCATACCCTCACAGACGCTTGAACGAGCACGACGGCTCAGTTGTTCCCGCGCGTCGAGGATTGTAAACGCGTCTCAGACGACGGCGGGGACCGGGTTGCCGGCCTGCTCGATGCCCTCGCGCATCCGGACCCGGGCGAGCAGGACGCCGCCGATGGCGAAGAAGACGATGAGCGCGATGATGGCCCAGCGGTAGCTGAGCGTGAACTGGTAGACGAGCCCGAAGATGAGCGTGCCGAACCAGCTCGTGCCGCGCTCCATCGCCTGGTAGAGGCTGAAGTACTCCGCCTCGCGGCCGCGGGGGATCAGCTGGCTGTAGAGCGAGCGGGACAGCGCCTGGGTGCCGCCGAGGACGAGGCCGATGAGCAGGGCCAGCGCGAGGAAGATGACGAGCGACTTCGACGGCACGAGGAAGGCGAAGACGACGACGACCGTCCAGAGGCCGATGCCGTAGAGCACGGTGCGCCAGGCCCCGATGGACGCCGCCACCCGACCGAAGAGCCGCGCGCCGACGAAGGCGACGAACTGCACGAAGAGGAAGACCCCGAGCACCGTCGTCTCCGAGAAGCCGAGCTCCTTGGAGCCGTAGACGCTCGAGCTGCCGATGACGGTCTGGATGCCGTCGTTGAAGAAGAGGTACGCGAGGAGGAACAGCTTGGTCTGCGGGTAGTTCGCGAGGTCGCGGAACGTGCTCCGCAGCTGAGCGATGCTGCCACCGACGACCCCGGCCGACCGCTCGACGGGTGTCTCGACCGTGCCGGTCAGGTGCCGCAGGCCGAGGTAGGGGATGATCGTGAAACCGGCCCACCAGAGGCCCGCGGACAGGATGCTGATGCGTGTCGACAGGGCCCGGTCGAGCCCGAGGTCCTCGTGGAAGAAGTCCAAGGCGAAGTTGAGCGCGAGCAGGGTGCCGCCGCCGAGGTAGCCGAAGGCCCAGCCCTTCGAGGAGACGCGGTCGCGCTCGTTCTCGTTGGCGATGCGGCACAGGATCGAGTCGTAGATGACGAGCGAGGCGCCGAGGCAGATGCCGGCGATGACGACGAGCGCGGCTCCCAGCTGCCAGTCGGTACCCGCGACGAAGAACATCAGGCTCGCGGCCAGGGCCCCGGCCCACGCGAACCCGCCCAGCAGACGGGTCGGATGCGGGCTGCGGTCGGCGATCGCGCCGATGAAGATCAGGACGATCGCGGAGAGGATCGTCGTGAAGGTCACGGTGAAGAACCACAGCGACCCCGGCGCGACGGGGATGCCGAGCACGGAGAGGTTCGTCGTGCAGTCCTGGCCGTCGGGCAGGCCGGGACAGGCGGCCTCCTCGGCGACGGTCGTGAGGTAGGGGCTCATGAGCACCGTGGCGGTGGTCGTGATGTAGGCGGAGTTGGCCCAGTCGTACCAGTACCAGGCCCGCTGCTCCCGGGTCTCCGGTCGTGCGGCGTTGACGACGACGTGCGACATGCGAGGACTGTCCCACACGGCCGGGCGCCCCGACAGGGGGAGCCGCGTCAACACGCCGCGGGCGTCAGCAGCTCGTGAGTCAGCGGCTCGTGAGTCAGCAGCTCGTGAGGATGACGAGCTGCTGCGTGGCGCGCGTCATCGCGACGTAGCGGTCGACCGCCCCCTCGATGCCGTCACCGAACCGCTCCGGGTCGACGAGGACGACGAGGTCGAACTCGAGCCCCTTGGACAGCGCGGGGGTCAACGAGCGGACCCGTTCCCGCTCCTCGAAAGCCGGGGCACCGATGACGCAGGCGGTCCCGTCCGCATGGGCGGCCAGCCACGACTCCAGGATCGCCTCGAGGTCGGCCGCTGCGCCGTGCCGGACCGGCACGCCGCTCTCGCGGATGGAGCTCGGGACGTTCGCATCCGGCAGGGCGGCCCGGATGACCGGCTCGGCTTCCGTCATGACCTCTGCGGGGGTGCGGTAGTTGATGCTGAGCGAGGCCAGCTCGACCCGGCCGAGGCCGACGCCGGCGAGGCGCTCGTGCCACGACTCGGTGAAGCCGTGACGGGCCTGCGCCCGGTCGCCGACGATGGTGAGGCTCCGCGACGGACAGCGGTTCAGCAGCATCCGCCACTCGGCGTCGGTCAGCTCCTGCGCCTCGTCCACGACCACGTGGGCGAAGGGTCCGGCCAACGGGTCGGGGTTGGTGTCGCGCTCTGCGTCGTCGAGGGCGCCTCGCAGGTCCTCACCGCGCAGCATCGACATGACGTGCATGTCGGAGTCGTCCGACGCGATGAGGTGCTCCGCGACCGTGGCCCGCTCCTCGCGCTCGGCGGCTCGGGCCGCGTCGCGCCGGCGCCGGAGCCGGCCCGTCTCCCGGTCTCCGAGCCGCAGCCGGGCCGCGTCCAGCAGGGGGAGGTCCGAGACCGTCCACGCGTCCGGTCGCTCACGCTGGAGCCGACGGACCTGCTCGATGCTGAGGGAGGGTGCGCACCGACGCAGGTAGGCCGGGACCGTCCACAGGTCGCCGACGAGGTCCTCCGCGTCGAGCAGCGGCCAGGACCGCCCGAACGCAGCCCGGAGCTCGCCGTTCTGCTCGATCGAGCGCCGGACCATCGCGGGTGTCGCTTCGGCCTCCACGTCCTGGCCGTCGTCGTCGAGGCGAACCTCCAGGTCGTGACGGTCGAGGAGGATGGCGAGGAGGGCCTCCCAGACGTCGTCGCGGGCCTCGTTGTGGGGGACCTGCTGGCCCGCCGCGAAGGCTTCAGCCCAGTCGGCGGGGGAGAGCCAGACGTCGGCCCAGGGTGTCGTGACCTCCATCCCCTGGCTCGGGGGCTCCTCGTAGAGCCCGACCGCGGGCTCGATGGCGTCGACGAGCTCGATCCCGGACTTGAGCCGGGCCACCTCCGGGTCGGTCTCGGCCGGCGCCGTGGCGCCCTCGGGGACGAGGTCGCGCAGGGTGCACGTCTGGACGCCTTCCTCGCCGAGGCTCGGCAGGACGTCGGAGACGTAGGAGAGGTAGGGCTCGTGCGGCCCGACGAACAGCACGCCGCCCCGGCGGTGCCCGAGGCGCGGGTCGGAGTAGAGCAGGTATGCCGTGCGGTGCAGCGCGACGACCGTCTTGCCCGTGCCGGGACCGCCGTCGACGACGAGGGCGCCGTGGGAGCCGGCACGGATGATGGCGTCCTGGTCGGCCTGGATGGTGGCCAGCACGTCGCGCATCCGAGGTGATCGGCTGGCACCGAGCGAGGCGATGAAGGCGTCGTCGTCGTCGAGGGCCGCCCGGCCCTCGAGGCCGTCGGTCGTGAAGACCTCGTCCCAGTAGTCGCTAACGCGGCCGCGCGTCCAGCGGTAGCGTCGTCGGCTCCGAAGGCCCATCGGGTTGGCGTGGGTCGCGCCGAAGAACGGCTCGGCGGCGGGGGAGCGCCAGTCGACCAGCACCCGCCGACCGGTGCGGTCGGTCAGGCCGAGTCGTCCGATGTACGTGGGATGGGAATCGTTCTCATGAACGACGTGGCCGAGGCACAGGTCGAGCCCGTAACGGCTCAGGGTGCGCAGCCGGGTCGTGAGCCGGTGGACCTCCTGGTCACGGTCCAGGGCGGCTTGTCCTCGACCAGCGGGCGCCCGCCGCGCGGCGGCCAGGCGGTCGGACAGCTCGGCGGTCGTCTGGGCCAGGGTCTCGGCGATCGCCGCGAAGTGCGCGTCGTCGTGGCCGATGAGGGCCGGGTCGGCCTTGGGAGCCAAGCGGTCAGGAAGGTCGAAGGCGCTGGTCGTCTGGGCGTTCACGTGGTGAGCTCCGTCCCGGGTTCAGGTGTCGGCCAGCGATTCTGCGGCATGCACGGGGTCTTGCCGCAAGACCCGGGGTGCGCTATACGTTGGAAATGGAAGGAGGCCACTGGCGTCCTTCCTTTTCCTCGTGCTCGAGCCGGTGTGGACTCGGCCTCTCGTCGCGGTGCCGACACTGGTATCGAGACGTGTGCAGGTGAGACGAGTAGCGCCAGCAGGGGAGTGGGGAACGCCCTCATCGCGCCTGGGCCGCCAACCGGGCCGTGAGCCGAGTCCCAAGGCACTCACCGGGCTCGCGGACCGTCCGGCGCCTCGCCCGACGTGCTCGAGCCGGTGAGTGACCTTCGCCCCTTGTTGCCGCTTGAGACGCGTGCTGCAGTAGGAGCAGGAGGTGATCGGTCGTGCGTCGCACCCCGGCAGTGGCGGCTGTATCGGCTATCGGCGCCTACGGCGCGCTCCAGATCCTAGGCAGGCGGGCAGGATCCACGCCTCACGAGCGGCGGGTTCGGCTGCCCGGTGACGAACTGGTCGCACAACCGCAAATGGTGACCAACCACGCCATCACCATCGGGGCACGCCCGGACGTCGTCTGGGCCTGGCTGTCTCAGATGGGCTGGCATCTGGGCGGGTACTACACCCCGCACTGGGTTGACGCGCTGCTCTTCCCCGAGAACTGGGAGAGCTTGGACCGTCTGGACCCAAACCTGACTAGGAGCCTGAGGCCCGGCGACATCATCCCGGACGGACCGCCCGGAACGGCGCACTACGTCGTGGCCGAAGTGGAGGCACCGTTGCTGCTCGTCCTGAAGTCGAGCACGCACCTACCGCCCGGCTGGGACGAGAAGTACGGCGCCACGATGACGTGGACCTGGTGCTTCCACCTCAGGGAGCTCGAAGAGGCCTCGACCAGGGTTCACCTGCGCGTGCGCGGTCACACCGACCCTTGGTGGTTCACAGCCCTGTACGGCGCAACGATCATCCCAGCCGACTACATCATGGCCACCGGCATGCTCCGAGGCCTCAGGACGCGAGCGGAACTCGACGCATCTCCGGCACCGTCCGGTCGGGACCCGCTGAAACAGGAGCTTTATGCCTAGCTCTCGATCGCGACCACTCGTCGGCTGCTGAGCGGACGCACGGGTGGCGGCAGGTGCGGACGTCGCGCCCTAGGGGTCGCGCGGTTGCAGTCAGGTGACTGATGACCGGCACAGAGGTTGGATCAAACGCCGATAATCGACATTATGTCACTTTGCCCCAAGCGGGGCTCCTCTCCGCACCGTCTACCGGTGGTTCTAGAGGCAGTGCCCGAGCCGTAGCCTTGGCGGCGATGCAGTGTGACTACTTCGACTCCGGACGGTGCGCGTCGTGCGCCCTCATGGGCGTCCCGTATGCCGTCCAGCTCGCCGACAAGCACCGCCGGTGCGAGCTCGAGCTGGCCGACGCCGCACCGGACGTCGTCTGGCTCGATCCCTTCGCCAGCGCCGAGTCCGCCTTCCGCAACAAGGCCAAGCTCGTCGTCGGCGGACGCACCGGCGCCGTGACGCTCGGCATCCTCGACGCCGAGGCGAACGGTGTCGACCTGCGGGCGTGCGGCCTGCACGAGCAGCCGCTGCAGCAGCTCATCCCGCGCGTCGCGGCTCTCGTCGACGAGATGGGCCTCGAGCCGTACGACGTGAGCGCACGGCGGGGCGAGCTCAAGCACGTCATCCTCACCCTCTCCCCCGCCGGCACGGTCATGCTCCGCTTCGTCCTGCGCTCGCGCCGGCATCTCGCGCTGCTCCAGTCGCGACTGCCGATGCTGCTCGCCCGGGTGCCGGACGTGGCCGTCGTCTCCGTCAACCTCCAACCCGAGCACAAGGCCGTCCTCGAGGGCGACACCGAGATCGTCCTGACGTCGCAGGACGTGCTGGCGATGCCGGTCAACGGGCTGACCCTCAACCTGCGCCCCAACAGCTTCTTCCAGACCAACACCGCTGTCGCGGCCGGCCTCTACCGCCAGGCGCAGGAGTGGATGCGAGAGGTCTCACCCGACGCCGTGCTCGACCTCTATTGCGGCGTCGGCGGCTTCGCCCTGCACGCCGCGCAGGCGGCCGTCGGCCGGGTGGTCGGCGTCGAGGTCTCGCCCGATGCCGTGCTGAGCGCCGAGCGGACGGCGCGGGAGCTCCGCACGGGGCACCCGGACGTCGGGGACGTCGAGTTCCAGGTGGGCGACGCCACCGACCCGGGCGCGCTCGACCCCGACCTGGTGCGGTCCGGACGGGCGACGGTCGTCGTCAACCCGCCCCGCCGCGGCATCGGGCCCGACCTGGCGCGCTGGCTCGAGCAGTCCGACGCCGCCCACGTCATCTACTCGAGCTGCAACGTGAGCAGCCTCGCGCGCGACCTCGCTGTCCTGCCGTCCTACGTGACGCGCCGGGCCCGCCTCTTCGACATGTTCCCCCAGACGTCGCACCACGAGGTCATCGTGCTCCTCGAACGCCGATGAGCACCGACTCCCCCGTGGCCGACCGCGCCCGGCTCGACCGGGTCCAGCGGCGCTTCGGTGAGTTCGCCGCCGAGTATGCCGCCCTCCCGCTCTATGCGGCCCTGTGTCGTGAGCTGGCCCGAGACGACGAGGCGGCCGCGCTGCTGCTCGTCGCCCGTCCCGGTCAGGCGCGTCCCGTGCTGTGGCTCGCAGCAGTCCACGACCTCGTGTTGAAGAATCCCGGTTCGCCTGCTGCACAGTGGTTTCCGAGTGTCGTGGGCCCTGGGATGACGCCGGACGGCGACCCCTGGCCCGACGTCCGGCAGTTCGCCCTGGCGCACCGCGACGAGCTCGTCGAACGCATCGCCACCCATGGCACGCAGACGAACGAGGTCAACCGCGCGGTCTACGTCGCGCTCGGCCTCGCCCTTGCCGCTGCCGACGTGCCAGACCTCCCCGTCGCCCTGCTCGAGCTCGGCGCGAGTGCGGGACTGCTGCTCGGCGTGGAGCGCTACGCCGTCGAGCTCACGGCGCCGGAAGCCCGGGAGGGCGAGGGCCCCGTCCGGCTCGGCGACCCCGGCTCGTCCGTGCGCTGCTCCGGGGTGGACCGCCGCTGTGCGGCCCACCGCCTCGTGGACCACGGCGTCGGCCTCCCCCACGTCGTGGCCCGGGTGGGCCTGGACCTGGAGCCCGTCGACGTCGCCGATGACGACGCCGTGCGCTGGCTCGAGGCCTGCCTGTGGCCGGACGTTCCCGGTCGGGTGGAGCGCTTCCGGGCGGCCCGGTCGCTGCTGCGTGACGACGCGCAGACGCTGGTCGCCGGCGACATGGTCGACGACCTGCCCGCCGCCCTCGCCCTCGCCGCCGCGGGCCCCGGCCCGGACGGCCACCTCGTCGTGCTCACGTCGTGGGCGCTGACCTACCTCGAGCCCGCCCGGCGCGCCGACGTGCTCCACCACCTCCGGGCCGCGGCAGCCGACGTGCGCGCGCTCAGCTGGCTCAGTGCCGAGCCGCCGGGCTGCGTGCCGGGTCTCGTCACCCCGGCCGAGGGCCTCGAGGGCAACACCGTGCTCGGACTGCACCGGTGGCGTGACGGACGCGCGCTCGAGCCCATGGTGCTCGGGTCGTGCCACCCGCACGGCGCGTGGGTCGACGTGTCCCTTGAGGTCGTGGAATCGACTGTCCTGCAGCGTTATTCGCACTAAGCGAGGCCGACGGACGCCCGCTCCCACGCGATTGGCGCGAGCGGGGTCACCGGCGCCGACGGCCCAGCCCTGCGGCATACGCGTCGAGGGCCCGGAGCACGTCAGGCGCCCGGTAGACGCGGTTTCGCCGGTGACCCGTCGACTCGAGCAGGATGCCGTCGTCGACGAGCCGGCGCAGCGCGGCCTGGGCGGTGGGGGCCGACACGTCGAGCTCACGCACGACGACGCGGGCCGTCACGACGGGTTGACGCACGAGCAGGTCGAGCATCGTGCGTGCGGCGGACCCGGCCCGGGCCCTCACCTGCTCGTCCCAGCCGGTGCGCACGGCCCGCAGCTCGCCGACGAGGTCCTGGCCGATGACGGTGCCGTGCCGCGCGGCGGTCGCCACGCAGCGCAGGATCGGCTCCGCGTCACCGGCCCGGTAGGAGCCGAGGGCGGCGAAGTAGTCGTCGCGCACGGCGAGCAGGCCCGCGGAGATGGGCACGGTGACCCGGTGGATGGCGCCGGTGTGGAGCAGCACGGAGTGCAGCAGGGCCCGGCCGGTGCGCCCGTTGCCGTCGGTGAACGGGTGGATCGTCTCGAACTGCGCGTGGGCGAGGGCCGCCTGCGCGAGCGGCGGGAGGTCGTCGCGGTCGAGGAAGGCGACAAGGTCGGCCATCAGGGCCGGCACGTCGTCGGCGACCGGGGGCACGAAGTCGGCGCCTGCGGGGTGCAGCGGGGAGCCGCCGACCCAGACCTGCTCCTCGCGCCAGCGCCCGGGGCGGTGCTGGCTCTGCTGGGCCATGAGGGCCCGGTGCATCGCGAGCACGGCCTGCTCGTCGAGGCGCCCGGCCAGCTCGAGGGCGGCCTGCATGGTGCGCACGTTGGCGAGAATGACGGAGGCGTTGGCCCGGTGGCCCTCGCCGATCTCCGCCTCGGCGAGCGCGCGTGCCGACGAGGTGAGGTTCTCGATCTGCGAGCTCGCCGCGCTCTCGGAGCGGAGCAGCACGGAGGCGAAGGGGGCGATCTCCCCCGCTCCCCCGGCGTCGAAGGCCGCGAGCAGGCGCGTCGCCTCGTCGAGGTCGGCGGCGAGGTCGCCCGAGAGCGTGAGCGCGACATCGGCGACGGGACGCACGACGGCGGCCTCGTACGTGCGGGGCTGGGCCCGCCGAGCCCGTCGGGACACCTCGAGGAGCCCCTCGACGGGGCGCCACTCGAGGGTGCGCGTCCCGAGGGCCGGCCATGCGGTAGCCATGCGTCGCCCACCTCCTTGGTAAAGGTTATCGCACAACCTTCATCAAGGAGCGCGGTGGTCAGGTGTGCGGCACCTCCACCGGCGCCTCGACGACCCACCAGGCGGCATACGGGCTCAGCGAGGCGAGGCCGTCCGCTCCGCCGAAGACCGGATGGCCGCCGAGTGCGTCGAAGGGGTGCACGATGCCGGCATCGCTGAGGTGGCGCATCTCGACGGTCTGCCAGGAGGACGTGACGTTGTAGACGCAGACCATCGCTCCGCTCGGGTGCGAGCGCACGACGACGAGAACGCCGTCGCTCGTCTCGAGCACGACACGTGTCTGCGCCGACGCGTGCAGCTGGGGCAGCCCGGCGCGCACCGTCGCGAGGTGCCGCAGGCCCGCGAAGACCTTGCCGGCCGTCGTGCTCGGGTCGTCGCGGTGCGCTGCCAGGATCCAGTCGATCCGTTCGCGGTGCGCCCAGCGGTTGTCGTCCTCGTGACCCGACTCCCGTGCCCAGTTCGGGTCGTTCGGCAGGCCGAGCTCGTCCCCGCTCCAGACGACCGGGATGCCGCCCCAACCGGCCACCACGGCGTGCGCGAGGAAGAGCCGTGCGAGACCGGCCCCCACACCGTCCTCGTCACCCCTCTGCTCGGCGTCCGAGAGGCCGGTCAGCGCCGCCGCCGTGCCGCTGATCCGCTTGTCTCCGGTGGCGAGATTGTGCTGGAAGACCAGCCCGTGTGCCCACGAGCCCGGCTGGTCGCCGGCATACCAGTTCGACAGGAAACGTCGGTGGGCGTGGCCGTCGAGCCCCGCGGCAGCGGCGTCGCCATCATCGATGGCCCAGCCGATGTCGTCGTGGCACCGGACGTAGCAGATCCACGTGCCGCTCGGCGGAGTCGGCGGCAGCGCCGAGAGGGCTCGTTTGGTCAGGCCGGTGCTGCCCGTCGCGAGCATCGACCACACCTGCACCATGAGGCTGTTGTGGTACGCGAGGTCGCTGACCCGGCCGGCGTGCGGACCCTGGCCGAGGTACTGCACGAGATCGCGCGGGCCGACGATGGCCTCGGCCTTGAAGGCGAGCGCCGGGCAGGCGATCCGCGCCACGGTGCGCAGCGCCTGGGTCACGGCGTGCACCTCGGGCTGGTTCTGGCAGTTCGTGCCGAGTCGCTTCCACGTGAACGCGATGGCGTCGAGGCGCAGCACCTCCACGCCGAGGTTGGCGAGGTAGAGCACGATCTCGGCGTACTCGACCAGCACGTCCGGGTTGCTCCAGTTGACGTCCCACTGCCACTCGTTGAAGGTCGTCCAGACCCAGCCCTGCAGCTCGTCGTCCCAGGTGAAGTTGCCGGGGGCGAAGTCGGGGAAGACCTCCGGCAGGGTGCGCTCGTAGGCGTCCGGCATGACGCGGTCGGGATAGACGTGGAAGTAGTCGCGGTAGCGCTCCTCCCCCGCCCGCGCCCTGCGAGCCCACTCGTGCTCGCGGGCCACGTGGTTGAGCACCAGGTCGAGCACGAGCGAGATCCTTTGTCCGCGAAGGTCGCTCGCGAGACGCGTCAGGTCGTCGACGGTGCCGAGGTCGGCCCGGACCGTGCGGTAGTCCTGGACCGCGTAGCCGCCGTCGTTGTCGCCCTCGCGCGGCTGGAGCAGGGGCATGAGGTGCAGGTAGCTGACGCCGAGGTCGCGCAGGTAGTCGACGCGGGCTCTCAGCCCGTCGAGGTCTCCGGCGAACCGGTCGGTGTAGCAGGCGTAGCCGAACATGTCGGGCTGCTGCAGCCAGTCCGGGCGCAGGAGTCGGCGCTGGTCGAGGCGGCGCAGCTCGGGCGAACGGGCGACGAAGGCGGTGACGGCCGACTCGACGAGGCGCAGGGCCAGCGCCGACACGTCGTGCTCGGGGTAGAGCGCCCGGAGGGCTGCGACGAGGTCGTCGAACCACCGCTCCAGACGCAGCTCCATGGTCTCGCGGTCCGCGGGGTCGAGGTCCGCCAGCAGCGAGGACATCGACTCCGTGCTCGGGCGGGCGTCATCGGCGCCTGGGGTCATGGCCCGATTGAACAGCACCGGCGGCCTCGGCGACAGTGGCGGCCCGCCGTCGCCGTCGATCGTGCCCCTTGGCGGCCGCGGCGGCCTACTCGAAGGGGCTCGGGTCCCCTGCGCCCACCCGGGTGACGACCGGGTAGCCGTCGGACCAGTCGACGACGGTCGTCGGCTCCAGACCGCACTCCCCCGAGTCGATGACGGCGTCGATGACGTGGTCGAGGCGGTCCTTGATCTCCCAGCCCTCGGTCATCGGCTCCTCGTCGTCTGGCATGAGCAGGGTGCTCGAGAGGATCGGCTCCCCCATCGCCTTGAGCAGCTCGCGCACGACCGGATGCTCCGGGATGCGGACGCCGACGGTCTTCTTCTTCGCGTGGAGCAGCCGGCGCGGGACCTCCTTCGTCGCCGGGAGGATGAAGGTGTACGGCCCCGGTGTCGCCGCCTTGATGGCGCGGAAGACGGAGTTGTCGAGGTGCACGAACTGGCCGAGCTGCGCGAAGTCCGAGCAGACGAGCGTGAAGTGGTGCTTGTCGTCGAGGTGCCGGATGCGCAGGATCCGCTCCTTGCCCTCGGGGTTGTCGAGGGAGCACCCGAGGGCGAAGCACGAGTCGGTCGGGTAGGCGATGAGACCGCCGGACCTCAGGATCTCGACCGCCTGCCCGATCGCGCGGGGCTGCGGGTCCACCGGGTGGACGTCGAAGTACTTCGCCATGCCCTCACCCTGCCATGCGCGGGCCCGGATGATGAACCGGCGCGTGGTGCTGCGTGCGGTGGGGTGATCACCACACCGGACGCAACACCATCCGCAGGTTCATCCGATGCCACCCGGGCTCGCCGCCGGGCATGCTGGCGCCATGGGGGACGAGTCAGGGCGGGGATCGGGCGGGGGTGATGTTCTGGTTGGGGCGGAGGCCGCTCGTCGTGGCGGACGCGTCCGGGGGCGTGACCGATGGCGGGCCGCAGTCGCTCAGCGGCCGACGCTTGAGCGGCTCCGGGGCGTGCGCGATGCTGAGCGCATGAGAGAGCACACGGGTGAGAGCCGGACCGCCTCCACCGAGGACGACGCCGACCACTTCGAGGTGGTCGACAACCCGGAGCGCGGACGGTTCGAGCTGCGCGACGGTGAGCGCGTCATCGGCGTGGCGAGCTACGCCCTCGTGACGGAGGACCGGGCCGAGGACGCCAGCGAGCAGGCGCCCGACCGGGTCGTCTTCTTCCATACCGAGGTGCGGCCGGAGTACGAGGGCCAGGGTCTCGCCGCCCGTCTCGCGTCGTTCGCGCTCGACGCCACGGTGGCGGCGGGCCGCACGATCGTCGCGCTCTGCCCGTACATCAAGGTCCACCTCCGTCGTCACCCCGAGCCGTATGCCGCCCACGTCGCCGCGCCCAGGCCGACCGACATCGAGGCCGCCGACGAGGCCGCACGGACCGCCGCGGGGTGAGCCGACCGCGGGTCGTCGTCGTCGGTGGCGGCATCATCGGTTCGGCCGTCGCCCGTCGCCTGACCTTGCTCGAACCGCGACCGCAGGTCACCCTCGTCGAGAAAGAGCTCACGCCCGGTCGGCACCAGACCGCGCGCAACAGCGGCGTCGTGCACGCAGGTCTCTACTACGCTCCCGGCTCGGCCAAGGCCGCCCTCTCACGCACCGGCGTCGAACGGCTGCGTCGCTACTGCCGCGAGCGCGGGCTCCCCTACGAGGAGGTGGGCAAGCTTGTCATCGCGCTCGACGAGGCCGAGGAAGGGCGCCTGCGTGACATCGAGTGCCGCGCGCTGGCGAACGGTGTGCCCGGCCTCCGGTGGCTCGGGACCGACGCCCTGCGAGAGGTCGAGCCGCACGCGGTCGGACGGGCGGCGCTGCACTCCCCCACGACGGCGATCACGGACTTCTCACGCGTGGCCGAGGCCATGCTCGCGGACGCGCGGGACCGGGGCGCCCAGGTCGTGACCGACTTCGAGGTCGTGGGGTTCGGGCAGTCCGGTGGTCGCGTCGACGTGCAGGCGGCTGATGGGCGACACGTCCGCGCCGACCGGGTCGTTCTTGCGGGTGGCGTGCACGCCGACCGTCTCGCCGTGCTGGCCGGCGACGGCCCCACCCCGGCGATCGTGCCGTTCCGGGGTGAGTACCACCAGCTCCGGCCCGAGGCCACGCACCTCGTCAGTGGGCTCGTCTACCCGGTGCCCGACCCGCGCTACCCGTTTCTCGGCGTGCACCTGACCCGACGCGTCGACGGCGGCGTGCTGCTCGGCCCGAACGCCGTGCTCGCGACCGCTCGAGAGGGCTACCGTCGCCGCGACGTCGACCTTGAGGTGATACGAGCTCTCCTCGCCTCCAAGGGTTTTCGACGCTTCGCGCGATCCAACCTGCGCACCGGCGCGCAGGAGGTCGTCGGCTCGCTGAGCCGTCACGCGTTCGTCGAGCGCGTGCGTCGCTACGTCCCGGAGATCGACCATGCCGATGTCGAGCCCGCTCTCGCGGGCGTCCGGGCCCAGGCGATGGATGCGGACGGCTCGCTCGTCGAGGACTTCCGGTTCAGCCGCGTCGGCGCCGTGCTCTGCATCCGCAACGCGCCGTCTCCCGCAGCCACGGCATCGCTGGCCATCGCCGACCTCGTCGTCGACCGGCTGGACCTCGCCGGAACGTGACGGCCCGCCCGGTGGGCACGACAGCACCCGCCCCGTCAGTGCTTGCCGAAGTACGCGCTCGCTTCCATGGCGTCGATGACGGACGGGGCGCCGTGCAGGCCCACGGCATAGCCGCCGAGGTCCTTGGCCGTGTCGGCGATCGAGATGACCGGACTGACCAGTCCCCACGGCGAGAGGTGCAGGTCGGGACCCTTGGTCGGGTTGAGAGCGATCTGGGTGCCGAGGGCGTTGGGCAGGGGGTCGTCACCGACGAAGGGCACGTGGTCGACGAAGGACCCGAGTGGGTTCTGCACCGTCGTCAGGATCTCGCCACGCACGTGGTAGTTGCGGATCTGCCCCGACGACAGTCCTGCGTCGTGGTGGCCGAGGGCGGCGGCCGCCAGGACCGTGTTGGGATGGACGCCCGCAGCATTGAAGGTCACGGCCGGCACCTCGGTCGCGACGGAGGCCGTGCTCGCGAGACCGCCGCCGAGGGAGTGCCCGGTGAGCACCATGTTCTCGCTGCCGACGGCCCTGGCGAGGTGCTGGGCCAGGGCGATGGCCTGGAGGTGCTGCGCGCTGAGGCCGCCCATGCCCTGCTGGGCGTTGGTCGCCCAGTCACTGACGCTCGTCGGGTCGGTGCCCGCGAAGGCCAGCACGTAGTCGCCGTCCTCGTCGCGATAGATGTTCGCGGCGAAGCCGCCGGGACCCGTGAGCGTCCGGGGATCGATCCCCAGCGCCTCGAGCTGCGAGGTGTCGAGCACGTCGAACTCGTCGGTGCCTGTGCCGTCGTAGACGCCCTTGGCCAGCTCGGCGAGCTGGAGATCCATCTCCTGGGGCCTGGTGCCCCGTAGACCGTCGGCGAAGGGCGGTCCAGCCGTGGCCTCGACACCGACCGAGGCCGACCCGCCGAGCCCGAACGGGAGCAACGGCCCCGGCGTGAACAGGCTCCCGGGGCCACCGCTGGCCGATCGCTGGGCGCGGGAGTTGTCGCCGAGGCGTGTTGCCATCCGGTCGAGGGTCGAGCCGAGCGACGACAACGCGGTCGAGCTGGCGCGCCAGCTCTCCTGGGCCGCATCGGCGTCTGCGCCACCCCATGAGCGGCTCAGCACGGCAAGGGCCCTCGCGCCGTTGGCGCGGATCACCTCGACCTCGCCTGCGCACGCGTTCAGCTCGCGGGCGACACGGTCGAGGGCTTCTGGGTCAGCACCCTTGCGGTAGAGCACGCGTTCCTCCTGTCGACGGTGCGCCCACCGTAGGGGCTGTCGCGCCCGGGGGCCATGGGGAGCACTACCCGCCCCCTGTCGCTGCGACTCCCTCCCGCCGGTGGGCATGGTCATGACCGTGCCCGGAGGCGCAGGGCCACGAGACGGCCGGCGACACCGACGGCCAGCACGCCGAGGCCGGCAACGAGCGACCCGACCGGCACCGCGACCGCGAGGGTCAGGCAGCCGACCAGACCCACCCCGGCGACGAGCCGCGGGTAGCGCCGGTGCGCCGGGTCCTGGGTCAGCGCCGACGCGTTGGCCACCGCGTAGTAGAGCAGCACCCCGAAGGAGGAGAAGCCGATGGCTCCACGCAGGTCGGTGGTGAGGACGAGCACGCACACGATGACGGCCACGGCGACCTCCGCGACGTGCGGCACGGCATACCGCTCGTGCACGGCAGCGAGGGGGCGGGGCAGGTCGCCCTCGCGCGCCATCGCCAGGACCGTTCGGCCCACGCCGGCGACGAGGGCGAGCAGCGCCCCGAGCGCGGCGACCACCGCCGCGGCGGAGGCCGCCCACGGCAGCCACCCGCCCGGACCCTGGGCCGCGACGGCGAGCTGGCGCACCGGGGCCTGCGTCGACGCCGTGGCGCCCGGCCCCAGCACGCGCAGCAGGAGCATGGCCGTGACGGCATACAACGGCACGACGACGGCGAAGCTCAGCAGGACGGCGCGCGGGATGGTCCGTGCCGGCTCGAGGACCTCCTCCCCCAGCGTGGCGACGCGCGCGTAGCCGGCGAAGGCGAAGAAGATCAGGGCCGCTCCCTGCAGCACGCCCCCGAGGCCGCCGGACCCGGGCAGCGGGACTCCGCCGTCGACCGTCGGGACGTCCCACCGGGCCGCGGCGGAGCCGGCGAGTACGACGGCGACGAGGGTGACCACGACGGTGACGAGCCACCGGGTGAGGGCGGCGGTGCGGGTGATGCCGTGGTAGTTGACGGCCGCGATCACCACGACCACGGCGGCCGCGAGCGGGCGTTGCCAGGCCGGGGGGGACGAGGTAGACGGCGACCGCGAGCGCCATCGCCGCACAGCTGGCGGTCTTGCCGATGACGAACCCCCAGCCGGCCAGGAAACCCCACCACGGTCCGAGGCGCTCGCGGCCGTAGACGTAGGTGCCGCCCGACCTCGGGTACTGCGCAGCGAGCTGGGCCGAGGAGGTGGCGTTGCAGCAGGCGATGACAGCCGCGACCGCGAGGGCGGTGAGCAGCCACGACCCGGCGGCCGCGGCTGCCGGCGCGAACACGGTGAACAGACCCGCCCCCACCATCGACCCGACGCCGATGAAGACGCCGTCACGCGTGGTGAGACGCCGGGTCAGGGCCGGGCTGGTGGCGTCGGATGTCATGCCCCCAAGTGTGGTGGGTGGCCTCGGTGGGGCGCGCTCAGCCCCGCACGTCGGTGAGCATCGCCTCGAAAGGCGTGACGTCCGCGAACGGGTCGACCCGGGCGGCTCGAGGCGAGCCGCTGACGAGGGCCGCGAAGGCCGTGCCGGCCCGCTCGATGCGTTCCCCGAGTCGGCCCGCCTCGACGCTGCCCCAGTCCTCGCTCGCCGCGAAGACCGCGACCGGGGCCACGAGCGCGCCGAGGTGGGCGAAGAGCGGCCGCAGGGCGTGGTCGATGGCGAGCGAGTGCCGGGCCGTGCCGCCGGTGGCGCCGAGAAGGACCGGCGTGTCGCGCAGCGTGTCCTTGGGGAGCACGTCGACGAGCATCTTGAACAGCCCGCTGTACGACGCGGCATACACCGGCGTCGCGACGATGACGGCGTCGGCCTCGGCGATCGCGTCGAGACGGACCTGCAGGTCCGGGGAGGCGAAACCGGTGAGCACGTTGTTCGTCAGGTCGTGCGCGACGTCTCGGACGTCGACCACCTCGACGACGACCTGGCGGGGCGCGAGCGCCCGGACGGTCGCGTCGGTGAGGCGGTCGGCGAGCAGGCGCGTCGAGGACGGCTGGGTCACGCCGGCCGTGACGACGGCGATGTGGAACGGGTTCACTTCGTCACCTCCAGGGTGGGCACGGTGGACGCTGCGGTGCCGGTCGCGGCGGCGAGCCGGCTCGCGTGGGTCGGGGCGTCGGGCACGTGGGCGGGCTTGAGGGCGGCGAACTCCTTGCGGAGGACGGGCACGACCTCCTCGCCGAGGATGTCGAGCTGCTCGAGGACGGTCTTGAGCGGCAGGCCCGCGTGGTCGAGCAGCCACAGTTGGCGCTGGTAGTCACCGGCGTACTCCCGGAAGCCGAGCGTCCTCTCGATGACCTCCTGCGGGCTGCCGACGGTGAGCGGGGTCTGGCTCGTGAACTCCTCGAGCGAGGGGCCGTGGCCGTAGACCGGGGCGTTGTCGAAGTAGGGCCGGAACTCGCGCACGGCGTCCTGGCTGTTCTTCCGCATGAAGACCTGCCCGCCGAGGCCGACGATGGCCTGGTCGGCGCTCCCGTGGCCGTAGTGCTCGAACCGGCGGCGGTAGAGCTGGACCATCTGCTTGGTGTGGCTGGCCGGCCAGAAGATGTGGTTGGAGAAGAAGCCGTCGCCGTAGTAGGCGGCCTGCTCGGCGATCTCGGGGCTCCGGATCGACCCGTGCCACACGAACGGGGGAATGCCGTCCAGCGGCCGCGGCGTCGACGTGAAGCCCTGGAGCGGGGTGCGGTACTTGCCCTGCCAGTCGACGACGTCCTCGCGCCACAGGCGGTGCAGCAGGGCGTAGTTCTCGATGGCGAGCGGGATGCCGTCGCGGATGTCCTTGCCGAACCACGGGTAGACCGGGCCGGTGTTGCCGCGGCCCATCATGAGGTCCATCCGGCCGTTGCTCAGGTGCTGGAGCGTCGCGTAGTCCTCGGCGATCCGGACCGGGTCGGTCGTCGTGATGAGTGTCGTCGACGTCGACAGCAGGATCCGCTCGGTCTGGGCCGCGATGTAGGCGAGCGTCGTCGTGGGGGCCGACGGGATGAACGGCGGGTTGTGGTGCTGTCCGGTCGCGAAGACGTCGAGCCCGACCTCCTCCGCCTTCTTGGCGATGGCGACTGTGGCCTGGATCCGCTCGTGCTCGGTCGGCGTACGGCCCGTCGTGGGGTCGGTGGTGACGTCGCCGACGGTGAAGATCCCGAACTGCATGTGTCCCAGCTCCTTTTGATTGATGATTCAATCATATCGAACGTCGCGGGGTCCTCCCCCATTCCCGCTGTGACATCCTGTCGCGGTGAGCGCCGACATCTCCCCCAAGGACCGCTTCATCACGGTCTACGGCCGCAACCCCGTCCACGAGGTGCTCCTCGACGGGGACCTGCACGTCGACAAGGTCGTCATCGCCGACGGGGCCCGCGGCAGCGGCCTGCGCGAGATCCAGCAGGCGGCCCGGCGCCGGGGCGTCGAGGTGCAGCATGCGAGCGCCGAGCGGGTCAAGAAGCTCGCCGGCAACGGCCGACAGGACCAGGGCGTCTTCGCCGACGTCGTGGCGCCCCGGATGCGTCCGCTCGAGTCGGCACTCGGCGAGGACGCGCCGTCCCTGCGCGCCGTGCTCGTGCTCGACGGCGTGACGACCCCCGCCAACGTCGGGATGATCCTGCGCTCCGCCACCGCAGCCGGCATCGACGGCATCGTCGTGCCACGCAAGGGCGTCGCCTCTCTCGACCCACTCGTCGTCAAGGCCTCGGCCGGGGTGGCGTTCCGGGCGCCGATCCTCAAGGCGTTCACCGCGGCTGAGGCCGTGGCCGACCTCAAGCACGCGGGCTTCCACGTCGTCGGGCTCGACGCCGGCGGTGACGACGACCTCTTCGCTGCCCACCTGCCGGAGCCCGTCGCGTTCGTCCTCGGCAGCGAGACCGCCGGGCTGACCCCCGAGGTGGCCGAGCTCGTCGACACGTGGGTGTCGATCCCGATGGCGGCCGGCGTCGAGTCGCTCAACGTCTCCGCCGCTGCCGCCGTCGTCTGCTTCGAGCTCGTCCGCCGCTCCCGCCTCTGAGCGGCGCGTGGCGGTCCGGCGGACCGCCATGAGGTATGCCGTCAGCCCGGGCCACGCACGCCCGTGCGGCGGCGCAGCGGCTCGTGGCGGTCGGTCGGGCCGGGACCCGTCAGCTGCCCCACTTCTCGGCGAGCGCGCGTACGACCTTGATGTCGCGGGCCGTGCCGGTCGCTCCGGTCAGGCGCTCGAGGCGGGCGTTGGTCAGCTTGGCCTGGTGCGCGGGCTTGGTGAGGAAGAGCAGCACGTCGCTCCCGAGCACGAGCACCCTCTCCCCCGGCTCGTCCCACGCCTCGAGCGCCCGACGCCCGTCCGCGCTGATCCCGCCCGTCGTGAACGTGACGTAGCGCCGGGCGTCATCGCCGAGCGGAGACTCCGCAGCGTCGGCGTCAGCGGCCGTCTGCCGCAGGGCGGCCGGGGTCCGGGCAATGACGGGTACGTCGAAGCCGAACTCGTCGCTGATCAGGCCGCGCAGGGCGGACTCGACCTTGGCGACGCTGCGCATCGACGTCGTGACCCGCACGTTGCCGCTCTGGATGTGCGTCACGACGTCATCGAACCCGTTGTCGGACAGGTGTGCTCGCAGACGCTCCATCTTGACCCAGCGCTGGCCGACGTTGACCGCGCGGAGGAAGCCGATGTAGGTCGCCACGGTCACGCCCCCACGCTCTCGAGGGAGCAGGTGCCGCGACCGACGGACTCGACGCGCCCGCCGACATGGATCCCGCCCCGGTGGTCGATGTCGAGGAGCAGGCGCGACGGGCGGCCCACCGCGGCCCCTTGGTCGACCTCGATCGACACGTCGCGGGCGCCCTGCGACACGAGCCAGCCACCGAGGTTGGCGCACGCCGATCCGGTGGCGGGGTCCTCGAGGACGGCCTGGCCCTGCGCGTAGAAGAGCCGGGCCTCGATGCTCTCGGGCCCGCTCCAGGCCCAGGCGTAGACGTGCGGGGGACGGTCGGGCGGGGTCATGTGCTCGGCCATCCGGTGCGGGTCGGGGTCGCAGGCGCGGACGCTGTCCACGTCGTCGAGCCGCACGACGAGCTGCTCGACCCCGGCGTCGACCCAGCTGGCGTCGGAGCGCACGAGCGACACGGTCTCGATTCCGAGCGCGGCAGCGAGGTCCGCGCCGCTCGCCTCGACCTCGCGCAGGGTGGCGGCCCGGGCCGTCAGGCGCCAGCCGCCGTCGACGCGGGTGACCGGGATGCGCCCGGCCGGCATGGTGAGGTGCACCGTGTCCAGACCGCCCACGAGCGCTGCGACGACCTCGGCCGTGCCCAGCGTCGGGTGCCCGGCAAAGGGCATCTCGTGCCCGGGGGTGAAGATCCGCACGTCCGCGTCCCCCGCCGGGCCGTCCCCGAGCGACGTCACGAACGTGGACTCACTGAGGTTGAACTGGCGCGCCCACGCCAGCATCTCCTCGTCGGTGAGCGCGGCGGCGTCGGGAAAGACGCAGAGCGGGTTGCCCGAGAAGGGCCGACCGGCGATCGAGAAGACGTTGAGCAGGTGGAAGGGCAGGTCCATGTCGCTGAGTCTGCACGAGAGTCTGCCCGAGAGTCTGCCGAGAGTCTGCGAGAGTGTGCCGGAGCGTCGCCGGTCGGCGACGGCCCGAGGCGCGGGCTCGCCGATACTGTGGCGGTCATGGCCACTCCCGACGGTGTCGTTCCCGGCAACATCTACCTCTTCCGGCACGGCGAGACGGAGTGGTCGCTGAGTGGGCAGCACACCGGGACGACGGACCTCCCGCTGCTGCCCGAGGGTGAGGCGGCTGCCCGCGAGCTCGCCGACGTGCTGCGCAAGCACCGCTTCGAGCGCGTGCTCGTCTCCCCGCTGCAGCGCGCGAAGCGGACGGCCGAGCTGGCGGGCCTCGGTGACTTCGAGGTGGAGCCGCTGCTGCGCGAGTGGGACTACGGCGCCTACGAGGGCGTCACGACGAAGCAGATCAGCGCGGAGATCGGCCACCCGTGGGAGGTCTTCGTCGACGGCGTGCAGCCCGGCGTCACGCCGGGCGAGACCGTCGAGGAGGTGTCGGCGCGGGCCCAGCAGGTCATCGACAAGGTCTGGCCGGACCTCGAGCACGGCGACGTCGCGCTCTTCGGCCACGGCCACGCGCTGCGCGTGCTGACGGCCACCTTCCTCGGGGTGGACCCGCGCTTCGGCCAGCAGCTCATCCTCGACGCCGGGTCGATGAGCGTGCTGACGCACCACCGTTCCACCCGCTGCCTGGGGATGTACAACCTCTCCCCCTGGCGGCTGCTCTCCGAGGACTGACCGCCAAACGGAACGCTCCAGCGTCGAGTGCTCAGTTCCCGATGCCGGTGTCCGCGCGGAAGTGCGCACTCGAGCGTCGAGTGCTCAGTTTCCCGACGCTTGGCTTCAGATCGTCTGCGCAACACGGATTGCGTGGAGGCAGGCGATGGGTGGAATCCCGGGGACGTATTCCTGGGCTCAGCGGCAGCAGGCGTTGGGGCTGCTGGAGCAGGGCCTACCGGCGTTGGAGGTAGCGCGGCGGATCG